>URDJ01000084.1 GCA_900546615.1 uncultured Eubacteriales bacterium | reverse complement strand
CCTCCGACCCGGACATCTACGCCGTGGGCGACGCGGTGGAGGTCGTGAACCCCGTGACCGGCAAGCCCGCGCTGGTGGCGCTCGCAGGCCCTGCGAACCGCCAGGCGAGGATAGCGGCGAACAATATCTGCGGCATCGACTCGGAGTACAAGGGCACACAGGGCTCGACGGTCATCAAGGTCTTCGACATGACTGCGGCGGTAACGGGCCTGAACGAGAAGGCCGCCAAGGCCGCGGGCGTGAAATACGCCAAGGTGCAGGGCTACTCCGCGAGCCACGCGGGCTACTACCCCGGCGGGCGGAACATGAGCATCAAGACCCTGTACGACCCGGACACGGGCAGGATACTGGGCGCGCAGATCGTGGGCTTCGACGGCGTGGACAAGAGGATAGACGTCATGGCTGTGGCGGTGCGCAAGGGCCTGACGGCGGCTGATCTGGCGGACTTCGAGCTGGCCTACGCCCCGCCGTACTCGTCGGCGAAGGACCCCGTGAACATGGCGGGCTTCATGATAGAAAACGTCATGGGCGGCGTAGTGAAGCAGCATTTCCCGGAGGACGTGCCGAATATCCCGAGGGACGGCAGCGCGGTCATACTGGACGTGAGGACGGAGCGCGAATTCGCCGGCGGCTGCATCGATGGCGCGGTGAACATCCCGCTGCACGAGCTGAGGGCGCGCCTCGGCGAGCTGGATAAGTCAAAGAAGCTGTACGTGAACTGCTTCTCCGGCATGCGCAGCTACATCGCCTGCCGCATCCTGACGGGCAACGGCTTCGACTGCTCGAACCTCGCCGGCGGCTGGCGCTTCTATCAGCTGCTGACAAAGGAAAAGGCAGATAACGAGCACTATCCCTGCGGCGAGAGGAAGTGAGCCTCCGCCGCCCGGACATGCGGCGGCATATGGAAAACGGCCTCCCGGCATGCGCATCTGCGCACCGGGAGGCCGCTTATTTTGCTGTTTTCCCCTTACTTTACCGCTATGGCCTCGATCTCGACCTTGGCGCCCTTCGGCAGGTCCTTGACCGCGAAGGCGGCGCGGGCCGGGCAGGCGCCGGTGAAGAACTTCGCATAGACCTCGTTCATGGGGCCGAAGTCAGCGATGTCGGCGAGCAGCACGGTGGTCTTGACGACGTCCTCATAGCCGTAGCCGGCCTCAGCGAGGATGGCGCCGACGTTCTTGAGGCTCTGCTCGGTCTGGCCCTGGATGTCATCGGCGGCAAAAGCGCCGGTAGCGGGGTCGATGGGCAGCTGGCCGGAGACGAAAACTATCTTGCCCGAGGCCGCGACGCCCTGAGAATAGGGGCCGATGGCGGCGGGGGCAGCTGCGGTGGCTATTACCTCTTTCATGCTCTGTTCCTCCTTACTCGTTCACGATGACGGTGCCGGTCTTGCCGTCGATGCCGTCCCTGGCCTTCTCGAGCAGGGTGATGAGCGCGCGGCGGCCGGGCTTGGACTCGGCAAAGCGCATGGCGGCCTGAACCTTCGGCAGCATGGAACCGGGCGCGAAGTGGCCCTCGGCGCAGTACTGCGCGGCCTCGGCGACCGAGATGTTGTCCAGCCACTTCTGCTCGGGCTTGCCGAAGTTGATGGCGGCCTTCTCAACGGCGGTCAGAATGATGAGATAGTCCGCGTCGAGCTGCTCGGCGAGGACCTCGCTGGCGAAGTCCTTGTCGATGACTGCGGCCGCGCCCTTGAGGTGGTGGCCCTCGGTCTTGAACACCGGAATACCGCCGCCGCCGCAGGCCACGACAATGTGGTCGCTGTCAACGAGGGCACGGATGGTGTCCAGCTCGACGACCGCCTGCGGCCTCGGAGAGGCGACGACGCGCCTGTAGCCGCGGCCGGCGTCCTCGACGACCTGATAGCCGCGCTCGGCGACCATCTTGTCCGCCTCCTCCTTCGTCATGAAGGAGCCGATGGGCTTGGTGGGATTCTTGAAAGCCGGGTCCTCAGGGTCGACCTCCACCTGCGTCAGCACGGTGGCGACGCCCTTGTTGATGCCGCGGTCAAGCAGCTCCTCGCGCAGGGCGTTCTGCAGGTCGTAGCCTATGTAGCCCTGGCTCATCGCCACGCAGACGGACAGCGGGCAGGGGATGTACTTCTCGGGGTTCGACCTCGTGAGCTCGGTCATCGCGGCCTGGATCATGCCCACCTGCGGGCCGTTGCCGTGCGCAACTATGACCTCGTTGCCGCCCTCAATGAGGTCGGCTATGGCCTTCGCGGTCTCCTTGACCGCGGCCATCTGCTCGGGAAGATTGTTGCCCAGGGCGTTTCCGCCGAGAGCGACTACTATGCGCTTACCCATTATTATAACACCTCATTTTAAGATTTGAAAGGCAGGCTGCGGGGTTTTTGATACCGTATTCAGCAGAACTTGCGCTTCTGGGCGCGGTCTTCGAGGGCCTTGAGGGCGGCGGC
>URDJ01000083.1 GCA_900546615.1 uncultured Eubacteriales bacterium | reverse complement strand
ACGGCGGCTCAAGGCCGCAGATGCCAGCCGCGCAGAGGACGAGGGACTTCACGCCGTCTGCCATGCCGTCCGTGAGATAGCGGCTGTCCGTGCGCGGGTAGGTGCAGAGGCGCTTCTCATAGAGGCTCTGCGCATAGTCCAGCGTCTGCTGGGCGGTGTAGCCGAGGACGCGGTTGGCCTCGCGTTGGAGTGTGGTCAGGTCGTAGGGCGCAGGGGCGCTCTCGGACTTCTCCTTGGTGCTGACCGCTGACACGACGCACTTGCCGCCGGCAGAGACCACAGCTTCCTCAGCCTCGGCCCTGTTGCTGAATCGCTTGCTCTCGGCTGTGAAGGAGCCGAGGTGCAGTTCGGCGGTGCAGAAGGACTCAGGTACGAAGCCCGCAATGTCCGCCTCGCGCCGCGTGAGCAGCGCGAGCGTGGGCGAAACGACACGGCCTGTGTTCAGGGTGCGGTGGTAGGTGACGGAGAGCAGGCGCGTGGCGTTGATGCCGACTAGCCAGTCGGCGCGCTCCCGACAGCGCGCGGCGGCAAAGAGCCTGTCATAGTCCGAACCGGGGCGCAGATCACTGAGGGCGCGGCGTATCTCGCTATCCTCCATGGAGTTGAGCCAGAGGCGAAGCGTGGGCTTGGTGCAGCCTGTGAGGTCGTAGAGGTTGCGGAAGATGAGCTCGCCCTCGCGCCCGGCGTCACAGGCGTTTATGACCTGAGAGACGTCGTCCCTGAGCATGAGGCCACGAAGGATGCCGAACTGTTTTCGCTTGTCCTGCGGCACCCTGTAGCGCCAGTCCTGGGGCAGTATGGGCAGGTCGGCGACGCGCCAGCGGCTGAGCTGCGGGTCGTAGGCCTCGGCACTTACGAGCTGTGCCAGATGCCCAAGGCACCAGCCTACAACATATCCGTTGCCCTCGAAGTATCCGTCTTTACGCGTTATAGCCCCGACCACCGCGGCAATAGCCTGCGCGACGGAGGGCTTTTCGGTTATTATGAGTGTCTGCATATGTTCATCCTTTCGTGCAAAATAAAAGAGGCCAGCTCTCGCTGGCCTCTTGGCGTTGTGTTTGGTTTATATCATATTTCAATTTCTGAATCGACTTTTGCTGTATCTGTGTCGGTGTGGTTAGGCGTGTTTTCTTTGAGCGTTTTCAGGCGTTCCAAAATACTGTTTACATTCTGCGCATTTGCTGCGTCGGGATAGTCTTGCTGGAAGTCTCTCAACAAACCTGCCCGCTGTTTTTCTTCCATTGCAACTTGCGCATACTCCTTCTCGTAGTCTTGGACGACCGACAGCCTGTCGAGCAGCGCCTTTGAGCTTTCCGGCATGGAAGCCCCTTTGCCGTACAGGTTCTCATAGGCTATGCGGATTTGCTCAGGTGAGACAGGGTTCCCGCTGCGTTTGCACTCGGCAAGGATACCAATTACGTCTGACAGGTCGTATTTGTACTGCCTTCCGGCCCGCAGCTTCATGGCAATTAGATACTCGGCTTCTATCGTCCTCACCGTGACAACGTTTGCAAATGTCCTGTAATAGCATGAAAACTCTATTAGTTTTGGCGAGTACGAGTCGGTTTTTATGAAGTCTGAATTGAGCCATCCACTGGGGAGGTCATACCTGTCCCCAACGACGTTGATCGCATCCTTCATTGCAGATGCGGCAGTTATTATGGCGTCAATATCCTGCGTGGATTCCCGAAAACCGTAATTTGCAAGTATAGCCGCACCGCCGACAAGCACGATCTCAGCGGGCATGTTTTTTCCGACCATGCGCCGGTATTCCTTTGCCAGTTCCTTCAGATAGTTGTCCATGCCGGACTTGTTGAAATCAGACGACATTCCTCACATCAGCCTCCGCAATATTGAATCGCATGAACTCCGGGATGGCTTCTTTCCTGGCCTTCACTTTCGGCTCCTCGCTTTTTGTCATCCTGCAAAGCATCAGGACGCTCGATGAGTATACGACCCTGTCCAGCTTGGTGGAGCGAATGTCGCTGTATTCACTGCAAAGAGGCACGTGGTTGACTCGACTCACATAGTCCAGCATGGCGAGAAGATATAAGCTCTCCTCATACCATCCCTTGCTGAACAGCTTGCGTATCTCACCGCTTTCAAGCGTGTTGATTATAAACTGTATATCTCCCTGCTCCTTGAGCGTGTGGCATACGTTGCCCTTGAAAATGCCGAAGGCCGGGCGCTCGAAGCTCGGCGCAATAAGCTCGTCAGCAGTTGTCCCAAGCGCCTTTGCAAGTCTGTATACTGTCCCGGCACTGGCATTCTCGATGCGGGACTTGCCGGTACATATGTCGTTGATGGTGGAGTAAGGGACTCCGCTGTCCTTGGCGAGCCTGTACATGGTCGTGTTATGATGGGCAATCTGTTCCTTCAGCGTCATGTTCCTCGCCTCCTTGCAATTATTATACCGGCGTACCGGTATAATGTCAACAGGAGGTTTTGTCGTATTTCTCCGCGTCCCTGTAGCACGGCCGCACGCAACCCAGGCCGTAGCGGGCGCAGCCGTAGCAGAAGTGGCCCTCGGGCGGTTTGGGCAGCGGGTCGGGTTTGGGCGCGGGCGGTATCTTCGTCATCATGGCCTCGAAAGGGTTGCTGGTAAATCGGTATCTCACTTGGCCTCGTCCTCCTCGTCGTCCTCGGGGAACTCGTAGTCGTCGAGGTCGGTGGCGCCGCTGGTGTCGGGCTTCTTCTGGCGGAACTTAAGGAAGACTGCGGCAGCGCCCGCGATGAGCAGCAGGATGAGTACGATGGGAAGAATGGCTGCCGCGTTGAAGCCG
>URDJ01000082.1 GCA_900546615.1 uncultured Eubacteriales bacterium | reverse complement strand
CCGACCTCATCCTCAAGGACGACGGCGAGAGGGTGATCTACTGGCTGGACTTTGGCAAGTCTCGTTGAGTAGGAATATATGTGTTGACATGCGGCAAGGGGTCTTATAGACTGAATATGGTAAATGCCATCAAGGGAGGTCACCGGCATGAAGCGTATAATCCCTCTTATTCTCGCCCTGCTCCTCCTCGCCGCCTGCGGTGCGGAGGTGGTGGAGGCAACGCCGACGCCTGCTGTCACCACGCCCACAGCGGCTCCTATGCCTGAAGCCTCGTCTCTGCCGGATTATATCCCGCCCATGGATTTTGAGCCGGTCAGCGTCTGGCAGGCCGAGCATTTTTGCGGCCGGGCGCTGCTTTACCTAGGCGCGGAGGAGGACGGCAGCACGCCGTTCAAGGTGTACAGCTGCTTTACATATGAGGTTGTGGAATATCTTGACGGCAATATGCTCATGAGCGCCAGGGCCTTTTCCGCTAAAGCGGTGGACTCGGGCGAATTCAGTGTCGATTGCGGCAAACATGGGCTTTGGCTTGAGCCCGTGCTGGGCGCGAGCGCGCTCACCGGGCGGCTCTCGGTCGATGGGGACAGGCTGACGCTCTCCTACACCGGCTTCGAGCGCGCGGCCTGGGCGGAGGACACGCCGGGCTTTGAGTTCTCTCTCAGCGGCGGACAGCCGGTCATCGACAGCGGCACGGGAGAAAACGACTCGGTGCAGTACCTGCCCACGGAGTTCAAGCGCCTGCCGGACGAATATCTCGGCCGCGCCATGTACTGGATGCCCATGTTTGAGGAGGAGGCGTCGGCGGGGCGGCTCCGCGGGCTCGAGGTCGGGGACAGCTATGCGGACATCGTCGTGCGCTTCCCGAACCCCCTCGACATCTGGAGCCGCGACCCGCGCTCCGTCAGCGCGCCGGACGGCTGGTACGACACCTTCTACGGCAGCGAGGCCGGGACGGTCTTTGCCTCGCTCTTTTACGAGGGCGGCGTCCCCTCGACCGTGCTCATCACCTGCTGCTCTTACGCCAGCTTCCGGCTGGACGAGGGGCTGAATATCACGGAAGTCAGTGTTGTTATCAGATAGACAGCTCCCGCTTAATATATATTTTGGGGACTAATAGCGACAGGCAAACGCTTTGCCTGTCGCTAAAACTATTTACACAACAGAAAGGAGGCGGGCGCGATGCCTGCTAAGGTGGACACTTACTTGGACCTCGCCCGCGAGATTGCGCAGGGGCTGGCGGGCAGCGTGGGCGCTTGGACGGCGTTTTTGGACACCGCGTCGCGGCTGTACAAGTACCCGTTTCACGACCAGCTCATGATCCACGCCCAGCGGCCGGGGGCGACGGCCTGCGCGAGCTACGAGGTGTGGAGCGACACCATGTGCCGCTATGTCCGGCGCGGCGCGAAGGGCATCGCGCTCGTGGACAACTCCGGCGACGCGCCGAGGCTCCGCTACGTCTTCGACATCGCCGACACCGGCACCCGGCGCAGCTCGCGCCCGTTCTCGCCGTGGCAGATAGGCAGTGGGAACGTCGAGGCGGTCTCGTCAGCGCTCGAGGACAGCTTCGGCGCGGAGCGAGGCGTGAGCCTCGCTTCTCAGCTTGAGACCGCCGCCGCGCTGCTTGCGGACGAGTATTGGATGGGCAACAGCCGGGACATCCTCGGCATCGTTGACGGCTCCTCGCTTGAGGAGTACGATGACTTCAACATAGGAGTGTCCTTCCGCGATGCCGCCACCGTCAGCATAGCCCACACACTGCTCCGGCGCTGCGGCTATGAGCCGGAAAACTACTTCGAGCCGCAGGACTACAAGGCGGTCTTCGAGTGGGACACGCCCGAGGCTGTGACAGCCCTCGGTACGGCGGTCAGCGAGAATGCACAGATAGTGCTGCGCCAGATCGAGCGCACGATACGAGGCTACGAAAGGAGCCAAAGCCATGACAGAGATAACTTACACGACCGTGAACGGCGTCCAACTGCCGAACCTGAACCTGCCCGAGACGGAGCCAATAGGCCGCTACGGGAGGATGCGCCAGAAGTATCTGCGGGAGCACAGGCCCATACTGTGGAACCAGCTCCTGATGAACGGGACGCTGTGGCCGCACCTGCACGAGACGGAGGAAGCGGCGCAGCGGCGGATAGACCTGATGCTGCCGAAGCTGGCGGCGGAAGCGGGCGCAACAGAGGCGCTGAAAGCCGCCGACCCGATGAAGTGGACCGGCCTCATGAACAGCTGCAAGGCTCAGGCCGAAGAAGTAGTTCTGAACGAATTGATCTACAACTGAATCTCTTTGACGAAGCGGAGGACGCGCACGCGCCCTCCGCTTTCTCTTTTCCGCAGGAGGTCATGGACGACGTTCTCCGGCTCGGCGGCAACACGGACGAGCTGCGTATGCGCGTGGTCGCGGAGTTTGAGAAGCAGCGCTCTATTGATGAAATAGCTGTTTTTCTGCCTACGGTCTACCAAGGCGGCAACGGCTTTGACATAGACGGCGTGAAATACGCCGTGTGGTATTCCGAGGACGGCATCCGCATTGCCCAGGGCGAGCAGGCGCGTTACGAGCGCGGCGCGCAGCTCATAATGTGGGCAGACGCCGCTGCACGCATAGGTGAGCTGCTTGGCGATGGGCGATACGCCACAAAGGACGAGGTCGCCGGGGCCGAGGACTACGAGCGCGAGCTGATCGCACAGAAGCTCTGGCACCTGTGCCGAGACCTCAGCGAAGGCAACGAGGGCCCGTTCCCGAGCCTTGCGGATGTGGGGGGCGGCTACCCTGAGGCCGTGCAGAAGATAGCCGCAAAGCTCGCAGACCCGGAAG
>URDJ01000081.1 GCA_900546615.1 uncultured Eubacteriales bacterium | reverse complement strand
TTCTTGGGTCGCCCGCGCACAGCGCCTTGACCTCGGCGTAGGACAGCGTGGTCTCATCCGCGTCCTCGCAGGAGCGCACGGGGCTTTTGCTGGTCATGATCTGAGAGATGAACCTCTGCTTGTTCTCTAAGGTCTGCCATATGTACGAGTCAAATGTCTGCTCGGTGACGTACCTGTACACGTGGACGGTCTCGTTCATATTGCCCTGACGCGCGATGCGGCCCTTGCGCTGTTCGAGGTCGCCGGGACGCCACGGAGCATCGAGGTCGTGGAGGGCGACGAGCCTGTCCTGCACGTTTGTCCCCGCGCCCATCTTAGCGGTGGAACCAATCAGCACGCGCACATTGCCGGAGCGCACTTTGGCGAACAGCTCCTTCTTCTTAGCCTCTGTGTCCGCCATGTGGATAAAGGCAATCTCGCTCTCCGGGACGCCCCGAGAGATCAGCTTCGTTTTTATGTCGTCGTAGATGTTGAAGCCCTTGCCGGGCGTGGACAGGTCGCAGAATATGAGCTGCGTCAGCTTCTTGTTTGCCCCGTCCTGCCAGATGCGGAACACGTTGTCCACACAGCGATTGACCTTTGTGCCGCCCGCGTCAGGCAGCAGCGGGTTCACCACGCGCTGGTCAAGTCCGAGCTTGCGCCCGTCATTCGTGATGGCGAGCATATTGTCCTCGCTTGGGTCCACCATCCTCGCATGGACTTTCGTCGCGCGCTCGGATAGCTCCTGTACGAGCTTCTTTTGTATCTCCGTCGGTTGCGAGACCTCGTTGTGGTACTCGACCCCGGGAGTGGGCAGGTTTAGCTGGTCGGAGGTCTTGATGTCCGCGACCTCGCGGAACAGGTTCATCAGCTCCGGCAGGTTAAAGAACTTGGAAAACCTCGTTCGCGCCCGGTAGCCGGTGCCTTCAGGCGCAAGCTCCAGCGCCGTGACCGTTTCGCCAAAGTTCGCCGCCCACGAGTCGAAGTGACCGAGGCCGAGGCGCTCCAGCGTGTCATGCTGGAGATAGCGCTGCATCGTGTAAAGCTCCGTCATGCTGTTCGAGACCGGCGTACCGGTGGCAAACACTATGCCGCGGCTGCCGGTCAGCTCGTCCATGTAGCGGCATTTCATGTACATATCTGTGGACTTCTGCGCCTCGGCGCTCGAAAGCCCGGCGACGTTCTGCATCTTCGTGTGGTAGTAGAGATTCTTGTGGCTGTGTGCCTCGTCCACAAACAGGCGGTCAACGCCGAGCTCCTCGAAGGTGACGACGTCATCTTTGGGGATGTCCAGCAATTTCTTTAGCTTGGCCTCAAGGGACTTCTTCGTCTTTTCCATGGACTTTATGCTGAAGCGCTCGCCGCTGCTGCGCCTTAGCTGGTTTATGCCCTCGGTTATCTCCTCTATCTCGCTCCGGAGCAAACGCTCCTGGCGCTCCTGCGATACGGGTATGCGCTCGAACTGGCTGTGACCAATGATGACCGCGTCGTAGTCGCCGGTGGCTATCCTGGCGCAGAACTTCTTCCGGTTTGCCGGTTCAAAGTCCTTCTTCGTGGCCACGAGCACATTCGCGGACGGGTACAGCCGCAGAAACTCGCTTGCCCACTGCTCCGTGAGGTGGTTCGGCACGGCGAACATGGGCTTGCGGCACAGGCCGAGTCGCTTGGCCTCCATAGCTGCTGCGGCCATTGTGAAGGTTTTCCCGGCCCCGACCTCGTGAGCCAAAAGCGTATTGCCGCCGTAGAGGATGCGGGCGATGGCGTTTCGCTGGTGCTCGCGCAGCTCTATCTCCGGGTTAATGCCTGGGAACGTCAAGTGCGAGCCGTCGTAATCACGCGGTCTTGTGCTGTTGAACAGCTCATTGTACTTGGCGACAAGCGTCTCGCGGCGCTTCGGGTCTTTCCACAGCCAGTCGCGGAAGGCGTCCTTGATGACCTGCTGCTTCTGCTGTGCGAGGGTGGTCTCCTTGACGTTGAGCACCCGGCGCTCGGTGCCGTCCGCGTCCTCGATCTTGTCGTAGATTCGCACGTCGCGGAGGTTCAGGGTGTTTTCGAGTATCTTGTAGGCGTTCATGCGCGAGGTACCGTAGGTGCTGAAAGCGTTGACGTCGTTCGCGCCGACGGCGTTCTTGCCGTATATGTGCCACTCGGATGTGTAGGGAGAGTAGTTCACGCTCATGCTGCGCGAGGCCCAGTATGTGGGCTGGAAAGTCTCGACCATGAACTGCTCGATGTAGCGCGGCTCTATCCAGGTCGCGCCGAGGCGCACGTCTATCTCGCTCGCGGTCAGCTCACGCGGCTGCGCAGCCTTGAGTGCCTCAACATTTATGCTGTATGAAGCATCATCCTTCGCCGCCGCCTCTGCCTCACGGAGCTTTACCCGCACATTGCCGGAGAGATATTCATCGGCGGTTACGTAGCGTTCGGTGCCGGGAACGCGGAAGATGACGCCGGAAAGCTCCGCGGCGATCTCAACTTCGTTTTTGCCGCAAAGGCGGGACATATACTCCATGTCCACGCGGCCCAGCTCATTGAGCGAGACGGCAAGTGCCTCAGCCGCCGTCTCGGTGTGCTCGACGGGGCGGTGCGGCTGAATGGTGCGGCGCGTGAACATATCTGCCTTGCGCTCAAGTTTTCCGTCCTCATCAAGTATTTCGAGCGAGCAGAGGAGGTAATACGAACTGTCATCCGAGAACGCGCGCTTATTCTCGCGGTTTGAGATCAGGCCGTACTTGGCGGTGTAGGCGTCGTAGAGCCGGTTTAAGCGCCGCTGCTCTGCGGCTATCTCTGCGTCGCTCGCGTCCTCAGTTTGCAGCTGTATGAGCCGCCGGGTGCAGTCCCGCAGCTCCATCAGGCCCTTGATGCGCTCGGTCATGGCGGCGCTCACAGACTGGCGAACCATGATGCCGCCCTCGCGGTAGTACACCTCGCCGTCCACGAGGGTGAAGCTGTAATTGCGCACATCCGGGTCGGCGGGAAGGATGTCCGTGTTCTCCGCTTCCTCCATCTCGCGCTCGGTGTACTCACCGTGGATGTTCTGCACGGCCTCGTGAAGCTGCTCGGACAAGTCCGCGCCCTCGATGGGTGCGACGGTGTAGTCCTGCCGCCCGTA
>URDJ01000080.1 GCA_900546615.1 uncultured Eubacteriales bacterium | reverse complement strand
CGCGGCGAGCTGGCCGCGTGGAGCGTGGAGATATGGAAGCGCTTTCGCAAATGGGGCGGCGTGCCGACGGGCATAACGCAGAACGTGAAAGACCTTTTGGCCTCTCCGGAAATTGAAAACATACTAGAAAACTCGGACTACATCTGTATGCTCAACCAGGCTCCGGGAGACCGGCAGATACTCGCCAGGAAGCTCAACATCTCGCCGCATCAGCTCAGCTACGTCACCCAGGCCAACGAGGGCGAGGGCCTGCTGTTCTACGGCAACGTCATTGTCCCCTTTGTTGACCGCTTCCCCAAGGACACCGAAATGTATAAGCTCATGACCACAAAACCAAACGAAATAAAAGGAGGAAATGCAGCATGACAAACACCAACATGGAGATTTTCAAGAACAAGGAGTTCGGCAGCGTCCGGGTAGTTGTAATAGACAATGACCCATGGTTTGTAGGCCGCGACGTTGCCGCCGCGCTTGGTTATGCGAATACGAAAGATGCGCTGGGCAAGCACATTGACGCCGAGGACAAGCGGATAATTCAAAGGTCGTCTGGCGCGACCTTTAACATTCCACCGCGAGGGCTGACAGTTATTAACGAATCCGGCCTTTACTCTCTCATGCTTTCGTGCCGCCTGGCGTCGGGAAAGCGCTTCAAGCGCTGGATAACCGCCGAAGTCCTGCCCACTATCCGCAAAAACGGCTTCTACATAACCGACCCGCTGCTCCAGCAGTTCGCGCGTGACCCGGACTTCGCCCACGCCGTAGTTGACGCGCTCTATGAGCAGTCGGAGCGCGTCAACAAGCTCGCGCCGAAAGCATACTACTTTGATGCTTTTGTTGCCCCCGGGGACGCCGTGCCTATCCGCATCGCCGCAAAGCAGCTCGGCGTGTCCGAGCACTGGTTCGTGCGGCTGCTCGTCGGCTGCCGGATGCTCTACCGCTGTGACGGGCGGCTCGTGCCGTATGCGGACAAACGATTCCGCGGTATGTTTGCGGTCAAAGAGCGCCGCACGCTGGTGACACCGCTGGGCAAACAGGTGCTGCATGAGTTCATCGGGATGCTGACCAGTGAGTCGGAAGCTGCGGTCTGAGCCGAAGAAGCCGCGCCCGTCGGCAAAGCTGACCGAGCTGCCGAGTGCCGCCGCGCGCCGTGAGGCAGCGCAGTACGAGGACGACAACGTCGGCGTCGAGGCCGCGAACCGCACGACGCAGGCGGCAGAGGGCGGCGCACGCTACGCGGCAAAGCTCTCGGAGCGCCCGACACGCAAAACGAATGCTGAGCCGCAGGGCGCGAAAGCGCAGCAAAAGCGCGGCATCAAGGCGGCTTACTCCAAGGCGCGGCAGGGCAAATCCACGACCACCGCTACGGCCAAGAGCGCAAAGAAGGCAGCGGAAAAGGAAAAGAAGACGGCGCAGTTCATCTACCGCCACAGAAAGGGCATCGGCATAGCCGTTGCCCTTTTCCTTGTTGTCGCCTTCATCATGAACGCGCTCACGTCCTGCTCTGTGTTCCTGCAAGGCGGGCTGAACAGCGTCGGACTCACTACCTACCCAAGCGCCGACGAGGATATGCTCGGCGCAGAGGCGGCATATGCCGCGATGGAGGCTGAGCTGCAAAACTATCTCGACAGCTACGAGGACACGCACGACTACGACGAGTACCACATGGACATCGACGACATAGAGCACGACCCCTATGTGCTCATGTCCATACTCACCGCGTGGTTCGGCGGTGAGTGGACGATGGACGAGGCTGAAGCCGTGCTCGGTACCCTCTTTGACAGGCAGTACATCCTCACCGAGACCGTTCAGACCTACGGCGAGGGCGAGGATGAGTACACAGTCTGCACCGTCACGCTGGAGAACTTCGACCTCTCGCACCTGCCAGTATATATCTTCCCCGAGGAGAAGCTCTCGCTCTACGCCATGTATATGGGTACGCTGGGCAACCGGCCCGACCTGTTCCCGAACTCAGAGTACATCGCCAAATACGAGAACGCCATCCTCGAACTTGAGATACCAGAGGAATACTTCGAGGACGAGCGCTTCGCCGCGATGATGGAGGAGGCCGAAAAATACCTGGGCTACCCCTATGTCTGGGGCGGGTATAACCCGAACACGTCCTTCGACTGCTCGGGCTTCGTGAGCTGGGTCGTCAACAACTGCGGCCTCGGCTACGACATAGGCAGGCTCGACGCCGGAGGGCTTTACTACCTCTGCACGCCCGTGAGCGAGGCCGAGGCCAGGCCCGGCGACCTCGTGTTCTTCGAGCACACCTTTGAAGGCCCCTGGATAACTCACGTCGGCATCTACGTCGGCGACGGCTGGATGATACACGCCGGCGACCCCATCGGCTACATCAAGTTTATGGATTCGTACTACTCAGACAATTTCGTAGGCTTCGGGCGGCTCCCCGCCGTCTGAGGCCGGAAAGGAGAAACTTTGGACGCAAGAATACCGAAGCTGCGCACCGAGGCCGCGAGGCTCAAGACGCGCATTGAAAACCTCACCACACGCTACAACGACACAATAGATAAAGTAACGGAGCTTGAGAATCTTGAGATAGTGGGCATGGTTCGCGCTCAGAACATGAGCATCGAGCAGCTCGCCGCACTCATAAATGGGGGTGACACCGATGCGTAAGCTCGCACCGCTTCTGTGCGCCGCCGCGCTCACTCTCTCGCTCGCCCTGCCCGCTGGCGCGTACTATGCCTCGAACGAGGACGGCGCTAATGAGCCGGGCGGCCCCATGACGAGCATCAGCGTCACGACGGAGCCGGTCTCGGAGCCTGAGCTGCCCTCGCTCGGCGGGCTGACACCTGACGGCAACCTCGCGCTCATAGACGACATCCTCGACGGCAGTTACTACTCCAGCGAGGAGATAGGCGAGGGCGGCAAGATGCAGTTTGTGACGGTCGAGACGAAAAGCGGCAATGTCTTCTACCTCGTCATCGACCACAGCACCGGCGACGTCTACTTCCTCAACCTCGTGGACGAGTCCGACCTGCTCGCGCTGCTGGAGGACGAGGGCTACGAGGTCGAGTGCGACTGCAAGGTCAAGTGCGAGGCTGGCGCGGTGAACACCGACTGCCCCGTATGCCGCACAGACCTCAAGGGCTGCAAGGGCGAGGAACCCGAGCCGACGCCCACTCCGACCCCGGCTGCTGACTCCGAGCCGGAAGATGAAGGCGGCTTCAACGCGGCAGCCATTCTTCCCATCGTACTCATCCTGCTGCTCATCGCG
>URDJ01000079.1 GCA_900546615.1 uncultured Eubacteriales bacterium | reverse complement strand
GGGGCGGGGTTCCACCCCCCCGCCCGGACGTTATGGTTTTGCACCAACCAAATCGCAGGGCGCACCGACCCCGGTGCGCCGCATGTACCCGGCACACATCTCCAAGGAGGCACAACACATGGACAAAACGCTCGGCATTTACATCCACATACCGTTCTGCGCCTCCAAGTGCGGCTACTGCGACTTCTACTCCGTCGCGGGCTGCGACAGGCTCATGCCCAAGTATCAGGACGCCCTCGTCGAGCACATCCGCGAAAGCTACGGCGCCATCAAGAGCTACTACATCGACACCGTCTACTTCGGCGGCGGCACGCCCAGCTACTACGGCGCGGACCGGCTGCTCGAGCTTTGGGACGAGCTGCGCGGCTCCGGCAGGGTGCTCAAAAGCAGCGAGGTCACGCTTGAGGTAAACCCCGACAGCGCCTCTGTCAAAGACCTCGAAAAGCTCCGCAAGGCCGGATTCAACCGCATCTCCCTCGGCGTGCAGTCCGCTAACAACGACATACTCAAGCTCATTGGCCGCCGCCATAACTGGAAACAGGTCGAGATGGCCGTCGGCGCCGCGCGTGACGCCGGCTTCGACAACCTCAGCATCGACCTCATCTACGGTCTGCCCAGCCAGACCAAGACCGACTGGGCCGACACCCTTATGCGCGCCATCGACCTCAGGCCCGAGCACATCTCCTGCTACGGCCTCACCCTCGAGCCGGGCACGCCCATGTACAAGTACCACGGCTCGCCCTTCCTCCCCTCCGACGACGAGCAGGCCGACATGTACCTCTACGCCTCAGATATGCTCGAGCACTACGGCTACGGCCAGTACGAGATATCCAACTTCGCCATACAGGACTTCGAGTGCCGGCACAACCTCAAATACTGGACGCTCGGCGAGTACCTCGGCTTCGGCGCGGCAGCGCACTCCTGCATGGGCGGGGCGCGGTTCTCCTACGTCAAGGACGCCGACCGCTACATCATCGGCGTCATGCGCGACCTCAACATCGTCGATGAGTACGAGCGCATCACCCCCATCGAGCGCGCCTCCGAGTACATCATGCTCGGCATGCGCACCGCGCGCGGCATCGAGGGCGGGGAGTTCACGCTCAATTACCGCTGCGACTTCCGCCCGCTTGAGGAGACGCTCAGGGAGTTCGCCTCAAAGGGCTGGGCCTACAAGACCGAGGAGGGCCGCTGGAGGTTCACAAGCTCGGGCTTTTTGCTCTCGAACCTGCTCATCGGCGCGCTGCTCGAGGCGCAGTCCGGCAGCCGCGTCGCCGTCAACCCCTGGATGAAAGAGGCCTTCGACACCGAGGAAAAAACCGAACTGCCGCCCGGCGACGAGGAACTTTTCCGGGATATGTACATGAAAGGCCGAGGACGGGAACAATAAGCAGTAAAGGCCGTCATATGCGCGTGGGACCCCCATCTTACTTGAAAAGCCGAGGATAAAATGAAAAGACAAACAGAGAGAAAACATCTGGCCGAGAAGCGATACAAGGCCAGGAAAAGAGCAAAGATCATCACCATAGTCTGCGTGGCTGTGGCAGCGGTGCTGCTCGCCGGAGCTGCGGGTTTTGGGGTGTACGTGTCCGGCTCGGATACGATCTACCCGAAGGTCAGCGTAAACGGCACTGATGTCGGCGGCATGACGGCGGATGAGGCCGCCGCCGCGCTTTCCGCCGCGGGCTGGGGAGAGGGCGACAAGACCGTCACCGTCGAGCTGCCGCTCGAGCACACGCTCACCGTGAACGCGGCCGACGTCGGCGCTGAGGTCTCAGCCAGGGAAGCCGCCGACATGGCCTATGACTATTGCCACGGCGGCTCCATCGTGCAGAACGTCATGGCCTATGTCCGCTGCCTTGTGAGCGGCGAGGAGGTCGAGGTCAAAGCCACGGTGGACGAGGCCGCGCTCGAGGACATCGTGAGGAGCGAGGTCACGAAGGTGAAGTCCGGCCTCATGACCTCCGGCGTGGAGGTAAAGGGCGAGACGCTCGAGGTAGTCAAGGGCGCGAGTGCCGTCGAGATAGACGAGTCCGAGCTTATTGGCCTTGTAAAGACCGCGCTCGAGGAGATGCGCTACGGCGCGCTCGACTACGAGGTCGAGGTCAGCGCCTCCGTGGAGCTGGACATCGACGAGCTGTACGATTCGGTCTGCTGCGAGGCGGCGGACGCCTACTATGACAAGGAGAAGAACGAGGTCGTGGAGTCCGTGACCGGCATAGACTTCGACAAGGCCGAAGCGCAGAAGCTCTGGGACGCGGCCGAGCTGGGCGAGACGGTGGAGATACCGCTGACCGTCACGGAGCCGGAGAAGGACACGGAGTACGTCGAGTCGAAGCTGTTCGCGGACGACCTTGGCGAGCCGGTGGTGACGACGCTGGCGGGCAGCACGCAGAACCGTATAACGAACATCCAGCTTGCTGTGCAGGCCATAGACGGGCTGGTGATCGCGCCGGGCGAGCAGTTCTCGTATAATGACGCCCTGGGCGAGCGCACGGCGGAGCGCGGCTACAAGGCCGCGGGCGCGTACTCGAACGGCCAGGTCGTGCAGGAGATAGGCGGCGGCATCTGCCAGGTGTCCTCCAGCCTGTACTACGCGGCTCTGCTGGCAAATCTGCAGATAGATGTGCGCGTGTGTCACTACTTCCCGGTGGCCTATCTGCCGCCCGGACTGGACGCCACGGTCAGCTGGGGCGGCCCGGAGTTCAAGTTTACGAACGACCGCGACTGGCCGATAAAGATCGAAGCCTCGGTCGATACCTCGAAAAACACCGTGACGGTGCACCTCGTGGGCACGGATGAGGACGGCAGCTACGTGCAGATGACCTACGCCACCTGGCTGGTCTACGGCAACAGCGAATACCCCGAGACGGCGACCGGCTACAAGGCCGTGACCTACCGGAACGTGTACAGCAAGGACGGCACGCTCATATCGAAGGAGCAGGAGGCGTACAGCGAGTACCGCTACCACGAGGAGGACATCGTGTACCCGACCCCGACGCCCACCCCGACCCCGACCCCGACGCCGACCGACCCGGCGGAGCCGACTGAGCCGGTGATCCCCACCGACCCGGCGCTGCCGGCCGACCCGGTAACTCCCCCCACCGACGACCCGGGCTACTATTTCGCGCAATAGCATAAAGATCAGAGACGGCAGGCTGTGTGACAGCCCGCCGTCTCTTTTCATCTTCCGCCCTGAAGGCCCTGATCCCTTATCCTTACCTCTCGTCCTCGTCGGCCCACGCCTCGAGGGAATCGTACTCGCCGTCTTTCGTGAACGGACCGGACTCGCGTTCGCCGCCGCGCTCCCGCTCCGGCCGCTGTCTGGGATCTACGCGCTTGTCATCCTTAGCCATAGTACCCTTCCTTTATAAAAATTATTTTCCCCGGCGCCTCAACTTTTGCCCCGGCTCGCTCGTCCCTATTATGTCCACTGGTCTTTATTATACCACATCTCGCGCACATATACCAGCGCCTTTTCAGGAACCTTTCAGGCCGTGCCTCGTCTTATACCGAGATTGACAGGTGCACGCGCTGATGGTATCCTGTCTGTGGCTGTATTAATTCCATCGATACGCGGGATGTAGAAATGCCACCCCATTTCTTTGGCCCTTGCCCAAAGAAACGGGAGTGGCGCCCCAA
>URDJ01000078.1 GCA_900546615.1 uncultured Eubacteriales bacterium | reverse complement strand
TTTCCCAGCTAAAGAAAACCTGCCGCAGAATTCTTTCATTCTGCGACAGGTCCATTTTTCATTTCATGCACATCTCCCAGATGCAATACAGCAGCTTCGCCGCCTCAGCTCGCGTGGCGCTGTCTCCCGGCCGGAAGCTTCCGTCCTCGTAGCCCTCTATCAGCCCCGCGCGGCTCAGGCGCTCTACTGCGGGCCTCGCGTAGCCCTCTATCTCCTCCGAATCCGTAAAACTCGCGGTCGGTATGTACTGCTCCAGTTCAAATCCGCAGACACACAGCGCGCGGTCTATCATTGCGCACAGCTCCTGCCTGGTCACCGCCCGCTCCGGCTCGAACCGCGTCTCGCTCACGCCCGTGACTATTCCCAGCTGCGCCGCGCGGTTTACGTAGCCGAAGTACCAGTCGCCCGGCTCAACGTCCTCAAACACCTGACCGGATGTCTGCTGCGGCTCTCCCATCAGGCACATCAGAAGCTTGACCAGCTCGGCACGCTTGAGGCTCAGCTCCGGGCCGAACCCGCCGCCGTCAAGTCCGTCGACCACCTCCAGCCGGTAAAGCCGCTCCACGTATTCGAACGCCCAGTGCCACTCCCCGACATCGGGAAAGCTCTGCGCCGGCGGCGCTGTGTCCAGCACCTCCACGCTGCCTCCCTCCGCGGCGGAAGGCACTACCGACAGTTCCTCATTCACCGTGTCCGGCTTCGACACGGATACTTTTATCTCATAGCAGCCCGGTTCGGCATCCTCCGATGCTGCCAGCCTGACGCTGAAAGCGGCGCCGCTGCCGCACATGTCTTTGCTGTCATACCAGAGCACATCTATGCGTCCGCCCTCACGGCTGCTGCTTAGTGTGCCCTCAGAACAGAGGGCTTCAGCCTTCGGCTTGCCAAGGCAGGTAAACACGCTCATGTCGTACTCGATGCTCACGAGGAACGCAGCTATTCCGGTGCTGCCTCTGATGCTGACCACGTAATCGAAAACCTCGCCCGGCTCTACCTCCACGACATCTCCGTAAAAACACAGGCCATCTGCAAGGACACAATGAGGCAATGCCGCCGGAAGCATGGTAAACAACAGAAGCAATACCAAGAACCTGCCCAAACGCCTCACCAGCGGCACTCCCTCTCATATGTATTTATCGCAGTATGATGTTAAATTATATCATTTCCCTTCAGTTTTTTCAAGGACTTTTCATCCTGCAGAGGTCAGCATGAGCCGTTCCCCGCCGTCCGTTTCCACGAGCAGCCTGAAATCGCTGTCCACACCGTATGGCATACCCTCGGGCCTCCGTGTGTAGGTCTGCGCGCCCAGGTATTCCTCATAAAAGCTGCACCGGGGCATCTGCGAATACAGGCCCATAAAGGCGTCGAGCGTACGCACGGCCAGTTCCGCAGCCGCCGAGCCATGCGGTGATGCCCCCGTCCCGAACACCGCGCCCGCTATATCTCGTATCGGCTCCGGGTAGCCACTCTCCGGCTCCGTCACGTTTATGCCGGCGCCGACAATGACCCACTCTAAACCGCCGCGGCCGTCAGGCATGGCCTCCGTCAGTATGCCGCATACCTTTTTGCCGTCCAGCAGAATGTCGTTCACCCATTTTATCCGCGCGCGTCTGCCGCTTAATTCGCTTATGGCGCGGGCGGCTGCCGTAGCAGCCGCTGGCGTGATGAGCTTTATCGCCGTCCCGGCGTCGAATGACGGCCTGAGCAGAAGCGAAAAGTACACGCCGCAGTCCTTCGGGGAATAGAAGCTGTGCCCTCCCCTGCCGCGGCCCGCGGTCTGCATGGACGCTATGACCGCCGTATGCTCCGGCGCCCCGTCGCGGGCCATGGCCGCGAGCACCGTATTTGTAGAGTCCACGCAGTCAAAGACCAGCGGTCTGAACCGGCTGCCGTATATCTCCATGCGTTCTTTTATCTCACGTTCGAGCATCTGCTTCGCCTCACTGACATTATGTATATGTCAGGAGTTTACCGCCTTACGGTCCCTTTGTCAAACGCCCCTCGCAGGGCCAGCTCGCAGTACAGCCTGAGCTGGGACTCCGCCATTGCCCTCGATTCCCGGCAGAAGCCCTCGGATATGCGCTCCACGAAGCCCCCATCCGGTCTGAACACGTCCTTCAAACACACCGTGCACAGTCTCTGCGCCCAGCAGCCGCGGCACTGGGCGCCAAACAGCCTCTGCGCACCGCAGTATAGCCTATGCAGCTCCTCTCTGTCGAAGCCGTGCTCGAGATCGCCGATGATGACCTTATCGCAGCAGGTCTCGCAGACACCGAAGCGGCCGTCGGCGTGTACGAACAGCTTCTCAGACGGCGGCAGGCAGCTGCCTATTATGCCGCAGGAGCCGCACCTGAGCAGTCTGCGGCGCTCCACAGTCTGCACTTGCCTCGCAAATACCGCGCCGAGGAAGGGGTCGCCGCTCTCGCAGTATTCGAGCCTCAGCCGCTCCATCAGGGCCTCGTCGTCCGGCCTGAGCATGTCCAGCACGCTCTCGTCCGCGTCCTGCGCACGGATATGCGTGACGGCGTCCGGCGGTCTGCCCAGCTCACGGCGGTAGAAATCCAGCAGGCCGGGAAGCTCTTCGGAGCCTGCGACATTCGCTATGAAATGCACCTGCCTTTCCCAGACCTCCGGGCGGCTCTCGCGGAGCCTTTTCAGGTTCTCCATGATGCGCCCGAGACTGCCCGAACCGTCCGGGTATCGCCTGTATCTGTCGTGCTCCGGGCCGTTCACCGTGACGAGCACGCTGAAGTACGGGTACCGCTCGAGCAGGCGAGCCGCGCTCTCGCCCAGCAGGGTGCCGTTCGTCGTGAGCCGCACTTTGAGTTTTTTGCCCGCAAACAGCCGCCCCGACAGCTCGAGCGCCTCAGCTGCGAGGTCGGGCCTCAGCAGGGCCTCGCCGCCGTAGAGGTCGACAGACGCCTCCGGGCAGTCCGCGCTGTGGGCCCTGTAGAACTCTAGGCTGCGGCGGAGCGTCTCGCGGCTCATGTCCTGCGCCGCGTGCGGCTCCATGTGAGCGTAGCGGCCCGAGTACACGCAGTAGGCGCAGTCGAGGCTGCACCGGCGCGTCAGCTGAAGCAGCAGCGCGGGTATGCGCCGCTCTGCAAGCTCCATATATTCGGCAAAGCTCTGCTCCCATTCTACCGAGGGCAGAGCTTTTTGCGCGTTTTGCAGCTTCTCCGGGTCAATGCCCGGTTTCGGTGTGAGTATCAGTCCCGTTGCGCCGTCGAAGACGAATTTCCGGCCGGAAGGAGTCTCAAAGAGCCTATACAGCCCGGCCAAGGTTCTACCTCCCCGAGCCGGAAAATGGGCAATAGTTCTGCGTGCCCGTCGAGACCCGCGCGCACACGCTGGCCGGCGAGCCAATGTCGAAGGCGTCCTCCAGCCTGTTGAAAACGCCCTCAATAGTGAAGCCTTCATCAGCGTCAAAGGCGTCGGCGCCCACAGCGCCCTCGTCAGATTCGGGCGCGTCGTACGGCGTTTCGGATTCGATATCCCACATGAACTCGCTCCTGTCGTCGAGGGCCGTGTCCGCCTCAAGTATATCAGGTATGCCGTTATCGTTCAGGTCCTCAAAAAAGCCGTCATGCTCCAGCATGGTACCACTCCTATTACAATAAATTTGGACAGGAAAGCCGGGCAGCCAGTCCGGCTTTCT
>URDJ01000077.1 GCA_900546615.1 uncultured Eubacteriales bacterium | reverse complement strand
ACGGGGTTCACGACCTCCACCGCGTCGCCCACGGCGTAGATGTCCGGGTCGGAGGTGCGCATGTGGCTGTCAACCTTTATGGAGCCCTTCAGCCCCAGCTCCAGCCCCGCCGCCTTCGCCAGATCGGACTCGGGCACGACGCCGACCGCCAGCACTACGAAGCCGCATTTTATCGGCTCGCGGTCCTTCACGTGGACGATGATGCCGTCCTCGGTCTCCTCATAGCTCTCGATCGCGTGCTTGAACCTCAAGTCCAGGCCCTTCTCGCGCAGGTGCGCGTGTATCTCGCTGGCCATGTCCCAGTCGAGCGGGGGCAGCACCTGGTCACTGCGCTGCAGCAGCGTGACCTTCACGCCCGCCTCCATCAGGTTTTCCGCCGTCTCGAGGCCGATGAAGCCGCCGCCGACCACCACCGCGCGCTCCGGGCGCTCGGTCTCCACCAGCTCGCGCATCCTCAGCGCGTCCTCGACGGTGCGCAGGGTCAGCACCCGCTCCGAGTACACGCCCGGCGTGTCCGGTATCATCGCCTTCGCCCCCGGGGAGAGGATGAGCTTGTCGTAGCTCTCCACATACTCCCGGCCCTCGTCGTAGCTGAACACCGTCACGGTCTTGTTTTCCCTGTCGATGCTCAGCACCTCGCTCGAGACGCGCACATCGATGTTGAAGCGGCTAAAGAAACTCTCCGGCGACTGCAGAGTCAGGTCCTCCCTGTCCTCGATGACGCCGCCCACGTAGTAGGGCAGGCCGCAGTTGGCGTAACTCACGTAGCCCGTGCGCTCGATGACGATTATCTCGGCCTGCTCGTCGAGCCTCCTGAGCCTTGCGGCCGCGGTCGCGCCTCCCGCGACGCCGCCGACTATAACTATCTTGCTCATGTTTTTCCTCCTTGTATGTCGATATTATTTGCCTTCGATTATCCGCACGTCCAGCCGCTCGAAGGCCATGGACTGCCCGGCCTTCTCGAGATAGCTCCGGCAGCTCTCGTTGAGGGCGAAGTATGCGTCCCAGTAGTCCGGGGTCTTTACCCAGACCCTGAGGCTGTACTCTACGCTGCTGGATTTGTACGCGCTCACGACCACGCTTGGCGCCGGGTCGGTGAGCACCCGCTCGTCGGCCGAGGCGGCGTCGAGCAGCGCCTGCCTCACGGCTTCGGCGTCGCAGGAATATTCCAGGCCGAAGGCGAGGTCTATGCGCCGGTTCGGCTCCGTGCTGTAGTTCGTTATCCTCGAGGCGGCGGCGTCGCTGTTTGGGATGTGTATCTCCTTCCTGTCGGCGGTAACGAGCGTCACGTAAAACAGCCCCGAGGAGATGACCGTGCCCGTCGTCGCGCCCAGCTCCACGAAATCGCCCGAGGAGAAGGGCCGCGTCATGAGCAGGGTGAAGCCTGCGAAGACGTTCGAGAGCGTGTTCTGCAGGGACAGCGAAAAAGCAAGGCCGGCCACGGAGAGCACCGCCACCAGCGAGGCCGAGGGTATGCTCAGCTTGTCCGCGATGATGAGCGCGACGAGCACCCAGAGCAGCACCCGCGCGCAGGAGAGGATGAAGCTGCGGATAGCCCGCTCGAGCTTCGAGCGCTCGAGCGCCTTTTTGATGGCCTTCATGAGCAGCTTTATAACGATGAGAGAGACGAGGAATATGACGACGGCGGCCAGCAGGTTCCCCAGCGAGAAACCGCCGATCTCAGTGTCCAGCAGGGTCTGGAGCTTTGGCATTGACGCGCCTCCTTCCTGAAATAGCAAGCTCATTATACACCCGGCCAAAGCCTCTGTCACCCGTCATTTTGCACTTGACGAAACGCGCGAAAGCGTATTTAATATACCTGCCTGAGAAAGGAGGCTGCATATGAAGGTAGCTGTTACATATGACGAGGAAGAGATGATCTTCCAGCACTTTGGACACACGGAGCGGTTCAAGCTGTATGAGATAGAAAACGGCGAGGTCGTATCATCCGAGGTGGTGGACACCGCGGGCGCGGGGCATGAGGCGCTGGCGGCGTTTCTGGCTGAGAGGGGCGTGCAGACGCTCATCTGCGGAGGCATAGGCTCCGGCGCGGTGCAGGCACTGGGCATGGCGGGCATCCAGGTCTACGGCGGAATCACGGGATTGGCGGATTACGCCGTGGAGGCGCTCATCAGGGGCGTCCTGGCCCACGACCCGAACCCGAACTGCAAGCATCACGAGGAGGAAGACCACGAGTGCTGCCATGGCGAGGGCCAGGGCTGCTGCCACTGAAATATGATAAAAATGAGGCTGACCAAAGCATACACGGTCAGCCTCATTTTTTATGTGACAAAGTTACGGAATCCGCGCCGCGCCGGTGTTATCATACGGCCAAAGACAAAACACTGGAGGAATGAAAAATGTCAGCGGTCAAGATAACATCATCCAACTATGCGAGCCTCGTCACCGGCAGCAGCAAGCCCGTGCTGCTCGATTTCTGGGCGTCCTGGTGCGGCCCCTGCCGTATGGTCTCGCCGGTCGTGGACGAGATAGCCTCCGAGCGCGGCGACCTGCTCGTCGGCAAGGTCAACGTGGACGAGGAACCCGAGCTTGCCTCGGCCTTCAACATAACCAGCATCCCCACGCTCGTCGTCGTCAGGGACGGCAAGGTGGTAGAGCGCGCCACCGGAGCGAGGCCCAAGAGCAGCATACTTGCCCTTGTAAAATAAACTTATTCTCTCCTTTCATTTTTCCCTCTCTTATCCCAAAAGCAAAAGCCCCGGCCCTCACGGGCCGGAGCTTTTTGCATATCCGTATCAGAGCTTACAGCTGCTTGTTGGCGTTGATCTTCACGCCGGGGCCCATGGTGGAGGCCGTGACGCAGCTTCTTATATACTGGCCCTTCGCCGCGGCGGGCTTGGCCCTGATGATGGCGCCGATGAGAGCGTTGTAGTTCTCAACGAGCTTGTCCGCACCGAAGCTGACCTTGCCGATGGGGCAGTGGATGATGTTGGTCTTGTCGAGCCTGTACTCGATCTTACCGGCCTTGGCTTCCTGCACGGCCTGGGTGATGTTCGGGGTCACGGTGCCCGCCTTGGGGGACGGCATGAGGCCCTTGGGGCCGAGCAGCTTACCCAGACGGCCGACAACGCCCATCATGTCCGGCGTCGCGATGACCGTGTCGAACTCGAACCAGTTCTCGGTCTGGATCTTCTGTACGAGGTCCTGTCCGCCCGCGTAATCCGCACCGGCGGCCTTGGCCTCATCCTCGCGCTCCGGCTTGCAGAAGACGAGGACGCGCAGGGTCTTGCCTGTGCCGTTCGGCAGCACGATGGCGCCGCGGACCTGCTGGTCGGCGTGACGGGAGTCAACGCCCAGCTTCACGTGCAGCTCGACGGTCTCGTCGAACTTGGCCTTCGAGGCCTTGCACACCAGGTCGAACGCATCCTTCGGGTCGTAAAGCGCCTGCTTATCTATGAGCTTCGAGCTCTCTTTATAATTCTTACCTCTGAACAATTTGCTTTCCTCCTAAAATGTGGTTCGTCGGAGATGTTGAGCCGCACGGCTCACTCCTCCCACGTTTGGGGCAGCTCAGTCGCCTACGATAACGCCCATGCTGCGGCAGGTGCCGGCGATCATGGACATGGCGGCTTCGACGCTCGTGCAGTTGAGGTCGGGCATCTTCTGCTCGGCTATCTTGCGAAGGTCTTCCTTGCTGATGGTGGCGACCTTGTCCCTCTGGGGTACGCCGGAAGCCTTGTCTATGCCGCAGGCCTTCTTGATGAGAAGGGCCGCCGGCGGGGTCTTAGTGATGAAGGTGAAGCTCCTGTCGGAGTACACCGTGATGACGACAGGGATCATCATGCCCATGTCGGCCTTGGTACGCTCGTTGAAGTCCTTCGTGAACTGGCCGATGTTCACACCGTACTGGCCCAGAGCCGGGCCGACCGGGGGAGCCGGGGTCGCCTTGCCCGCCGGCACCTGGAACCTTATATATCCGACAACTTTCTGTGCCATTTATCTAAGCACCCTTTCAATC
>URDJ01000076.1 GCA_900546615.1 uncultured Eubacteriales bacterium | reverse complement strand
CGCGAGCTGGGTTCAGAACGTCGTGAGACAGTTCGGTCCCTATCTGTTGCGGGCGCAGGAGATTTGAAGGGAGCTGTCCCTAGTACGAGAGGACCAGGATGGACAGACCTCTGGTGCACCAGTTGTCGTGCCAACGGCACAGCTGGGTAGCTACGTCTGGACGAGATAAACGCTGAAGGCATCTAAGCGTGAAACTCCCCCTAAGATAAGATCTCCCATCCGAAAGGAGTAAGGGACGACGTGGACTATGTCGTTGATAGGCCGGAGGTGTAAGCACGGTAACGTGTTCAGCTGACCGGTACTAATAACCCGAGGGCTTGACCTACAGGAATAATGCAGGCGGCCTTGCGGATGAGCAAATTTCTCTGTTCAGTTTTCAGGGTACAGAAAACGAACCCTGAGCGTACACGCACCATTAGCTCAGCTGGTAGAGCACCTGACTCTTAATCAGGGTGTCCAGGGTTCGAGTCCCTGATGGTGTACCAAACGGCCCGTTGGTCAAGTGGTCAAGACGGGGGCCTCTCACGCCCCAAACGGGAGTTCGACTCTCCCACGGGTCACCAGCCTTGGCTCCCGCGGAAGCGGGAGCCGGGCGAAACAAAATAATAGTTGGTGCTTTTAACGGTGAGGGTCCACCCGTTCCCATTCCGAACACGGAAGTTAAGCTCACCAGTGCCGAAAATACTTGTCTGGAGACGGACCGGGAAGATAGGTCAGTGCCAACACCGGGCCCCTTATGGGGCCCGAGTACTTTGCCTCCTTAGCTCAACAGGTAGAGCATGCGGCTGTTAACCGCAGGGTCGTAGGTTCGAATCCTACAGGGGGCGCCATGAGAGCCGCCACTTTACGGTGGCGGCTCTCCGAATAAGGGCCTTTAGCTCAGTTGGTTAGAGCAACCGGCTCATAACCGGTCGGTCCGGGGTTCGAGTCCCTGAAGGCCCACCACGGAAGCAAGCGAATGCTTGCTTCTTTTTTTATGTGCCTGTGCTGCCGGACGTGGTTATTGGCTCGATGACGGAGGCAAAGATACTGCTAAGCTTTGCCATGCCTTCGGCAGCGGGCTGCTGTGCTGCACGGGCGTAGATGTCGTACTTGGCCGTCTTGTCGCTCGTGCGCGTGTTCTCCCGGCTGGTCGTGACCTTGCCGGAGATGGTCGTGGAAAAACCCCAGGCGCTCAGGCTCGATTGGAGCGTGCTCTCGTCCGACTGGGTGAGCTTGTCGGAAGTGGAATCCTTGACCTCCATCGTGAAGTTCACGGTCGCCTCCTCCATGGTGAAGGCTGGGACGGGCACTAGGGCCAGCAGCGGGGCCTCGACCTCTACGGTCACGGGTTTCGTATCGCCGCTCGTGGCGTCGACTACCATGCGGTTGAGCTTGAACTTCACTGTCCGGGTCTCGACCGCTTCGCCCTTTTCGAGGTTGGGCATCGTCTTAAAGGCGAGCCGGAACAGTTGGTCGAGGTATACGTTGCACAGCTCGGCCTGGCCTTTTGCTACCTCAATGAGGGGTTGGCAGATCAGCAGGCCTATGGGAAGGCCGGTAAAGTTGTCGGATATCGCCATACCATTCTCCTTTCAATACTCAGAGCGCTGAGCGCCTGTTAAGTTCGGTCTCTATCCTTGCGACTCCCTCCGGCGACTCGCGTAGGCGGAAGTGCAGCTCCAGCTCGCCGCCGCCAGTCTCGCCCTCCGGCAGGGGCAGAGTGACCTTTACATATTCCATGTTCATGACCCCGTGGCCCATGAGCGCGGCAAGGGGCGAGCGTATCAGCTCCTCGCCGTTAGGGCCGGGATAGCTCAGGGTTATAGTCCGCGGCACATAGACAGGCCCCCCGGAGTCGTCCCGCAGCTCGAAGCAGCCGGTTAGGCAGCTCTCAAGGCTGCGACGCTCGAGCTGCTCGTAGGCCTCCTGCATAGCGCTGCCGACGGCGGAGATAAGTTCGCCAGTGGTCATGCGCCTGCCTCACTGTGCTCGAGGACGCAGAGCCGGTTTGCGCCGAGGCGGTATTTGCCCAGCAGCGCCTCGAGGTCGTCGCCCACTTCGACTATGCAGTGCCCGTCGCCTGCGGACATCGGAGACCAGACCGCATAGCGGCCCGGCCCGCCGGAAACGGCGGAGCTGCCCTCGCCCAGGTCGGTGAGGAAGGGCCGACCGTCGGCAAATTCGTTCCAGTTCATTGATATCGTCCTTTCTTTGCTTATGTGTATCGTTTGCCCGTATAGCGCTCATACTCGGCAACTCCGCCGCTGTGCCAGTTGCGGTTGTGATAGCTGCTCAAGATGAGGTACATTTTGCAGAGGTAGAGGCTTCCTCTGCGAGCGATACCCTCGGCGTGGTGCCAGGTGTATCCGCTCGGGGTGCCGCGCAGGGTCGCCTTTTCGTTCGCCCTTTTTTCGTCCTCGCTCCGGCTGCCGGACATGGTTATGGTGTAGGGTCCGGGATATCTGTTGTGCGTGCAGAGTATCTGCAGGTGGATGCCCGCGGTGACGCCGTTCATGACATAGGAGCGAAAGGCAGCAGAGCTGGAGAAATCATGCATCCTCCTGTCCTCGATGAGCCAGTCGATGATATCGGCAACATTTGCATCCTGCTTATAGGACGGGCCAAAGACCGCAATGATGTCCTGATCGTCCGGGCCGACGATGTTCCGTCCGGATATGCGGAGCATCCGTTCACCTCCTTCCGCTGTACATGCTATGAGGGGAACGGCCCGCTTAGACCTGCGAAAAATGACAGCAGTCCCGTCGGAAGACGGCCTGCTGTCAATATACCTTCGCCTCGACGAACTTCGCCAGCTCGTCCGGGGCTAATATTATCTGTTCCCCGCGCATGCCGGCGGAGACGGCGATTTCGTCAAAGAGGACGCAGGTCTCGTCGATGTAGGTGGGGTATTTCTTCTTCATGCCTATGGGCGAGCAGCCGCCGCGCATGTAGCCCGTGAGCGGCAGCAGCTCCTTGACATGTATCATCTCCAGTTTTTTGTTGCCGGAGATCTGCGCGGCGCGGCGGAGGTCCAGTTCATCCGAGACGGGTATGCAGAAGACGAGAATGCCGGTCTTGTCCCCGCGCGTGACCAGGGTCTTGAACACCTGTTCTTCCGGCAGACCGATCTGCTCCGCGGCGTGCTTGCCGGAGAGGTCGGATTCGTCGTATTCGTACTCCACCGTGCGGTAGGCGATACCCGCCGCGTCCAGCAGGCGCATGGCGTTGGTTTTTATCATTTCATACCTCCGATCTCGCACGCACGCCTCGCGCATATCTCCGCGACCAGCGTGGTGTCCAGCTCCGGGAAGGGCAGGACAGGGGCGGGCACGGCCTCATACGGCCTCAGCTGCAGGCGGAAAAACGCGAGGTCGCGCCAGGCGCCAAACTTCCAGCCGGTATGCACGTCGGTGTAGACCCTCTTGAACCCGAGGCTCTCGTGCAGGCGCTCGCTCGGCGGGTTGGGCACTGAGACCGTGCCGTAGATGTTTACGTAGCCCTGCAGGGCGAGAATGTCGAGCAGAGCGCTGTAAAGCGCCCGGCCCAGCCCGCGCCGGGTGTGTCCCTGCTCGAGATAGACGGAAAGCTCCGCGTCCCAGTCGTAGGCGGCGCGCTCCCGGTAACGGTGGGCGTAGGCATAGCCCACCGGCCGGCCTTCGTCCTCGCAGACAAGACAGGGGTACTGTTCCAGCACCGAGACAATCCGCCCGGTGAACTGCTCTGCCGTGGGCGCGGGATATTCATAGGTCAAATGCGTCTCTGTGTAAGGCGCGTAAATTGCCGCGAGCGAGGCTCCGTCGGAGGCCGACGCGGGACGGATAGTGTAGCTCATGTCACATCTCCTTTTGCGAGATTTTACTATTTACTCAACTCCGCGTCAAGGATTAACGAAAAATTCACAGTAGAAGGCGGTATTGTCGCTTGTAAAATCCAGATTAGATGTTATAATCAATACGTTGTAAATGTGTGGAGAGGTGTCCGAGTGGTTTAAGGAGCCGGTCTTGAAAACCGGTGACCCGGCTACGGGCCATGGGTTCGA
>URDJ01000075.1 GCA_900546615.1 uncultured Eubacteriales bacterium | reverse complement strand
TATCCTGTCACCTATGTCTCTTCCTTACCTGTTACCTATGTTACTACACTATACATTCTGCCCCCGCCCGGACGTACCGGTTTCGGACATGCCCAATAATTCCGCGCGCCCGAGGCGCACGGCCGGGTCGTCGAGGACGCCGACCCCTACGGGTGGGCGGTAAACGTACCGTCAGCGTTGCCGTTGGGGTGCGCGCGCAAAGGCTCACCTGCGCAAGAGGCGCTGGTGGCGGGAGCTGGCTTTGGGGTCGGCAGACTCTGCGCGCGGAATTGTTTGGGGGCCTCCTTTGCGGGAGGCCCCCTGGTGCTTTTTTATCTCAGGCTCTTGCCGCGCTTTATAAAGACGCCGCCGTCGGGCTTTATTACTTTGCCGTTTTCGGCGGAGAGCACTCCGCGCAGGAAAACCGCCTTCGGCAGCCCGTGCAGGGCCATGCCCTCCCAGGGGCTGTAGCCCGCCAGCATGTTCATGTCCGCCGCACTCAGCGTCGCCTTTGCTTCCGGGTCCCAGACCACCACGTCCGCGTCCGAGCCGACATCCAGCGCGCCCTTTCTCGGGTACATGCCGAACGCCTTTGCCGGCTCCGTGGACAGCAGACGGCAGAACGCCTCAGCGCTCATCCTGCCCTCCGCGACCCCGCTCGCCCAGACCACCGCCGGCCGGTGCTCTATGCCCGGCAGCCCGTTCGGTATCTTCGAGAAATTACCGCGCCCCAGCTCCTTCTGCTCAAAGGTGAAAGAACAGTGGTCGGTGGAGATTATGTCAACCTCTCCGCCCTTGATGCCGGACCAGAGCGCCTGCTTGTCCGCCTCCTTGCGTATGGGCGGCGAGCAGACGAACTTCGCGCCCTCGAAGTCGGGCTTTGCGTAGACCTCGTCCGTGAGGGTGAGGTACTGCGGGCAGGTCTCGACGAGGACCTCCTGCCCGGCGCGCCTTGCGGCCTCAATCTCGCGCAGGCCCTCGGCGGTGCTCAGGTGCACGACCCAGGCCGCGCCCCCGGCCTCTCTTGCAAGGGCGAGACAGCGGCGGATGGCGAGGGACTCGACCTCGTTCGGGCGGCTGCGCGGATGCCACTCCGGGCCTGTCCTGCCCGCTTCGAGGTTCGCGGCGATGCGCCGGTTGACCTCATCGCCCAGCTCGCAGTGCACGCCGCAGACGCCGATGCCGCCCGTCGCTTCAAAGAGCGCCAGCAGGTCGCGGTCGTTCAGGCGCAGGTTCTCATAGGCCATGTAGGCTTTAAAGCTCGTGACGCCCTCGCACTCCATGTCGGCCAGCTCTGCCTTCGTGGCCTCGTTCCAGTCCGTGACGGCCATGTGGAAGCCGTAGTCGCAGGAGCAGTGCCCGTCCGCCCGGCCGTGCCAGGCCTCGAGCGCCTCCGCCAGAGTGTGCCCGCGGTCCTGGGTGGCAAAGTCGAGGATGACGGTCGTGCCGCCAGCCAGCGCCGCCGCCGTACCCGAGGCGAAGCTGTCTGCCGTCACGGTGCTGCCTGTATCCATCTCAAGGTGGGTGTGCGCGTCGATGAAGCCGGGGAAGAGCAGGCAGCCCTCGGCGTCAAAGCTCTCGTCAAAGGGCAGAGTGCCCCCTACGGAAACTACCTTGCCGCCCTCTATGTAGAGGTCGGCCTTTTTGCGCCCCTCCGGGCTGACAATGGTGCCGTTTTTGATGCAAAGCATGGCTCGCAAACCTCCCAAATTTTGATCTCTGCCCTGATTATACGCCCTGTTGCCAAAAATAACAACGCCACAATCGTATATTCTCACAAAAATTTAGTTTTCACAAAAAAGTTCTTGCATCGGTTTGAACGGTTTGTTATTATAGTAGCGTAAGTGTTAAATATTTGATGACTGAAACGAAGTGTTGCGCACACGGGTCATTTTTCGCCGTTTTACTGGTATTTTGAATCTGTCTGCGCACCTGAGCGGGGCGCTGATGGCGGCCCCGTTTTTGTTTTGGCTCGGCAGGGGTAAGAAGCTAAAAATTTTTTAGATAGAGGTGTTGAAATGCTTATCATAGGGAACGGACGGCTCATCACGAGGGACGCGGAGCACCCGTATTTTGAGCACGGCGCGGTGGTATGCGACGGCGGAACGATCGTCGAGGTCGGCGCGGAGGCGGAGCTGACGAAGAAGTACCCGGGAGCGGAGTACCTGGACTCGCGCGGCGGGGTCATCATGCCGGGCCTCATAAACGCGCACACACACATCTACTCCGGCCTTGCGCGCGGCCTTTCGATAAAGGGCAACGCGCCGACGAACTTCCTCGAGGTGCTGGAGGGCACCTGGTGGAACATCGACAGGCATCTCGACATCGAGTCCACGAAGGCGAGCGCCTACTGCACCGTTGTGGACAGCCTCAAGATGGGCGTGACGACTATCTTCGACCACCACGCGGGTTTCGGCGCCATCCGGGGAAGCCTCGCGGCAATCGCCGAGGTCACGCAGGAGCTGGGCATCAGGGCCTGCCTCTGCTACGAGGTCTCGGACAGGGACGGGGAGCAGAAGTCCCTCGACTCCATCGAGGAGAACGCGGAGTTCATAAGGTGGGCGAAGGCCGAGAACAGCGAGATGATAAAGGCCATGTTCGGCGGCCACGCGCTGTTCACGATATCGGACAGGACCTTTGAGCGCATGGTGAAAGCGAACGACGGCATGACGGGCTTCCACATCCACGTCTCCGAGGGCATGAACGACGTGTACGACAGCCTGCAGAATTACGGCCGCCGCCCGGTTCAGAGGCTGCAGGACCACGGCATCCTCGGCCCCATGACGGTGCTGGGCCACTGCATCCACCTGAACACGGCGGAGATGGACATCGTGAAGGCGACGGACACGATGGTCGTGAACAACCCGCAGAGCAACATGTCGAACGCGGTGGGCTGCGCCCCGGTGCTGCAGATGTACGCGAAGGGCATACTGGTCGGTCTGGGCACGGACGCGTATACGCACGACATGATAGAGTCCTGCAAGACCGTGGTCGGCATCCAGAGGCACAACGCCTGCCATCCGAACGTCGGATGGTGCGAGGCGACGGGGATGCTGTTTGAGAACAACCCGAAGATCGCGGGCAAGTATTTCGGGCGCGAGTTCGGCGTGCTGAAGCCGGGCGCGGCGGCTGATGTGGCGGTGTTCGACTACCGGCCATTCACGCCGTTCTCGGATGCGAATATCGACGGGCACATCCTGTTCGGTTTCGAGGGCAGGCGCTGCACGCACACGGTTGTGAACGGCAAGGTGCTGGTGAAGGACCGTGAGCTGAACTATGCGGACGAGGCGGCCATAAACGCGCGCGTCATGGAGAGCGCCAAGCGGCTCTGGGGCATACTGAACGGCTGAGCATAAATTTTGTGTACATATAGGAGGAGTTAAAATGAGCGACCGTATGCACTGTATCCCGTTTCGGAACCTGCTGGACTGGGTCCTCGGCGAGTGGGAGGAGAGCGGCTCCGTCTTCGGCTGCAAGAAGCTGTACAAGGCCGGCGACGGCGAGCTGCGTCCCGTGCCCTTCATGGGCCGTTTCCTGGAGACCCCGATAGGCCCTGCGGCAGGCCCGAACACGCAGCTGGCGCAGAATATCGTTGCGAGCTACGTCTGCGGCGGCAGGATGTTTGAGCTGAAGACCGTTCAGATAATCGACGGCGAGGACCTGCACGTCTCCAAGCCCTGCATTCTGGCGGAGGACGAGGGCTACAACTGCGAGTGGAGCACGGAGCTTACCGTGCAGCAGGCGTATGAGGAGTACATCAAGGCGTGGTTCCTGCTGCATCTGCTGGCGAAGGAGCTGTCGCTGGGCAGGCAGGACGGCTTTGTGTTCAACATGAGCGTGGGCTACGACCTCGCGGGCATCAAGAGCGAGAAGATAGACCGCTTCATCGAGGGCCTGAAGGACGCCTCCCAGACCGCTGTCTGGAAGGAATGCCGCGAAGCGCTCATCGAGGCCCTGCCGAGGTGCAAGGCCATGACCGCGGCGGATGTCGATGCCATCTCCCCGAACGTGTGCAGCAGCATCACGCTCTCGACGATGCACGGCTGCCCGGCGGGCGAGATAGAGGGCATCGCGAGCTATTTGATGGAGGCCAAGGGCCTGAACCTGTATCTGAAGTGCAACCCGACGCTGCTGGGCTACGAGTATGCCCGCAAGGCGCTGGACGATCTGGGCTTTACGGACATCAGTTTCGGCAGGGAGCAGTTCGAGTCCGACCTGCAGTACGCGGACGCGGTGCCGATGATAGGCCGTCTGCGCGAGAAGGCGGCGGCGCTGGGCCTTTCCTTCGGCGTGAAGCTGACGAACACCTTCCCTGTGCAGGTGCTGCGCGGCGAGCTGCCCGACGAGGCGATGTACATGAGCGGCCGGACGCTGCTGCCTCTGAGCCTTGGCGTTGCAGCGGCACTGACGCGCGAATTCGACGGCGAGCTGCCCATCAGCTACTGCGGCGGCGCGAACGCACAGAACATGGCGGAGCTTTACGCGGCCGGGCTGATGCCGATAACGGTGTGCACGGACATCCTGAAGCCGGGCGGCTATCACAGGCTGAACTCCATGGCCCTGGCGCTTGAGCGTGCCTCGATAAACCCGCCCCCGAAGCCGGACGCCGAGACTCTGGAGCGCCTGTCTAAGACCCTCTGCGGGCCTGCGGGCGCGGTGCGCAACGGCCGCAAGCGCAAGTCGAGAGCTGAGTTCGTGGAGTTTGCGCCCCTGTGCAAGACAGTGTGCGGCAGCTGCGCGACGCTGTGTCCGAACAGGGCGAACGTGGTCATTCCGGTTGAGGGCCGGACTCAGATGCTGCATATCGACGGCATGTGCAACGAGTGCGGCAACTGCGCGAGCTTCTGCCCTGAAAAGCACGCCCCGTACCTCGAGAAACTGACCCTGTTCTGCAACGCGGACGAGATGGCGGGCAGCGCCAACAGCGGTTTCGCCCCTGTGAACGCGGAGAAGACGAAGTTCGCGGTCAGGCTCGCGGGCGAGAGTTACGAGTACGAGCTGGGCGCCGAGGGCAGCGCGGTACCGGCCGAGGTGGCCGAGGTCATTGAAGTCGTCGCCAAGCGCTTCCCCTGGCTGATGTACGACTGATTCGGAGGTCATGTAAAGATGGACAAGATCAAATGGGTGGCAAACGGAATGCCGAAGACGGCGGACCTGAGTT
>URDJ01000074.1 GCA_900546615.1 uncultured Eubacteriales bacterium | reverse complement strand
CCTTTCGGGCTCCAAACCTCGCTTATTTTTTATGGGCTTGTTTTGCAACGGACCCGTCTCTTTTTGTTTTCAGCTGTTCGCTTCCGCCTTTGTCTCGCAGTAGACGCAGCGGTAGGTGTGGGTCTCAGGGCTCGTCAGCTTGAAGATCTGCGGCAGGTCCGGCTCCACGCTCGTGATGCAGCGCGGGTTCTTGCAGCGCAGGACGTTCACTATGCGCTCCGGCATCGTCAGCTTGCGCTTCTCTACGAGCTTGCCGTCCCTTATCACGTTTATAGTCGCGCCCGGGTCAACGTAGCCGATGACCGCAAGGTCGATGTCCGTCGTCGAGTCGATCTTGATGATGTCCTTGCGGCCCATCACCGCGCTCGGCGCGTTCTTTATTATCGCCACGGTGCAGTCCAGCTTGTCGAGGTGCAGGAGCCTGTACAGCTCCATCGCCCCGCCCGAGCGGATGTGGTCTATGACTATGCCATTTCTTATCGCGTCTATATTCATGTCACGCCTCCAGCAGCTTGAGTATCAGCGCCATGCGGACAAACTTGCCGCAGAGCGCCTGGCGGAAATAGCAGGCCCTCGGGTCTGCGTCTATCGCGGTCGATATCTCGTTCACCCTCGGCAGCGGGTGCAGGATGCGCAGATCGGCCTTCGCGCCCGCGAGCTTTTCGTGCGTCAGGATATAGCTGTCCTTCAGTCTCAGGTAGTCCTCCTCGTTGAAGAAACGCTCGCGCTGCACGCGGGTCATGTAGAGGATATCCAGCTCCGGCATGACGCCCGCAAGGTCCGTCTCCTGCCTGTACTCCAGGCCCTTGGCCTGCAGCACGTCCTTCTTTATATAGCTCGGCAGCTTCAGCTCCTCCGGGGAGATGAGCACGAACTTGACGCCGGTGCTCCTCGAGAGCGCCTCGATGAGCGAGTGTACCGTGCGGCCGAACTTGAGGTCGCCGCACAGGCCGATGGTGAAATTGTCGAGGCTGCCGCGCTCGCGGCGGATGGTCAGCAGGTCGGTGAGCGTCTGGGTCGGGTGGTTGTGGCCGCCGTCGCCGGCGTTTATGATGGGCACCGTCGAGTGCATGGCCGCGACCATGGGTGCGCCCTCCTTGGGATGGCGCATCGCAATGATGTCGGCGTAGCAGCCCACGACGCGGATGGTGTCCGACACGCTCTCGCCCTTCGCCGCCGAGCTGCTGGACGCCTCCGAAAAGCCCAGCACGCTGCCGCCCAGTTCCAGCATCGCGGCCTCAAAGCTGAGCCTCGTCCTCGTAGAAGGCTCGAAGAACAGCGTCGCGAGCTTCTTGTACCTGCATCTCTCCCGGTATTCCTCCGGGTGGGCGATTATCTCGTCCGCCTGGTCGAGTATCTCCTTTATCTCCTCCGTGCTGAGGTCGAGTATGTCTATGAGATGTCTCATTTTTTGCCTCCCATCCAGCTTTCGTCCGAGGGGTTCGCGCGGAAGGCCATGAGCCCCGGCACGCTGTGCGCGGGGATATAGCCCTCGGCCTCGGCGACCTTCACTATCTCGTCAAAATCCGTGAGGCTGACGGCGCGGACATTCGCCGCCGCGAGTCTCTCTTTGCCCTTCTCCATGCCGTAGGTGAAGATAGACACGGCGCCGAGCACCTCGGCCCCCGCCTCCCTGAGCGCCTCCACCGTCTCTATGAGGCTGCCGCCCGTGGAAATGAGGTCCTCGATGACGACGACCTTTTCGCCCTCGCGGAGCCGGCCCTCGATACGGTTCTGTCTGCCGTGGTCCTTCGCGCCCGAGCGCACGTAGCCCATGGGCAGGCCCATGAGGTGCGCCGCGATTGCGGCGTGGGCGATGCCCGCCGTGGCCGTGCCCATGAGCACCTCGGCCTCGGGGAACTCGCGCCGCACCGTCTCTGCTATCGCGGCCTCGACCGTGTCGCGCACCTCCGGCGCGGTCAGGATGAGGCGGTTGTCGCAGTAGATGGGGCTCTTTATCCCGCTGGCCCAGGTGAAGGGCTCCTCGGGCCTCAGAAATACCGCGCCGATGGCGAGCAGGCCGCGCGCCACGCGCTCTTTAATGTCGTTCATGCCTTAGCACCTCCCATGAATTCGGAAACGCAGCGCCGCCACGCCGCGACGGGGTCCTCCGCGCCGGTGATGGGCCGTCCCACGACGATATAGTCCGAGCCGAGCTGCCCGGCCCGCTCCGGCGTCGTGACGCGCACCTGGTCTCCCTTATCCCCGCCCGCGAAGCGCACGCCCGGCGTCACCGTGAGGAAGCCCGCGCCGCACTTTTCGTGCACCGCGCCCGCCTCGAGCGGGGAGCAGACCACGCCGTCGAGCCCGGCGAGCCGCGCGCTTTCCGCGTACTCGAGGCAGACCTCGGCCAGCGGGCGGTCTATGAGCAGCTCGCGCCTCATCCGCTCCTCGCTCGTCGAGGTGAGCTGCGTCACGGCTATGAGCAGGGGCCGCGTACCGTCCGGCCCGGTCAGGCCCTCGAGCGCCGCCGTCATCATCTCCCGCGTGCCGAAGGCGTGGAGGTTTATCATGTCCGCGCCGGTGTTTCTCAGGACGCGCATCGCGCTCTTTACCGTGTTCGGGATGTCGCAGAGCTTGAGGTCGAGGAAAATGCTGTGCCCGCGGGCCTTTATCTTCCGGACGACGTCCGGCCCCTCGGCGTAGAACAGCTCCATGCCGATCTTCACATACGGCCTCTCGTCGCCAAAGCGGTCGAGAAAGGCCAGCGTGCGCTCCCTTGTCGGGAAGTCGCAGGCGATTATTACGTCCTTAGCCATTGTGTGCGCCTCCTGTGATATCTTGAAGATTGTCGATTCCGTATTTGGCCATGACCCCGGGCAGGGCCTCCACCATGTCCCGCGCGGCATAGGGGTCGCGCAGGTTCGCCGCGCCGACGCCCACCGCCGCCGCGCCGGCGAGCAGCATCTCGATGACGTCCTCCGCCGAGCTTACGCCGCCCATCCCGATTATCGGTATGCCCACCGCCTCGTACACCTGCCAGACCATACGCAGCGCCACCGGGAACACCGCCGGGCCGGACAGCCCGCCCGTGAGGTTTTTCAGAATGGGCCTGCGCGTCGCCGGGTCTATCCTCATGGCAAGCATCGTATTTATCAGGCTCAGCCCGTCCGCGCCCGCGTTTTCGCAGGAGCGCGCGATGGACACGATGTCCGTGACGTTCGGCGTGAGCTTCACGATGACGGGCTTATGTACCGCCGCCTTGACCTCGCGCGTGACCTCGGCGGCGCTCTCACAGCTCGTGCCGAAGCCCATGCCGCCGCCGTGGACGTTGGGGCAGCTGATGTTTATCTCGAGCCAGCCGACCTCGGGGCAGGCATCGAGCTTTGCCGCGACCTCGACGTACTCGTCCACCGAGAAGCCGCAGACGTTCGCCATGACGGGCTTGTGAAAAACCTCCCGCAGCCGGGGCAGCTCCTCTGCAATGACCGCGTCCACGCCGGGGTTTTGCAGGCCGACGGAATTTAAAAGCCCCGCAGGGGCCTCCGCTATCCTCGGGCCGGGGTTGCCGAAGCGCGGCTCCCGTGTCGTGCCCTTGAAGGAGAAGGTGCCGAGGCAATTTATGTCGTAGAGCGCGGCGAACTCCGCGCCGTAGCCGAAGGTGCCGGAGGCCGGTATGACGGGGTTTGCCAGCTCTATGCCGCAGAGCGTGACTTTTGTGTTCACCAGCGCACCTCCCCTGAGCTGAAGACCGGGCCGTCCTTGCAGACGCGCCGGGGGCCGTTTGCCGTGTCGATCGTGCAGCCCATGCAGGCCCCGAAGCCGCAGCCCATCCGCGCCTCGAGCGAGAACTGCGCGGGCACGGGGCTTTTTTCGTCTATCGCCCGGAGCATGGGCAGCGGCCCGCAAGCGTAGACGAAGCTGTATCCCTCGCCCAGCGCCTGCGTCACGAGGCCGCGCTCGCCGTAAGAGCCGTCCGCCGTGAACACGCGCACCTCGCCGCAGACCTCGCGAAGCTCGCGCTCGAAGCAGACCTCCGCCGCCGTGCCGAAGCCGATGGCCGCCGAGGGCCGGACTCCGAGTTTTTTAAGCTCCCTCGCGAGGTAGAGCATGGGCGCGACGCCGCTGCCGCCGCCGAGCAGCAGGGGCCGCTCTCCCGCCCGCTCGAGGTCGAAGCCGTTGCCGAGCCCGGTGAGCAGCTCGAGCTCCGCGCCGGGCTCGAGGCTGAGCAGCTTCTCTGTACCCCGGCCCGCGAGCTTCACGACGACGGTGAGCGTATCGCCCTCGACCCCGCAGACGGAGAAGGGTCTGCGCAGGAAGAAACCGGGCACCGAGACCTCGACAAACCTTCCCGGTCCGCCCGCGCCCCCGGTGTCGCCGCGCAGACGCATGAGGCGCAGGCCCGGCGCGGCAAAACGCGCCTCGGCCAGTGTGAATATGCCTTTTTTCATGCGCGCCACACCTCCCGGCCTCTGAGTATGTTCAAAACGCAGCGCCCGCGCACCTCGCGGCCCGCGAAGGGCGTTGCCCGCCCTTTGGAGACGAAGGCGGCGGGGTCTATCGTATAGCTGCTTTTCGTGTCGAAGACGGCGAAGTTCGCGCTCATGCCGACCTCAATGCCGCTCTCGATGCCGAAGCGGCGGGCCGGGGCCGTGCTCATGAGCTCCACCAGCCGCTCGCGGCTGAGTATTCCCGGCTCGACGAGGCCCGTCCAGAGCACGGGGAAGGCCGTCTCGAGGCCCGTGATGCCGAAGGCGCTGCCCTCGAGCCCGCGGGACTTTTCCTCGGCCGAGTGCGGGGCATGGTCGGTGGCTATCATGTCTATCGTCCCGTCGAGCAGCGCGTCGATGAGCGCGCGGCGGTCGGCCTCCGAGCGCAGCGGCGGGTTCATCTTGAAGCGTCCGTCCTCCTGCAGGTCGGCGTCCGAGAGCAGCAGGTAGTGCGGCCCGGTCTCGCAGCTTATATCGAGGCCCTCGGCCTTGGCGCGGCGGATTATCTCCGCGCTCTCGGCGGTGGAGATGTGGCAGACGTGGTAGGCGCAGCCGGTCTCGCGCACTAGTTCGGCGTCCCGCGCGATGGGGCCCCACTCGGACTCGGAGCAGATGCCCCGGTGCCCGTGCGTGCGCGCGTATTCCCCGTCGTGGATATAGCCGCCGCGCAGGAGGGAGTTGTCCTCACAGTGGGCGGCGATGGGCTTTCCGAGCCGTTTCGCCTCGAGCATGGCCGCGCGCATCATGTACGCCGACTGCACTCCGTGCCCGTCGTCCGAAAAGCCGCAGACCTGAGGGGCCATGGCCGCCATATCCGCGAGCTGCGCGCCCTTCTGCCCGCGCGTGACGGCCCCGTAGGGCAGCACGTCAATGACGGCGTCGCGCGCTATTATGTCCAGCTCCTGCGCAAGCGTGGCGGCGTCCTCGGGTACCGGGCTGAGGTTCGGCATGGCGCACACGGCGCTGTAGCCCGAGCGCGCCGCAGCCTCGCTGCCGGATTTAATGGTCTCCTTATAAGAAAAACCCGGCTCTCGAAGATGAACGTGAACATCGACAAGACCGGGAACTAAAAGGCAATTATTAAAATTATAAACACTTACGCCCTCACCAGGAACGATACCGGGCCGGACGGCGGAAACGATACCGCCTGAGACCTCGACGTCGGCAGAGACAAAACGGCCGTTCAAAAAGACCTCGCAGCCTTTGACGATGAAGCGATCCACCAGAATACCTCCCTTCAGGCACAGCAAAAGCCCGCCAAGGCACGCGGGCTCAACGATTTGTTATATTTTACGACAGCCCAGAAAAAAAGTCAACCACCCTCAAAAAACTTCGCCCCTTTGCGCACCCCCGCAAAAAATCCGGCAGTTTTCCCAGCACTTTGTACAAACCCCGGTGAGGACAGTATGGCACACTGTTCTCACCGGGGCTATTTGTATGTATGT
>URDJ01000073.1 GCA_900546615.1 uncultured Eubacteriales bacterium | reverse complement strand
CCCCCGGGAACGTCTATTATCTCCCGAAGATCGAGCTTCACAGGCGCACCTCCACAAACAGCTAATTTCATAGCCGCTTTGGTATTATAAGCGAAATGCCGCCCCTTGTCAACAGAAATATCGTTGACAAACCTGGCTTTCGGGTCAATAATATCCCCATGAAAGAGTTGACGGTTGGTAAAAATGACGCAGGGCAGCGGCTCGACCGCTTCGTGGGCAAGGCAGTGCCGCTCTTGCCCGAATCCCTGCTGCAAAAATACATCCGCTTAAAGCGCATAAAGCTAAATGGCAAGGGCGCGAAACGCGACACACGCCTCTCCGAGGGCGACGTGCTGAGCCTCTATATAAACGACGAATTCTTCGAAAAGCCGCGCGAGGAGAACAGCTATCTCAAGGTCGGCACGCCGAGGCTCGACGTCGTGTACGAGGATGAAAACATCCTGCTCGTAGACAAAAAACCGGGCGTCCTCTGCCACAGCGCGGGCCAATGGGACTGGAACACGCTCATCGCTAACATTCAGGCCCGGGCCTACCAGTCCGGCGAATGGCGGCCCCGCGAGGAAAACTCCTTCGCCCCCGCCCTGTGCAACCGCATAGACCGCAACACCGGCGGCATAGTCATCGCGGCGAAGACCGCCGAGGCTCTCAGGGTAATGAACGAGAAGATAAAGGAGCGGGAGATAGAAAAATACTATCTCTGCGTCGTGCGCGGCAGGCCGAGGCCCGCCGAGGGCATATTGCGCGGCTTCATCTTCAAGGACGCGGCGAAGAACCGGGTCTACGTCCGCCAAAGGCCCGAGCCGGGCGCGAAGGAAGCCGTGACCTATTACCGCACGCTGGGCAGCGCGAACGGGTTCTCGCTCGTGGAGTGCCGGCTCGGCACGGGCAGGACGCACCAAATAAGGGCGCAGATGGCCGCGGCGGGCACCCCCCTGCTCGGCGACGGCAAGTACGGCTCCGACCGCGAGAACAAAAAGCTCGGCGAGGACGGGCAACTGCTCTACTCATACAGGCTGGAATTCGCATTCAGGACCGACGCGGGCCCGTTAAATTATTTAAACGGCAGGAGCTTTTCCGTGGAAAAAGTGGGCTTTGCGGAAAAATATTTCCCGGACATTCGATTTTGATTGACAATGTTCGAGAATGTATGTATTATGCTCTTGTAACTGTCAGAGAGCCTCCTCTCAGGCGGCAGGGTTATTATGTGTTAAGAGCCGTAATCATCCGTGCTGTCTGAGAGGGGGCTTTTAAGTTTACAAGTGACTGAGGGGGAGGATAATGTCTAAAGAATTAATTCGGCTGGTGAACTGCCGGATGGATTTTGACGGCGAGACCGTCCTTGATTCGATCAACATCTATTTCAACAACAGCGAGTTCCTCACACTGCTAGGCCCCTCGGGCTGCGGCAAAACGACCACGCTCAGGATAATCGGCGGATTTTTGCAGCCGACGAGCGGGGACGTGTTGTTTGACGGTGTGAGGATTAATGATGTCCCGCCGCACAAGCGCCGCGTCAACACGGTCTTCCAGAAGTACGCCCTGTTCCCGCACCTGAACGTGTTCGAGAACGTGGCCTTCGGCCTGCGCATAGCTAAGCTGCCGCAGAAGGAGATAGACGCGCGCGTGAGCGAGATGCTTGAGATCGTCTCCCTCAAGGGCTTTGAAAAGCGCAAGCCGGACCAGCTCTCCGGCGGCCAGCAGCAGCGCGTCGCCATCGCCCGCGCGCTCGTGAACCGGCCCGAGGTGCTGCTGCTCGACGAGCCGCTCGGCGCGCTCGATCTCCGCCTGCGCAAGGATATGCAGAACGAACTAAAGCGCATCCAGCAGCAGCTGGGCATCACTTTTATATATGTAACGCATGATCAGGAGGAGGCCCTCGCCATGAGCGACACCGTCGTCGTCATGGACCGCGGCCGAATCCAGCAGATAGGCACGCCCGAGGGCATCTACAACGAGCCGAAAAACGCCTTCGTCGCGGACTTCATCGGCGAATCAAACATCCTCGACGGCATCATGCGCGCCGACTATGTGGTCGAGTTCTTCGGCCGCAAGTTCCGCTGCCTCGACAAGGGCTTTGCCAAGGACGAGCCGGTGGACGTGGTCATAAGGCCCGAGGACGTGGACATCGTACCGCCCGACTCCGGGCATCTGTGCGGCACGGTGACAAGCGTCACCTTCAAGGGTGTACACTACGACACGATCGTTGATTTCAAGGGCTTCAAGTGGCTCATCCAGACGACCGACCTGCACAGGCCGGGCGAGTACATCGGCATACGCCTCACGCCGAACGACATCCACGTCATGAAAAAGAGCGAGTACTCCGGCATGTTCGGCGACTACAGCTCCTATTCCGCGGAGTACGACGAGATAAACGATCCCGACGCGGTCATCGGAGGGGAGGATGTCCCCCCGGAGGAGGCGCTCAATGAGAACTAAGTCTCTTGCGACGCCCTACATCGTCTGGATGGTCATCTTCACGGTCGTGCCTCTGGCGATGGTAGCCTACTTCGCGTTCACGACCAACTCCGGCGAATTCACTTTCGAGAACATGACCCGCGCGGCGGAGTATCTGCCGGTGCTGCTGCGCTCGGTCTGGTACGCGCTCGCGTCCTGCGTCATCTGCCTGCTCGTGGGCTATCCCGTGGCCTATGTCATAGCGCAGACGAGGACCAGCACGCAGAGGGTGCTCTACCTGCTCGTGACCCTGCCCATGTGCATGAGCTTCCTGCTGCGGACGCTCGCATGGGTCGCCCTGCTGCGGGATACCGGCATCATAAACAGCTTCCTTGCCAACTTTGGCATCGGGCCTCTGCCGCTCATTCGCAACGCGGGCAGCGTCATAGCGGGCATGGTCTACACCTACCTGCCCTACATGATAATGCCGCTCTACACCGTCATCTCCAAGCTAGACCCCCGGCTCATAGAGGCCGCGCAGGACCTCGGCTGCGACAGTAAACAGGTCTTCCGCAGGGTCATCCTGCCCCTGTCCATGCCGGGCATAATCTCGGGCATCACGATGGTATTCGTGCCTGCTGTCTCGACCTTCTACATCTCCCAGAAGCTGGGCGGTACTAACAACACCATGATAGGCGACGTCATCGAGCTTCAGTTCAAGGGCTCGCTCAACCAGAACCTCGGCGCGGCGATGAGCCTCATACTCATGGTACTGGTGTTCATCAGCATCTGGCTCATGAACCGCTTCACCGGCGAGGGCGACGAGGGGGTGGCGACGATATGAAAAGGTTCGGCAGAATCTGGACGGGCATCGTCTACCTCTTCCTCTACGCGCCGATGGTCATACTGTTCATCGGCTCCTTCAACGACGGCAAGGATCTGAGCGAGTTTGAGGGCTTCACCTTCGACAACTACGTCGACCTGTTCCGCAACTCGCATCTGCTGGGGCTGCTGCTCAACAGCCTCATCCTCGCGGTGTGCGCCGCGGCGATTGCGACTGTGCTGGGCACGCTCGCGGCCCTCGGCATACAGGCCATGCGCGGGCGGCTCCGCCGGACGGTCATGACGCTCACGAACATCCCGCTAGTGAACCCTGAGATCGTGACGGGCGTCAGCCTCGCGCTGCTGTTCGTGTTCATTGGCCGGAAGATGCTGCACACGGAGAATATACTTGGCTTCACGACGCTGCTCATAGCGCACGTCACCTTCTGCCTGCCGTATGTGATACTCTCCGTCATGCCGAAGCTGCGGCAGCTCGACCCCTCGCTGATGGACGCAGCGCAGGACCTCGGCTGCACGCCGACACAGGGCTTTTTCAAGGTAGTGCTCCCGGAGCTGCTGCCGGGAATAGTCTCGGGCGCCATCATGTCCTTCACGATGAGCCTCGACGACTTCGTCATAAGCTACTTCGCCTACGGGCCGAAGTTTGCGACCCTGCCCGTGGAGATATACACCTACACGCGCAAACAGGTGCCGCCGTCGCTCTACGCGATGTTCACCCTCATGTTCTTCCTTATCTTTGTCGTCATGGCCGCCATGAACATCATCGAGGCCAGAGACGAGAGGAAGCAAAATAAACGCATCAAAAACGTATGAATCGAAAGGGGACAAAACTGATGAAAAAGAAGGTAGTATCCATCGTACTTGTGTTCGCCCTTGCGCTCGGCATAGCCGCCATGAGCGGCTGTGGGAGCAGCAAGGTAGTGCTGAACGTGTACAACTGGGGCATGAACATAGCCGAGGGCGAGGACGGGTATATCGACGTCATCGCGCTCTTTGAGGAGAAATACCCCGACATCGAAGTCAACTACACCACCTACGAGACCAACGAGGCGCTGTACACGAGGCTCAAGAACGGCGGCGTGAGCTACGACGTCATAATCCCCTCCGACTATATGATAGCGCGCATGATTGCCGAGGATATGCTGCTGCCGCTCGATTTCGAGAACATCCCGAACTATGAGCTGGTGGACGAGCAGTTCAAGAACCAGGCCTATGACCCGGAGAATATGTACTCCGTCCCCTACACCTGGGGCACGGTGGGCATCATCTACAACACGAAGTACGTGGACGAGGCCGACGTTGGCGGCTGGGACCTGCTGTGGAACGAGAAGTACGCCGGCCGCATCCTGATGGTGGGCAACGAGCGCGACGCGTTTGCCATAGCCGAGGCGCGGCTGGGCTACAGCCTGAACACCGAGGATCCGGACGAGCTGCAGGCCGCGGCCGACCTGCTCATGGAGCAGAAGCCGCTGGTGCAGCAGTATTCCATGGACAATATCTACGACTCCATGGACAACGAGGAGGCTTGGATAGGCGTATACTACGCGGGCGACTGCATGCTGATGATGCAGGAGAACCCCGACCTCAACTTCTACCTGCCCGAGGAGGAGACCTTCAACGTCTTCATCGACGCGATGTGCATTCCGAGCTGCGCCGAGCACAAGGAGGAGGCTGAGCTGTTCATAAACTTCATCTGCGAGCCTGAGATAAGCGGTGGGAATATGGACTACCTCGGCTACGGCACGCCCGTGTCCGCGGCGAAGGAGTACATGGACCCTGAGATGGCCTCCAGCCCCGTGGCCTACCCGGACGAGTCGATACTGGCGCGCGGCGAGGCCTTCGGCGCCCTGAGCACCGACGCCCAGAAGCTCATGAGCAGCCTCTGGACCGACATCTACAGCGAGGCAAACTGAGTCAAATTACAAAAAAGGCGCCGGAGCCGCTTGGCCCCGGCGCCTTTGCTGCGTTCAGAACTCCTTTTTCCTGTATATCCCGATGGATATGAGCACGGAGAGACCCAGAGCGAGCAGCACCAGCGCAGCTCCCGTCGCCGCGGCCTTCGCCCCGGCGAGGCCCTTCAGGAAACCCTCAACGTCTGCCCCCAGCTGCTCCGCCAACAGCATCAGGCCGAAGGGCAAAAGATAGCACAGTGCCACAAGGATGCGCGCCTTCTCCACCCCAAGCTTCAGCATGAGCGGCATCCCCAGTGACAGCAGAAACACCCCCGCCATGAAGAAAGCCAGGCAGAGCGGCAGGCTCCCCACGCCGTCCGTGAACAGCGTCACCACTGCCCCCAGCAAAAGCATTCCCAGCCCCAGCAGCAGCGCCACGGCATAGCGGCTGAGCACCATCTGTACCCGAGTAACCGGCATCGTCAGCGCACGGCTGTCCCAGTGCGCACGCTCGTCGTAACTCAGCGTCGCCATGGTCAGGATTATGACGTAGATTATGCTCATCGCGCAGAAAAACAACCCGCTGGCTGTGGTCAGGCTGATGACGAGCCAGACCAGCAGCACCAGCAGCACGCTCTTTGCCTGATGCCTCAGGCAGAGCATATCCTTTATTATCATCGCCTTCATTTGCCCTCACCCCTCAGATAATACAGCATGATGTCCTCTATGCCCGCCGGGTCGCAGACCAGCCCGCGCGCCGCGGAGCGTTCCACCAGTGCCTCCGCCCCGAAGGCCGAGCGCCTCACGCCCGCCACCTTTGCCGGGTCCAGCGAGCGCAGTTCCGCCTCGCTCAGCTTTGCCACGACGTACTTCTCCAGCAGCGCGTCCTTCTCCTCCGAGAACAGAAGCCGCCCGCCGTGGATGAAGGTGATGTAGTCGCAGACCTTCTCAAGGTCACTCAGGATGTGCGAGGACACGAAGATGCTGCGGCCCTCGTCCTGTATGAATTCCAAAAACAAATCGAGCAGCTCGTCGCGCACCACGGGGTCCAGCCCGCTTGTGGCCTCGTCGAGGATGAGCAGGCGGCAGTCGTGCGAGAGCGCCGCCGTGAGCGAGAGCTTCATCCGCATCCCGCGCGAATAGTCCTTCACCGGCTTTTTCTCCGGCAGCTCGAAGCGGGCGGCCAGCGCGTCGAACTTATCCGGCTCGAAGGTCCTGTACCCCGCCGCGAGTATGCGCCGCATGTCCCGCAGCGAGAGCGTCTCCGGTATGCCGCAGTCGTCCATGACCACGCCGAGTTGCTCCCGGAGCGCCGTACCTGCGCTGTACGGGTCCTGCCCCAGCAGACGCACGCTGCCGCCGTCCGGCCGCGCAAGGCCCAGCAGCAGCCGTATCGTCGTGCTCTTGCCTGCGCCGTTCTCACCTATGAAGCCCATGATGCAGCCCGAGGGCAGAGAAAAGCTCAGGCCGTCGAGCGTGAAACCCTTGTAATGCTTTGTGAGGCCCTCGACCTCAATGGCGTTTTCCATGTTCAGTCTCCTTCAAAGCTGAGGCGGAGCATCTCCGAAAGCTCGTCCATCCCGATGTCGCAGGCCGAGGCCAGCTCGACCATCCTGCCCATCAGCTCTTCGATCTGCCGCAGGTGCTCCTCCCGCACGAACTCAAGGTCCTTCCCCGCTACAAAGCTGCCCTTGCCCGTCATGGACACGATAAAGCCCTCGCGCTCGAGCTCCTCGTAGGCGCGCTTCGTCGTGATGACGCTTATCCGCAGCTCCTTTGCCAGAAGACGCATAGAAGGAAGGGCGTCCCCCTCCTGAAGCTCCCCGGAAATGACCTTCGCCTTTATCTGCGAAACGATCTGCTCATATATCGGCACCCCGCCCGCATTGCTGATTTTGATATCCAAGT
>URDJ01000072.1 GCA_900546615.1 uncultured Eubacteriales bacterium | reverse complement strand
TTCTTGGGTCGCCCGCGCACAGCGCCTTGACCTCGGCGTAGGACAGCGTGGTCTCGTCCGCGTCCTCGCAGGAGCGCACAGGAGACTTCGACGTCATGATCTGAGAGATGAACCTCTGCTTATTCTCTAAGGTCTGCCAGATGTACGAGTCAAATGTCTGCTCGGTGACGTACCTGTACACATGGACGGTCTCATTCATGTTGCCCTGCCGCGCGATGCGGCCCTTGCGCTGTTCGAGGTCGCCGGGACGCCATGGTGCGTCGAGGTCGTGGAGGGCGACGAGCCTGTCCTGCACGTTCGTACCTGCACCCATCTTGGCCGTACTGCCCAAGAGCACGCGCACATTGCCGGAGCGCACTTTGGCGAACAGCTCCTTCTTTTTCATGTCCGTGTCCGCCGCGTGGATGAAGGCTATCTCGCTCTCCGGGACGCCACGAGAGATCAGCTTCGTTTTTATGTCGTCGTAAATGTTAAAGCCCTTGCCGGGCGTGGACAGGTCGCAGAATATGAGCTGCGTCAGCTTTTTGTCCGCGCCCTCTAACCAGATGCGGAACACGTTGTCCACACAGCGGTTGACCTTCGTGCCGTCCGCGTCGGGCAGCAGCGGGTTCACCACGCGCTGGTCGAGGCCGAGCTTGCGCCCGTCATTCGTGATGGCAAGCATATTGTCCTCAGACGGGTCTACCATCCTCGCGTGGACTTTCGTCGCGCGCTCGGAGAGCTCCTGCACGAGCTTCTTTTGTATCTCCGTCGGCTGCGAGACCTCGTTGTGGTACATGACCTCCGGCGTGGGCAGGTTTAGCTGGTCGGCGGTCTTGATGTCCGCGGCCTCGCGGAACAGATTCATCAGCTCCGGCAGGTTAAAGAACTTGGAAAACCGGGTCCGCGCCCGGTAGCCGGTGCCTTCAGGCGCAAGCTCAAGCGCCGTGATGGTCTCGCCAAAGTTCGCCGCCCACGAGTCGAAGTGGCCAAGGCCGAGGCACTCCAGCGTGTCGTGCTGGAGATACCGCTGCATCGTGTAAAGCTCCGTCATCGAGTTGCTTACCGGCGTGCCTGTGGCAAACACGACGCCGCGGCTGCCGGTCAGCTCGTCCATGTAGCGGCACTTCATATACATATCCGAGGACTTCTGCGCCTCCGAACTCGAAAGCCCGGCGACGTTCTGCATCTTTGTGTGGTAGTAGAATGGTGATAGGTAATTCTTTGATGCCATCTCCGAATTTTCCCCCACCTCACACCGGGCATGCACCTTTCAGCGCACCCGGCGTTCCATCAAGCTGACTTACTTTCACTGATTTCAACATCACTGCACCCTCGCGGTGTGCAGGATGCCTACAAATTTCACTTGGATAGTTTTTCGCGATATTTCTTTATTTTACGTACTGTCTTGGTATCCGTATCTGGTGGGATGGGGCTGTTATGCACCATGCGGTGGCAAGGAGCACACAGCCATGCCAGGTTTGGAACTTTGTTGATTCGGTCAAGTGGAAGCATGTTGTTGACGTGATGACAGTGCTTTACAACTGTTTGTGAAAAGACGGCGCCGCAGCATTTGCACTTGCCTTTGTCCCGATTGAAGGCGTATTCACGGTTCATGAAGTACTCGAAATTATATTTGCCGTCGGCGTATACAGACAGCATAATATCCTCAGGAGTGTTAATAGACGGGCGGTTATATGGTAATGGCTTGTGCTTAGAGCGATAGTTTATATACCGTCGTCGCCCATCTGCCGTGTATGGAGTCATTTTCTGGTCAAACGGCTTACTCTCATGTTTGCTGTGCGTGATGAATGCATTAGTAATGCCAAACCAGTGACCTTCAATCTGTATGGCAAATGTTTTGCTGTCATACCCCTCATGTCTATGAGGAAGGTTGGAGAGCATGCGCAAAGGGACTTGCATCTGGTTATAGCTGTACGGGTATAGCTTTTTCCAAACCGCAAGCGCAGTGTTGTTTACCCTGCGGTCCATGGCATGGAATGCGTGGGAGCAGATAGAAGGCCGTATGTATTGCGCGATACCCATAATGATGGAGTTCACATACTGTATCTGGGCCGCCCGTGTATTGGGAAGCGTATACAGAGATATATTCCTGACCTCATTTGAAAGGTTGCGAATTTTAACTGCCAGCCTCTCCATGTCCGGGAACGGTTTACCTACCAGATATTCCGTCCATGTCTTAGGGTCGGGAGTTTTGCGCTTCTTTTCGGCCTTCACTACAAATCCAAGGAAATGGATTCCACCTTTGCGCAAGTCCGTGATTTTGGTCTTTTCCTGAGAAAGCTCCAATTTCATTTTCACATGAAAATACTTTGTCAGTTCACGTTTCATACGAAGCGCTTCCTGCTCCGTAGAGGTCAGCAACACCCAATCATCCGCATAGCGGAAATTGTATTTGGGCGTCACACCAGCCCATTTAAGCCGCCTTGTGTCGTTGCACTTATGCTTACATTGCCTATAGGGCTCCATGTATTTGCGCCCCACATACCAGTCAAAGTCGTTCAGATATACATTAGATAATAACGGCGACAATATACCGCCTTGCGGCGTGCCTTCCCGTGTTGCATAATACAAGTCGCTTTCAACATATCCGGCTTTGAGCATTTGGCAGACAATTTTGAGCACCCGTTTATCGTGTATACCCATGCGCCATAATTTCCGCAATAACAGCCGGTGGTCAATATGGTCAAAACATCCCTTTATATCCCCTTCAACTGCCCATACAGGCTGATCCGGAGATCTGCATCCGGCAGTAATGACATTGACTATATCCCGAATTGCGTGTTTTTGCGCCCGATATGGCCTGAACCCATAACTGTGAGGGTAGAACTTGGCTTCACATATTGGCTCAATGATGATTCTCACGCATTCCTGGATTATCCTGTCCAGCATTGTGGGTATGCCAAGGGGGCGCTGTTTGCCGTTGCTTTTGGGGATGTAGACCCTGCGGGCAGGTTTTGGCTTATAATTCTGAAAACTTGACTGAATCAACTGAATTAGTTCCTCTTTTGGCATTTGAAGGTAGCGGTTGATTTTCATTTTGTCTACGCCGGCGGTTTTGCTGCCTTTGTTAGACTTGATGTTGTGAATAGCCGTAACTATGGTCACTTCATTGACCATTGCCTCCAACAGCCCGGTAAAGGACACCTTCTGGCCTGATTTCTCATACAACAGGTCTTGTATTCTTTTAAGGTCTGACTCTTTGGAAAATCTGACGTTTAAATGCACAAGGTTTCACCTCGCGGTTCGTCACTCATATTTCAGAGAGTTATGGATTTTCGTTTTTGTGAAATTTGTAGATCAACTTGACTCGTGCCCTTCGCCGTGAAGCATTTCAGCCTCGTGTAGTTGGCATTACCCAACCGCAGACTACTATGGCACGGCTGACTTCCTGTAAAGTTCACAGCGCTGCATCGCTCCCCTTACAGGCTCTCAGACGTTCCCAAATCCTTATCCTTGTTGTCTTGCGACAGTTGAAACCCTTAGGCTGCTACCTTACACCGGGGAAAACTAATCATGCTTTGAATCGCAGTTAGTGCATGATTCCGTATGGATATTTCAATCCACAGGGCATATGCAGAAAAACCAGCCACATACGCTTTTCCCAATTTTCATCCTTTCGGATGCCGTCAGCTCTCACGATGCTGCATAGCTTTCCCTAACGGGTAGCCATAGGTTTCGGAAGCCCGCACCATTATTGTCCATGCCATCCATGGATGGTTTAGGTTTTCAGGTTACGACTTCACCACGCTTTGTACCATATTCCTTTGCAGAGGAATACAGCACAGTGGAGTATTAGCTCGCGTACTGCCTACACGGTGTGACGCACTGCGTCAATGAAGCCTCCTTTCCGGCCTCGATTCCGTACGGCAGGGGACTTTCACCCCTGATTTCAGGATTTGAGTTCTATGCGAACGCTTCTTATTTCTAAGTGCATTCGCATGGCGCTTTTCGCCACAGTTGTCAACTGTGACTTATGCGCAACGCCTCGCACGGTTCTTGTACGAATGTGCCTCGTCCACGAACAGGCGGTCAACGCCCAATTCCTCAAAGGTGACGACATCGTCCTTGGGGCTGTCCAGCAGTTTCTTAAGCCTTGCCTCAAGTGACTTTTTCGTCTTTTCCATCGCCTTGATCGAAAAACGCTCGCCGTGGTTGAGCTTGAGCTGTTTTATACTTTCGGTTATTTCCAATATCTCTTCGCTCAGTAATTGCTCCTGGCGCTCCTGTGAAATGGGTATGCGCTCAAACTGGCTGTGTCCGATGATGACCGCGTCGTAGTCGCCGGTGGCGATGCGGGCGCAGAACTTCTTTCGGTTGGCGGGCTCAAAGTCCTTTTTCGTAGCCACTAGCACGTTTGCAGACGGGTACAGCCGCAGAAACTCCGATGCCCACTGCTCCGTGAGGTGGTTCGGGACAGCGAACATGGGTTTGCGGCACAATCCGAGGCGCTTGGCCTCCATAGCTGCTGCGGCCATTGTGAAGGTTTTCCCGGCCCCGACCTCGTGAGCCAAAAGCGTATTGCCGCCGTAGAGGATGCGGGCAATGGCGTTTCGCTGGTGCTCGCGCAGCTCTATCTCCGGGTTCATGCCTGGGAACGTCAAGTGCGAGCCGTCGTACTCACGCGGTCTTGTGCTGTTGAACAGCTCGTTATACTTGGCGACGAGTGTCTCGCGGCGCTTCGGGTCTTTCCACAGCCAGTCGCGAAAGGCGTCCTTGATGACCTGCTGCTTCTGCTGGGCGAGGGTGGTCTCCTTGACGTTGAGCACACGGCGCTCGGTGCCGTCCGCGTCCTCGATCTTGCCGTAGATGCGCACGTCGCGGAGGTTAAGGGTGTTTTCGAGAATCTTGTAGGCGTTGATTCGCGAGGTGCCGTAGGTGGAGCAGGCGTTCACGTCGTTTGCGCCGACGACGCTCTTGCCCTCGATACGCCACTCGGAGGTGTATGGCGAGTAGTTCACGCTCATGCTGCGCGAGGCCCAGTATGTGGGCTGGAAAGTCTCGACCATGAACTGCTCAATATACCGCGGCTCTATCCAGGTCGCGCCAAGGCGCACGTCGATCTCGGCGGAGGTCAGTTCGCGCGGCTGTGCGGCCTTTAGTGCATCGACATTTATGTTGTATGAAGCATCATCCTTCGCCGCTGCTTCTGCCTCGCAGAGCTTTTCCCGCACGTTGCCGGAGAGATATTCGTCGGCGGTTACATAGCGCTCGGTGCCGGGAACTCGGAAGATGACGCCGGAAAGCTCCGCGGCGATCTCGGTTTCACTCTTGCCGCAAAGCCGGGACATATACTCCATGTCCACGCGGCCCAGCTCATTGAGAGAGACGGCCAGCGCCTCCGACGCCGTCTCGGTGTGCTCCACAGGCCGATGCGGCTGGATGGTGCGGCGCGTGAACATATCTGCCTTGCGCTCAAGTTTGCCGTCCTCGTCAAGTATTTCGAGCGAGCAAAGGAGGTAATACGAGCTGTCGTCCGAGAACGCGCGCTTGTTCTCACGGCTCGAAATGAGGCCGTGCTTGGCGGTGTAGGCGTCGTAGAGCCGGTTTAAGCGCCGCTGCTCGGCGGCTATCTCGGCGTCGCTCGCGTTTTCGGTTTGCAGCTGTATGAGCCGCCGGGTACAGTCCCGCAGCTCCATCAGGCCCTTGATGCGCTCGGTCATGGCAGCGCTCACAGACTGGCGAACCATTATGCCGCCCTCGCGGTAATAAACCTCGCCATAAACCAGCGTGAAGCTGTAATTGCGCACGTCCGGGTCGGCGGGCAGGATGTCCGTGTTCTCCGCTTCCTCAACGTCGCGCTCGGTGTACTCGCCGTGGATGTTCTGCACGGCCTCGTGAAGCAGCTCGGACAAGTCCGCGCCCTCGATGGGTGCGACGGTGTAGTCCTGCCGCCCGTACTGCGTGCTCTCGGCGGTAGGCGTGCCGAGCACCATCTCCGGGTGGTCGATGAAGTAGCGGTTGACCGTGAAGCCCTCCGGCGTCGTGCCGACGTGTACCCAATCCGGCAGCTCAGTTAAGGGCTGCTCACGCCGCTGCAAAAAGATGATGTCCGAGACGACGTCCGTCCCCGCGTTGGCGCGAAAGGCGTTGTTTGGCAGGCGTATGGCCCCGAGCAGTTCGCCGCGCTCGGCGAGGTAGCGGCGGACGCTCTCGTCCTTGGCGTCGAGTGTGTAGCGCGAGGTGACGAACGCAACAATGCCGCCCGGACGCACCTGGTCAAGCATCTTGGCGGCAAAGTAGTTGTGTATTGAGAAGCCGAGCCGGTCATACTCCGGGTCGTGTACCTGGTACTGGCCGAAAGGCACGTTACCGACGGCGAGGTCATAAAAGACGGGGCGGCTCGTCGTCTCAAAGCCCGCGACAGTGATGTTGGCCTCGGGATAGAGCTGCTTTGCTATGCGCCCGGTGATGCTGTCCAGCTCCACGCCGTAGAGTTGGCTGCCCGCCATGCTCTCAGGCAGCAGGCCGAAGAAGTTGCCGACGCCCATCGACGGCTCAAGGACGCGCCCGCCCTCGAAGCCCATGCCGCCCACGGCCTCGTAGATGGCGCGGATGACCGCGGGCGAGGTGTAGTGCGCGTTGAGCGTCGAACCTCGTGCGGCCTCGTATTCTTCCGGCGTGAGCAGGGCTTTCAGCTCTGCGTATTCCTTCGACCATTCGCTCTTGCTCTCGTCAAACACCTCGGGGATACCGCCCCAGCCGACGTAGCCGGAGAGTTTATCCTGCTGCTCTGGCGAGGCCTGAAAGCCGTTTCTCTCAAGGTATTTGAGCAGCTGGATGGCCTCGATGTTCGCCCGGCACTTCGTCTTGGCTCCGCCTTCACCGAGATGCTCGTCAGTGATGCGGAAGTTCCGCGCCCGCCTCCGCGTCTCCTTTTGGAACTCCTCCAGCGCCGCCTCCTCCGCCGCCGCGACGCTCGGAAAGCCCTGCCACTCGCCGTCAACAGGGATGTATACCACGGGCTTGGCCTCGTCGGATGTGGCGGGTTCATCGGATGGGACGGGTTCATCGGATCGAACGGGCTCATCGGATAGGGCGGGTTCTTCGGAAGAAACAGTTGCGACGGCGCTGCGCTCGGCAGCTATTTGTTCGAGGTAGTCCGTAATATGCCGGTTCCTCTCGTCGCGCCGGAGCAGGCGCTCGAAGTCTGCGCGGCGCTCGG
>URDJ01000071.1 GCA_900546615.1 uncultured Eubacteriales bacterium | reverse complement strand
AGGAGGCCGGCGTCAGGGCCGCCATCGGCGGCATAGGCATGCTGCTGCGCCAGGGCGTGGAGGGCTTCCGCCTCTACACGGGCAAGGAGATGCCCGCGGACGAGGTCATGGACAAGTTCTTCGCCTGAGTTTGGAAGGAGAGAGAATTATGAAGTTTCCGAATATGTTTAAGCCCATCAACATCGGCGTCGTGACGGTGCCGAACCGCTTTGTCGTCCCGCCCATGGGCAACAACTTCGCCAACACCGACGGCAGCATGAGCGACCGCTCCGCCGCCTATTACGAGGCCCGCGCCAAGGGCGGCTTCGGCCTCATCACCATTGAGTCCACCGTCGTCTACAAAGAGGCCAAGGGCGGCCCGCGCAAGCCCTGCCTGTTCTCCGACGAGGTCATCCCGAGCTTCAAAAAGGTTGCAGACCGCTGCCACGCATACGGCGCGAAGGTCAGCATCCAGCTCCAGCACGCCGGCCCCGAGGGAAACTCCAAGCTCACCGGCTATCCCCTGAAGGCCGCCTCCGCCATCGCTCCCTCCGACGGCCGCGAGATACCCGAGGCCATGCCCACCGAGGAGGTCTACAAGCTCATCGAGTGCTACGGCGACGCGGCCCGCAGGGCCCAGCTCGCCGGCATCGACATGGTCGAGGTCCACTGCGCCCACGGCTACCTCGTGAGCACCTTCATCTCCGCGCGCACCAACAAGCGCACGGACGAGTTCGGCGGCTGCTTTGAGAACCGTATGCGCCTGCCGAAGCTCATCATCGAGAACATCCGCAGGAAGACCGGCGGCAACATGCCCATCCTCTGCCGCATCAACGCCCGCGACGAGGGCGACGGCGGCATCGACGTCCACGACGCGGCTGCCATCGCCGCCTACCTCGAGCAGGAGTGCGGTGTGGACGCCCTGCACGTCACCCGCTCCATCCACATCCACGATGAGTTCATGTGGGCTCCGAACATCACACACGGCGGTTTCAACGCTGAGCTGGTGACGGAGATAAAGAGGGCCGTCAGCGTGCCCGTCATCATGGTCGGACGCTTCACCGAGCCGCAGTATGCCGAGCTCATGGTAAAGCAGGGCCGCACCGACCTCGTGGCCTTCGGCCGCCAGTCGATAGCCGACCCCGAGCTGCCCAACAAGGCGAGAAACGGCCAGCTCGAGACCCTGACGCCCTGCATCGCCTGCCTGCTCGGCTGCGTGCCGAACATGCTCAAGGGCAACCCCATCACCTGCGCCATGAACCCGACCGTCGGCCGCGAGGCGGAGATCGTCCCGGCGGCGGTGAAGAAGAACGTCGTCGTCATCGGCGGCGGCCCCGGCGGGCTGTACGCGGCCTGGATGTGCGCAAAGCGCGGCCACAGCGTCACGCTGCTCGAGAAGGCCACGGAGCTGGGCGGGCACCTGCTCGTGGCCTCCTATCCCCCCGGAAAGGGCGAGATCGGCTGCGCCATCAGGAGCCTCATCGTCCGCTGCCGCGAGGAGGGCGTTGACCTGCGCACGGGCGTCGAGGCGACGCCTGAGCTGGTGAAGGAGCTGGGCGCCGACGCGGTCATCCTCGCCGCCGGCTCCACCCCGCTGTGGCTGCCCATCCCGGGCCTGCAGGAGGCCGGCGTCGTGACGGCGGAGGACATGCTGACCGGCAAGGTGGACGTGGGGCACAGGGTGCTCATCGTCGGCGGCGGCATGGTCGGCTGCGAGGCGGCGGAATTCCTCTCCGAGCGCTGGCATGAGGTCGCCATGGTCGAAATGAAGCCCGTCATCGGCGAGGACATCGTCCCCGAGGCGCGCAAATACATCATGGCCAACCTCGAAAAGCACAAGGTGCTGCAGCAGGCCAACGCCAAGGTCAGCCGCTTCTACCCGGACGGCGTGGACTACACGCTGACCACGGACGGCACGGCGGGCAGCCTCAGAGGCTTCGACAGCGTCGTGCTGGCCATGGGCTACCGCTCCGACCGCAGCCTCGAGGAGAACCTCATGGCGGTCGTGCCGCAGGTCATAGTCATCGGCGAGGCGAGGCAGGCCCCTGCCAACTCCATGCAGGCCACAGGCGACGCCCTCAACGCGGCTCTGGCCATCTGATAAGTAATGATAAGGTAAGAACGCCCGGAGCGCATGCGTCCGGGCGTTCTTATCTCAATCATTTGCCTGTATGCGGCACAATTTACTGGTGTTTTCCGGGAGATTATGGAGAATAACGTCCTTGACAGGGGGAGATAATAGTGCTATTATTTCAAAGGTTAAAGGCGATGATGGAGACGAGGCGGCCGGTATGCCGGCGCGCAGAGAGAGGTGTCCTTGGCTGTGAGACCCTCCTTCGGCAGGCTGCGCTCGACCGCTCCTGAGCCCGCGGACTGAATTTCCGGGAGTAGGTCTGTGCGTTTGGCGCGCGTTACAGCGCTCAAAGAGTTAAACTCAGGGTGGAACCGTGTGTGAACAACGCACCCCTGTGCCGTTATCACGGCGCGGGGGTGCTTCCATTTACAGGAGGATAATCATGGACGAGAAAAAGTACACGTTTGAAAACAAGGAATACAGGGATACCTACAGGCACAGCACCAGCCATATCCTCGCCCAGGCTGTGAAGCGCCTGTTCCCTGACACGAAGCTCGCCATTGGCCCGGCGATTGACGACGGTTTTTACTATGACCTCGACTCGGAGACGGTGTTCACCCCCGAGGTGCTCGAGCAGATCGAGGCCGAGATGAGGAAGATATGCAAGGAGAAGCTGCCCATAGAGCGCTTCGAGCTGCCCCGTGAGGAGGCTCTCGCTCTGATGCGCGAGAAGGACGAGCCGTACAAGGTCGAACTTATCGAGGACCTGCCTGAGGGCGAGACGATCAGCTTCTATAAGCAGGGCGAGCTCACTGATCTCTGCGCCGGCCCGCACGTGGATAACACGGGCAGGATAAAGGGCAACGCGATAAAGCTCATGAACTGCACGGGTGCCTACTGGCGCGGCGACTCGAGCCGCAAGATGCTGCAGAGGATTTACGGCACATGTTTTCTCAAAAAGGAGGAACTTGAGGCCTATCTCAATCGTCTAGAGGAAGCAAAGAAGCGCGACCACAGGAAACTGGGCCGCGAGCTGGGACTGTTCATGATGGCCGACGAAGGCCCGGGTTTCCCCTTCTTCCTGCCGAAGGGCATGGTACTGAAGAACACCCTGCTAGACTACTGGCGTCAGGTGCATAAGCGCTACGGCTATGTGGAGATCTCGACGCCCATCATACTCAATCAGGACCTCTGGCACAGGAGCGGGCACTGGGAGCACTACAAGAACAATATGTACACCACGGTCATCGATGGGGAGGACTACGCAGTAAAGCCGATGAACTGCCCGGGCGGCATGCTGGTGTATAAGAACGAGCCGCACTCCTACCGCGACCTGCCGATGCGCATGGCGGAACTGGGCCTTGTGCACAGGCACGAGCTTTCCGGCGCGCTGCACGGCCTGTTCAGGGTCAGGTGTTTCACGCAGGACGACGCGCACATCTTTATGACACCGGAGCAGATGAAGGACGAGATCAAGGGCGTCGTGCAGATATTCGACGAGATATACTCGACCTTTGCACTCAGCTATAAGATAGAGCTGTCGACGATGCCCGAGGATCACATGGGCGACGAGGAGACCTGGCGCATGGCGGAGGCGACGCTGAAGGCGGCGATAGAGGAGCTGGGCAAGCCCTACGAGATAAACGAGGGTGACGGCGCGTTCTACGGTCCGAAGCTGGACTTCCACCTGTCGGACAGCATCGGGCGCACCTGGCAGTGCGGCACCATCCAGCTGGACTTCCAGATGCCGGAGCGCTTTGAGCTGGAGTACGTGGGCGAGGACGGGCAGAAGCATCGCCCGGTCATGATACACCGCGCGCTGCTGGGCAGCATCGAGCGCTTCATCGGCGTTATCACGGAGCACTTTGCGGGCGCGTTCCCGACCTGGCTGGCTCCGGTGCAGGTGAAGGTCATGACCATCACCGACCGCAGCCGCGACTGGGCGGTCGAGGTCGCGAAGCGGCTGGACGCGGCCGGCATCCGCGTGGAGACCGACCTGCGCAACGAGAAGATAGGCTACAAGATAAGGGAAGCTCAGGGGCAGAAGATACCGTACATGCTCGTCATAGGCGACAAGGAGGCCGAGGTGGGCGCGGTCGCGGTGCGCACGAGGGCCGGAGGCGACAAGGGCGCGATGCCTCTCGACGAGTTCACGGCGATGATCATAGAGCAGATCAAAACGCGCAGTCTCGACTGAGTAGAAAGGACTGGTAAACGGAATGAAGAAATATCTGAGCATACTGCTGGCGCTGGCGCTGGTGCTGAGCCTTGCGGCCTGCGGCACCGACGACCCCGCGTCGAGCGACCTGCCGGACCCCGACGTAGAGGGCAGCGGCGGGGAACTGGACGTGGATGACGGCAGCACGCCGACCGACATCAATGCGGCGACTCCCGCGCCGACCCCGACTCCCGACCCGCAGCCGCTGGAGACGCTGAGGGTGTGCGGTGTGTCGATAATAAAGGACAGCCAGCTGACCTTCCTTGCGCTCAAGGGCGTGAAGTATGAGGACGGGGTGCTGCTGCTCGATGCGGCGGAGCTGGACTCCGGCACGATGAACGATATACTCATCGAGTATTCGGGCGGGGATCTGGACGTGCAGGTCACGGGCGAGTGCGTGTTCACGTCGAGCGTATCGCCGTCCATCAAGGGCGACGGCGACCTGACGTTTACCGGTGACGGGAGCTTGAGCATCACGGCTGTTGACGTGGCGGGCATCAGCATAGAGGGCAAGCTGACCGTCGGCTGCGCGCTTACCGTCACGGGCAATCCCGCGGTGGAGAGCAGCGAGACCGTTGCGGCCGAGGGCTATGCAATAGGTACGAACGACAGCGGGACGCTCACCGTGGCGGCGGCCTGACAGATTTTTTCTTGAATATCACGGCTTGTCCCCTCGTATCCTAGACGCGAGGGGGCGAGTTTTTATATGCAGAACAGAAGAAAGCTGATACTTGCGCTTACGGTAGTGTTCACGCTGAATATAATGATAATCGCGCTGGCGCAGAGGGCAGACGCTGTGACATACGCACGCGGCTCGAGCGGCGAGACAGTGCGGCAGATACAGGAGAAGCTGCTGGACTGGGGCTATTACTCGGGCGAGGTAGACGGCGTGTTCGGCTCTAAGACCGAGGAAGCCGTGGAGTATTTCCAGAAGAAGAACGGCCTTGCGGTGGACGGCAAGGTCGGGCCGGAAACGCTGGCAGCGCTGGGTATGTCCACGGGAGAGACAAGCTCGGCCTCAGGGAGCACGTCCGGGGACGTTGCGCTGCTCGCGCGGCTCATCTCTGCCGAGGCAAGGGGCGAACCCTACGCCGGGCAGGTCGCGGTTGGTGCGGTCGTGCTCAATCGGGTCGAGCACCCTTCGTTCCCAAATACGATCTCAGAGGTGATCTTCCAGCCGGGCGCGTTCAGCTGCATGCTGGACGGCCAGTGGGACGAGCCGGTGGCCGACAGCGCGTACCAGGCGGCGAGGGACGCCCTCGCAGGAGCGGACCCCTCGGGAGGCGCCATATATTATTTTAACCCCGTCACCGCCACTAATGCGTGGATATGGTCGCGACCAGAGATAATAACGATAGGCAAACACAGGTTCTGCGCGTGAAAAAGCGCCGTCCTCTCCACTTGAAATGGGGAGGGCGGCGTTGTATAATGTAAAATTACAAAAGAAAATGTACAGGTGATACGATGAGCTACTGCAGAAACTGCGGCGCTTACGTGCCGGATTGGGCGGAGAATTGCCCGGCCTGCGATATGCCGGTGAAGGGAAAAACGCCGCCAAAAAAGGAGAAAAAGCAGGACGCGGCCTCCGGCACGCAGACAAGACGCGAGGAACCAAAACGCGAGCCACCACGGAACGACGGCGGTACATATACATATAACGGCAGCCGGAGGCGGAACTACGCGGAGAGCTACGACCAGGATACAAGGGAGAACCGGACAATGGGCTATCTGTGCTATCTGGGGCCGCTGCTGCTCGTACCGCTGCTCGCAAGACCGAATTCACGGTTTTTGAGATACCATTGCAATCAGGGGCTGCTGCTCTTTATCTTCGCCCTGCTGGTGAGCGCCTTTGACGGGCTGCTGGGCATAGGCTGGCTCATAGGCATAGCTGGGAGCATTGCGACCGTAGTGTGGCTGGTGCAGGGCCTGACGAATGTCAGCAAAGGTTTGAGAAGGCCGCTGAGCTTTATAGGCGAGATCACGCTGCTGAAATGAGGTACGGGGAATGAAACTGCTGAGCTGCAAATATAATGGAGAGACTTTCGCCGCCGTGAGCGACGGGCAACGGGTCTACAGGGCGGCTGAGGATATGAACACGCTCATAAAGTCGCTGCACGGTAAGCTGCCGACGGCGGACATGCTTAAGGGCGAGGGCGTGGAGCTGTCGGTGGTGGAGCTGCTTGCGCCCATACCGGAGCCGCTGCAGGACGTCATCTGCCTCGGGATGAATTATATGGACCACAGCGCCGAGGCCGCCAGATGGGGCAAGGACGATTTTATCAAAAACGCCGGCAAGGCCGTGTACTTCTCCAAGAGGGCCGCATATATCGTCGGCCCGGGCGGGGAGATAGACCCGCACTTTGATATAGTCGATGGCCTGGACTACGAGGCCGAGCTGGCCGTCGTGCTCGGGAAGGACGCATATAAGGTCAAGAAGGAGGATGCGTTCGAATACGTGCTCGGCTACAGCGTGCTCAACGACGTGTCGTCCCGGAACCTGCAGAAGGCGCACAAGCAGTTTTACTTCGGCAAGAGCCTGGATACGCATACGACCATGGGGCCGTGGATAGTCACGCGCGACGAGTTCGCACCCGGCGCGCCGGAACTGGATATAAGGTGCTTCGTGAACGGCGAAAAGCGGCAGGACAGCAATACGCGGTATATGATCTTCGGCGTGGCGGAGGTCATCTCGGAGCTGTCGCAGGGCATGACGCTCAAAGCCGGGACCATCATCGCCATGGGCACGCCTGCGGGCGTCGGCATGGGCTTCGAGCCGCCCAGATACCTCGAATGCGGCGACGTGGTGAGATGCGAGATAGACGGTATCGGGGCGCTTGAAAACCAGGTAAAAAAATAAATCAAAAAATCGAAAAAAAGACTTGACACGGGCGAATCAAAATGCTATATTAGCAAAGCACCTCACCGAGAGCGGCTGAACAGAAGCCCGAGGCGAGAGGCAAAATGTGTACCTTGTAAATTAAACAATGTAAGCAAAAGCTTATGCAAATAAGCACCAG
>URDJ01000070.1 GCA_900546615.1 uncultured Eubacteriales bacterium | reverse complement strand
TGCCGCTCCCAAAAATCTGAAATTTCTACTTGACTTTTGTTAGCAGGTCTTTCAGTCCCATCATAGAACGTATCTCTTAACCTCCTCCTTAACCAGTCCTGAAGAAATCTGAAAACTTGGAGTTTCCCCTTTTGACGTGGACCATGGATGTTGTATAATGTCCTTAAAAGGAGGTGGAGAAATGTCGCAGAAAATTCTGTTTGCCGACGATGACCCGGAGATCCGCGAGGTGCTGCGCCTGCTGCTCACCAGCGAGGGCTATGAGGTCGTCGAGGCGGCCGACGGCCGCGAACTGCTCGACAAGCTCGACGACAGCGTCGGCCTCGTCATCCTCGACGTCATGATGCCCGGCACCAGCGGCTACGCCGCCTGCGCCGAGATACGAAACCGCTCCGCCGTGCCCGTGCTGTTTCTCACCGCGCGCTCCCAGGACTCCGACAAGACCATGGGCTTCTCCGTCGGCGGCGACGACTACCTCGTGAAGCCCTTCTCCTACTCGGAACTGATCTCCCGCGTCAAGGCCATGCTCAGGCGCTACTACGTCTACGGCGCCAGGGCCGAGCCCTCCGGCTCCGTCATCCGCTGCTGCGGGAACATCGAGATAGACAGCTCCCAGTGCCTCGTGAGGCAGGACGGCAGGGAGATAAACCTCACCGACACCGAGTACCGCATCCTCCTGCTGCTCGCCTCCCACCCCAAGAAGGTATTCTCCGTCCAGAACATCTACGAGAGCGTCTGGATGGAGCCGTACTTCTACAGCTCCAATAACACCGTCATGGTGCACATACGCAACATCCGGCGCAAGCTCGGCGACGACCCGCAGAACTCGCGCACAATCCGCACCGTATGGGGAAAGGGCTACCGCATTGAATAAGCTGCGCATCAAACACGGCGTCAGCGCCCAGCTCATGGGCGCGGTGCTCATATCGCTGCTGGCGGGCGCGGCGCTCTTTTTCGTGCTGCTGCTGCTCGGCACCGTCCTGCTTGACAAGACCGTATACAGCCGCCCATTCGTCGAGAGCATGTCCGACAGGCAGTTTATCCTGCTCGAGGCCTATGTCGAGGACGAGGAGGTCACGCGCGACTATCTGCGCCCGCTGGATATCTGGTGCAGCAGGGGCGAGAAGGTCTATCTGTCCATCTACGTCGACGACACGATACTTTACGAGTCCCTGCTCACCTCGAAGGTGCGGCCCGACATATCCAACTACGACCCCTCGCTCGAGGACCCGGAGAGGGAGTACGAACTGACCCTCAGCGACGGCACGGTGACGCGCACCTTCCTCTACTATTACACGGGGGACGTCTATTACTACTGGGTGGTCGTGACGGCGAGCCTCGCGGCCTTCGCGCTGTTCTCGCTGCTGTTTATAACGCTGGTTCACCGCAAGCTAAGGTACATTAAGCAGCTCAAGGCGGAACTGGATATCCTCGCCGGCGGCGACCTGGGCTATGAGGTCACCGTCCGGGGCGGCGACGAGCTGAGTGAGCTGGCCCACGGCATAGACGAAATGCGCCGCTCCATCCTAGCGCACCAGAAGGCCGAGGATGAAATGCGCGCCGCGAACTCCGAGCTGGTCACCGCCATGAGCCACGACCTGCGCACGCCCCTCACCTCCCTGCTGGCCTACCTCGAGCTTATTGACCGCGGGAAGTACGCCGACGAGGCCCAGCTGAAGCATTTCATAAGCCGCAGCCTCGACAACACACTCAGGATAAAGTCCATGGCCGACAAGCTTTTCGAGTACTTCCTCGTCTACTCCTCCGAGTGGGAGCACGAGACGATGGAGGTCCTCGAAGCCGCCGACCTCATACAGCAGCTGTGCGGCGAGTACGCTTTCTCGCTCGAGAGCAGCGGCTTCACAGTGCGCTGCGATATCGGCCCGGTGAGCGGCAGGCTCTATGCGGACGCGGCCCTGCTCAGGAGGGTGTTCGACAACCTCTACTCCAACCTCGTCAAGTACGCCGACCCTGCAAAGGAGATCGCGCTCGACTGCCGCAGGCAGGGCGGCAGCCTCAGGCTCACCATGCACAACAGCGTCTCGCCGTCCGGGGAGCGTGGCGAGAGCACCAATATCGGCCTGAAGACCTGCAGCAAAATCGTCCGTCGCCACAACGGCAGCTTCAACGTCAGCTGCGACGGAAACTCGTTCGAGGTGGAGATCCTCCTGCCCCTGTCGGACGGCTGAAAGGCATAAAAATACCGCCCCCGTTCCCGCAATAGCGCGGGAACGGGGGCGCAGTCTGTCGAAAAAGCCTCGCAGAGTTTCGCGGCCGCAGCCGCGAAATAAAATTCAATCATTTTCGGCGGCGGCGTGTACGTCGCCGAAAATACTTCTCGCGGAGCGGAGTGTCGAATTGTCCGCCATTAGCGGACAACCGAGGCGCGGAGCGGAGTGCAATCCCTTTTGTCGAAGAAGGCAAGGCCTTCTTCGACAAGCTGCGCCCCCGTTCCCGCAATAGCGCGGGAACGGGGGCGTTCTCCTGTCCTGTTTAGGCGTATCTTATTTGATGACCCTGTAATAGCCGCTCTTTCTGGCGGCAGGGACCGGGGCCGGGCCTTCGGCGTAGCCCAGGATGCAGCTGCCCACGCCCGTCCATTCGCCTTCGACGCCCCACTTCTTCAGCAGGGCCTTGCCCTCCGGCAGCTCGAAGGTCTCGCGTATCCGGTTTATCCAGCAGGAGCCGAGGCCCTCGGCGTGCGCCGCGTTCATGAGGTTGCCCAGCACCAGCGAGGCGTCCTGCACCCCGTTCGGGTTGCCTGCCTCGGCGAACACCAGCACCACCGTCGGCGCGCCGTAGAAGGGGTCAAAGCCCTCCCTGCCCCAGATGCGCGCGTTTATGCGGCTCAGCTCGTCCCGGTCCTCACGGTTCTGCACCGCGATCATCAGCGGCGACTGCGTGCCCCTCGCCGTCGGGGCATAACTGCCCGCCTCCAGCACCGCCTGCAGCTGCTTATCGTCTATCTGCCGCGCCTCGTACTTCCTTATGCTCCGCCTCGTGAGCAGGTTTTCCATAGCTTCGTTCATGACGTACCTCCTGTCCATGGTCATTCTATAAAAAGTATACACCGGCCCCGCCCAAAACGCAAACACGGCCAGTAAAAAATGCGCCCCCTGCGCGGGGGCGCATCCCTTTTGTTATTTTACCAGACCTTCGAGCAGTTCCACTACCTGGGCCACCGTGCGCACGTTGCCCGCGCGCTCGTCGGTGATGACGATATCGTACTCCTCCTCGATCGACATGACCAGCTCCACCACGTCCAGCGAATCCGCCCCGAGGTCGTCGAAGATATCCGTATCCGGGCCTATGCTCTCAGGGTCTACCTCCAGCTGGTGGGCCAGAAGCTCCCTCACTGTCTCAAATATCATTTCCACTGCCTCCGTCTTCTCAGCTCCACTCGCGGCTCCTGGGCCTCGTGTCCTCCTGCCTGTTCGGGCGCTCGTAGGACACCACGACCCTGCGGTTCGGCTCAGTGCCCGTGGAGCTGGTGGTAACGCCCTCGTAGTTCTGCAGCGCCGTGTGGATGACGTGCCGCTCATACGAGTTCATCGGCTCGAGCGCCATGCTCCGCTTGTACTTCACGACCTTCGCCGCCATCTTCTCCGCCAGATGCACAAGGCTCTCCTCGCGCCTGGCACGGTAGCTCTCCGCGTCCACGCTTATATGGCAGCGCTTGTCGCTGCCGCGGTTCACCGCGTAGTTCGTCAGGTGCTGTATGGCGTCGAGCGTCTCGCCCCGGCGGCCTATCACCGCGCCCATGCCCGGGCCGGACAGATTCACCATTATCCCGCCGTTCTCGCGGTCCGTTATCTCGATCTCCGCCTTCACGCCCATGCGCTCCAGCAGACCGCGCAGGAAGCTCTCAGTCTCAGCCTTCACGCCCTCGGTGTACTTCGGCTCCGCAGGGGCAGCCTCCTTCGCCGCGGCGGGCTTCTCAGGCTTTTCCGCCTTCTTCGGCTGCTCCGGGGCCTTCACCGGCTGCTCCGGCGCGCTCTCCTCCTCGTCCGGCGCGTCGTACTCCACGCGCACGACCGCCGGTGACGCGCCTATGCCCAGAAAACCGCTCTTGGCGCGCTCTATTATCTCCACCGAGACATCGTCCCTGTCCAGCCCCAGCTCGCGCAGGGCCGCGGCGAGGGCCTCGTCCTCGGTCTTGCCGGACTTCTCAAGATATTTTTTCATTCCTTATTCTCCTGCTCCTCGCCGTCACAGGCCGCCTCAGCGGCGGTGCCTTCAGCAACATCTTCCTCAACGTCAGGGTCTATCGAATCGCCGAACTCCGACTCCGCAGCCGCGGCGCGCGTGGCCTCCTCGGCGGCATCCGGGTTCTCGAACCTGTCCTCCACATAGGCGCGGCCCCTCGCGTAGCGGCGGTTGCCCACCTGCGAGGCCGGCTTCTCCGGCTCCGTCACGCCCAGCCGCTCGCGCCGCGCCGCGCGCTCCTCGCGCTCCGCCGCCGCCTTGCGCTCGGTGTCCTGCTGCTTCTGCTGCGCCTGCTGCTTCTTCTTGCTCGTGTTCTTGTTCACGTTCGTCGCATTCATCGCCCGCAGACGCTCCGTCTCCTGACGCTTCCGCTCCAGTTCCTCCTCGCGCAGACGTTCGCGCTCTATCCGCTCCGCGTCCTCTATGTCCATCTGCTTCTTGTAGATCTTCGTCAGCACTACATCGCGCACAACGCCCAGCACGCTGTTCATGATCCAGTACAGGCCCATCGCCGCCGGCATGACGAAGCCTATCCAGAGGCTCATGAGCGGCATCATCAGCAGCATGGTCTTATTCGTGCTCTGCTGCTGGGCGTTCATCGTCGCCGTAGTCGGGTTCATCTTCTGGCTGATATAGATCGACAGGTAGCTCAGGCCCGTGGATATGATCGGGATGAGGAACAGCCCGATGACCGCCCAGGCCCCGGCCGACAGGTCGAAGGTCCAGAACTTCCAGTTCGGCGTGCTCGACAGGTCGAGGCCGATGAAGTTGTAGTCCATCTGCACCAGCTTGTCCGAAAGACCCGCGAAGTCCGACCAGTGGTCGCTTATGAACTTCGCCTTGTAGATCTCCTCATAGAAGGTGTTCGTCGAGGTCGTGTAGTTGGACATGGCGTAGCCCAGCTGGGTCAGCTTGTCGGCTATGGCCCCGCCGGAGGCGAGCAGCGCCGAGTCCACGCCCATCATGATGGTCAGCGGCTTCACGACCGCACGGTACAGCGCGAGCAGGATGGGGAAGGGCAGCAGACTCCACAGGCAGCCCGACATCGGGTTTGCCTTCTCCTCGCGGTAGAGCCGCGCCATCTCCTCGTTCAGCTTCTGCTGGTTGCCCTCGTGCTTGCGCTGCAGCTCCTGGATCCTCGGGGTCAGCCGCGTCATGCGCATCATGCTCTTCTTGCTCTTGGCCATGAACGGCAGCAGCACCAGCGTCACGCACAGCGAGAACAGTATCGTCGCAAGGCCGAAGTTGCCGGTCAGCTCGTAGAGCTTCATCATGAGCCAGCCAAAGGGTTTAGCTATTGTATCTAACATCTTTTTCGCTCCTTAAGTGGGTGAAGTCCCGTCAGACGGGCGATTGCTCTCTCGGGAGCTTTGTCCTTTCGCGGTCACGGCACGGGGTCGTAGAACTCGTGCTCCCCGAAATGGAAGGGATGGCAGCGCGAGAGCCGCCTGAGCGCCAGCCAGCCGCCCTTAAGGGCGCCGTACTTCTCTATCGCCTCCAGCGCATACTGCGAGCAGGTCGGTATGAACCGGCAGCAGGGCGGCGTCATTGGAGATATCCTCCGCCTGTAGAACTTTATCATCGAAATAAGGAGCCGTTTCATTCCCCATCTTCCTTCTTCAAAAGCCCCAGCTCACCGCAGGCCGCGAGAAACTCCCGCTCCAGCCTCCGGTAATCCGCCCCGACGCTCCGCGAGCGGGCTACGACTACTACGTCGTGCCCGCGGCATAGCCGGCCCTCATTGAGCCTGTATATCTCGCGCAGCTTCCGCCGCACGCGGTTGCGCACAACGGCGCAGCCCAGCTTGTTCGAAACCGTGAAGCCCAGCCTGTTGCCCGGCCTCCCGTTCCTCCTCGCATACACCACAAGACATGGCTCCGCCGCGCTCCTCCCCTTCCGGTAGGCGCGTCGGAACTCATAGTTCTGCTTCAGCGAGTCGGTATGCTCCAACTGTTTTCCCTTATTTCAGCCGTTCCCGCGTTCCCCGGCTGCTCAGTAGGACAGACGGGCCCTGCCCTTCGCGCGGCGGCGGGACAGTACCTTGCGGCCGTTCCGGGTCGCCATTCTCTTGCGGAATCCGTGCTCCTTCTTGCGCTGACGCTTCTTCGGCTGATAGGTGCGTACCATTGTCATTACATCCTTTCCTGACATTATACTCAACAGCGGCCCTGACCCTTGATTCCGGCCGCCGCAGTTGACAAAAAACCTCCGCCGGAACACCGGCAGAGGTTTATTATAGCCCATTTGACAGCTGCCTGTCAACCATCATTTCTCATCTTCCGGGTTTTTCGCCGTGCCTTCGCCCAGGTACTCCTCCGGCAGCTCCACAAAGCTCGCCTCGTCGCCCTGCCCCTCCTCGCCCATAGGCTCGAACTCGTCCTCAGGGTCGGGCGGCGGCAGCTCGTCGTCTATGTCGTCCGAGGCCTGCGCGTTCGGGAAGCGGGACAGTATGTCCTCCTTCCGCCGCATGTTCGACACGATGAGCCAGGCAAGGTACATCTGCATCCCCGCCATGCCCGCGAACATCAGCTGCATCGCTATGAGCCGCTCGTCCGGCAGCGTCACAAAGCACATCACCGCGCCCATCTCGCAGAAAAACAGCGCCGAAAACGGCCTCGGCCGTCCGTAGGCGTAGCCCGCCACAAAGTAAAACGCCAGCAGCGAGCACGCGATCGCCAGTATCTCCGGCGCGTAGCTCCACACCACCGAGGTGATGGCGTCCTGCCTGTAGCTCACTATCAGCCAGAAGCAGCAGAACACTATCGGCAGGGCCGACGCAAGGCAGAAGCCCGCCTGCCTCGGCGAACCCTCCGGCGTCTCCTCCCCCGTCCGCGCCGTGATGCCCGCAAAGCCCGCCGCAGCCAGCAGGCCCAGCAGCGCCAGTACGCGCAGAAGACCGGTGAAATCCATGCCCGCCGGGGCCTCGGCATCGGAGGCCGTGAACAGCAGCAGCCCGCTGCCCGCCGCCATCACGAGCGTCACCAGCGCCAGCACCGCCCGGTGCAGCACCGTCCTGCCCGCAAGCGCCACGCCCATGTCCGGCGCGGACGCGAGACCCAGGTTCTTCCTGAAATACAGCGTAAAGCCGAACAGCGTCGCCGCCGCCGCAATGCACAGCAGCGCCAGCACTGCGCCCCAGAGACTCCCGGTCTTATACAGGCCGTTCTCCTCAAAGGCCGTCATATTCTGCAGCCAGCGGCAGAACACTCCGAACGCGGAGTACACGCAGCCGGTGCATGTTATTGTCAGGGCGAGTTTACGCATATGACGTGGACCATCCCAATAAAGTAATCATAAGAAGCGCTTGTCTTATCATTTTAACGCTGCTCCGCTCTCAAGTCAACAGCAAAAGGAGGAACAGGCTGAGGGCAGCACATTTTTGATGCCGCCTCAAATAAAAGCGGCTTTTTATTGGCTGGGAGCACCCAACGCACCGGCAGCGTCCAGACGACCCTTGCCCCGGTTTGCGCGAAACATACGCGGTCGCGCAGCCATGACGCCGGCGGCAGACGTCACGCCGGGCGGGGTTCCACCCCCGCCCGGACGTACCGGGTTCGGACACGTCCAATAATTCC
>URDJ01000069.1 GCA_900546615.1 uncultured Eubacteriales bacterium | reverse complement strand
GGTCCAGGGGCGGCGCCCCTGGTCGCGCTCCGCAGAGCGCGAAAAACCCCCCACCATGCCCAAACAAGGTCAGGAGGGGGGTCAGGGGGGAACCCTACCAAGGGGTTCCCCCCTAAAAAATCATCTCCCTGTATTTGTCCTCGCAGTCCACCCGTCCGACCGCAGAGAAAGACATCTCGGAGGGCCGGAGGATCTTCCGCGCAAGAGACAGCAGCCCGTCGCGGGTCACGGCGTCGTAGCGCTCGATAAGCTCGTCGGGGCCGAGGGCTCCGCCGAGGAACAGCTCGCCGTAGCCGAGGCGGTTCATGCGCGAGCCGGTGGACTCGAGGCTCATGAGTATCGTCGCCTTCACCTGCTCACGCGCGCGGGAAAGCTCGGTTTCCGAGACGCCGTCGTCGAGCAGGCGGCGCAGCTCACCCATTATTACGCCTAGGGCGCGCTCCTCCGTGTCGCGGTTCGTGGCGGCGGCTATGGCAAAGAGGCCGGTGTCCTCAAAGCCCGCAGTGAAAGAGTAGACGGAGTAGCAAAGGCCGTACTTCTCGCGCACGGTCTGGAACAGGCGGGAGGAGGCGTTGCCGCCGATGATGCCGGAGAGCAGCTGCATGGTGAAGCGGTCGCCGCTGGCCGTCTCCGGGCCGGGGAAGCCGAGCACGAGCTGGTTTTGCTCGGTGGCTTTTCGCCTGAGCGTGAGACAGGGCGTGTAGGCGGATCTGGCGGGCGCTTTGGCCCGGGACTTGGGAAGAACGGAGAAACGCTCGCACAGGTCGCACACGTCCGCGTCCGTGAAGCTGCCGGAGAGCGCCGCGACGATCCTGGGCGCGGTGTAGTGCCGGCGCATAAAACCGCGCAGAGTCTCGCCCGTCTGCCTGCTGAGGCTTGAGGCCCGGCCGAGCACGGGACGGCCCAGCGCGCCGGGGAAACAGCCGGCAATGAGACGCTCCGCCGCCACATCCTCGGGCGTGTCCTCGTACATGTCTATTTCTTCCTGAATGATGCCCTTTTCGTTCTCCACATCGGCCTCGTCGAACTTCGAGTCGAAGAACATGGCGCAGAGAGTGTCGATCGCGAGGGGGAGATGGGTGTCGAGCACGCGGGCGTAGAAACAGGTGTTGTCGCGCGTGGTGTAGGCGTTTATCTGGCCGCCGACGGCGTCCATGCGCTCGGCGAGCTGGGCGGCGGTGTACTCGGAGGTGCCCTTGAAGAGCATATGCTCGATGAAATGGGCGCTGCCCGCCTCGGAGTATTTCTCGTACCTCGAGCCTGCGCCGACCCATATGCCTATGGAGGCCGAGCGCACGGCCTCCATGTGTTCATAAACTATCCGCACGCCGTTCGGCAGCGTTATTTTTTCGTACATCCTCAGTCCTCACGCTCCTGGGTTTTTCTGCGCCTCCTGAGCCGGCCGAGCGGCAGGGCGCGCTTTGCCGAGGCCGCGTATTCCTTGAACAGCAGCTCCATCGAATCCATGAAAAGCTCTCTCTGGTCCTCGTCGCCGAACAGGTCCTTCGCGGCGGTCAGGGCCTTGCGGACCTTCTGCTCGGTCAGGTCGGTGAGCGTCACGGCGCCCGTGGCCTCGAGCGCGCCGAAGACGGCGTCGGTCAGCTCCTGCCGCTGCTGGAGGTCGAGGCCGTCGGCCCAGCCGTGGATGGCGTCGTTAAAGACCCGGCTGCGGAAGGCGAAGTCTTCGCAGCGCACGAAGCCCGTGCGTCTGACCTCCCATGTGAAGCCGTTGTGGGCCGAGATGCCCGTCTCAGTGCTCTCGACGATCTCAAAGTCAGCGTCGTGGCTGAGCAGCACGCCGACGAGGGAGTACTGCGGCACGAGGGTGTGTATCTTCGGGGCGATGCGCCGGTACTCGGGCAGGTCGCGCACCGGCTCGCGGAAACCGGGGCCGTCGTTGTTGTAGATATCGAGGATGCGCTCCTGCAGCTCCTCGGGGTTGTGCATGGCGGCGTAGACGGCGAGGTTGCCGCCCTTGGAGTGCCCGCCGACGCGCATGTTGCCGTCAAAGCGCCAGGCAGCGCGCATGAGATAGCTTGCCGCGTCCGTCTGCGCCGGAACCGCGTCGAGGCTGCCCATGTTGAAGTCCTCTTTCCAGGCGACGAGGTTGTCGTCGGTGCCGCGGAAGGCTATATAGCGCGTCCCGTCGGGCAGCACGATCGTCATGGCGGAAAACTGCTTTTCAGCCTTCCGGTCCACGTGGTAGACGAAGTCGCGCAGCCGCAGGCCCTGAAACCTCGGGGCCAAGAGCATTTTCTTCAGCATGGTCACAGCGCCGGGCGCGAGCAGCACGCCGCGGCGCACGTCTTCCTCGCCGAACTTGTCGAAGTAGCCCTGCGCGGCCTCCTGAATGCTCCTCTCGCCCTCGGAGGGAACGATGTCAGTGAGGTCGAGCGAGACCAGCTTGCAGATGAGGAGGTTGTCCACCTCGTTGAAGGGCGAGACAGAGAAGGGAATGTCGCCCCTCCAGTCGATGTAATCGAGAGCGTTCGGCATTACATCTTCTCTATCGCGTGGCGCATGTAGGGGTTGTGCGCCCGCTCGACGCTGAGGGAGCTGCTCTCGGCGTGGCCGGGATAGACCTCATAGTCGCCCTCGAGGGCCGCGATGCGCTTGAGGGAGGCCAGCTCGACGCGCATGTCGCCGCCGGGGAAATCGGTCCTGCCGCAGCTGCCGCGAAAGAGCGTGTCTCCGGTAAAGAGCGCGCCGCCGCAGACGAGCGTCACGCCGCCCGGCGTGTGCCCCGGCGTGACCATGACGCGGAAGCTGAGAGAGCCGACCTCTACCACGTCGCCTTCCTTGTAGTATATGACGCCCTCGGGCGGCTGGAAGCGGCCGGAGCCGCCGTTTTTTATTGTGTCCAGCTCCTTTTCAGACATGTAAAACTTAGCGCCTGTCGCCTCGAGCACGGCCTCCACTGCGCCAACGTGGTCGAAATGTGCGTGCGTGAGCATCACCGCGCGGCAGTGCAGCCTGTTGTCCTCGAGGTAGTCAAGGATGGTGTTCGACTCGTCGCCGGGGTCTATTACGGCGCAGTCGAGCGTGTCCTCGTCGGTGACGACGTAGCAGTTTGTCTCGATAGGACCGACAACAAGGGTCTTAATGAGCATATTCAAAGTTCCTCCGTGTCCAGAATGATGGTGACAGGCCCGTCGTTCACGGACGCGACCTGCATTTCCGCGCCGAACTCGCCGGTCTCGACCACAAAGCCGCGCGCGCGGCACTCGGCGATGACCAGCTCGTAGAGCGGCACGGCGGTCTCGGGCCTTGCGGCCTTCGTGAAGCCCGGGCGGCGGCTTTTCGCGTCCGCGTAGAGCGTGAACTGGCTGATTATAAGCAGCTGCGCGCCCGCGTCCTTGGGGTTCACGTTCATCTTGCCGGCTTCGTCCTCGAAGACGCGAAGGCCGCAGATCTTGTCGGCGACCTTCTTCGCCTCGGACTCGGTGTCCGCGACGTTCACGCCGAGCAGCACGAGAAAGCCCTTTCCGATGCTGCCCCTGACCTCGCCTCCTATCTCGACGGAGGCCGAGGTGACTCTTGTTACGACTGCCCTCATGAGCTTGCCCTCCTGACTTCTATGACGCCGCGGATGGCGGCTAACTTGTTTATGATGACCTTCAGCTCGTCGAGGGTCTTGACCTCGACGGTGACGGCGGCGGTGGACTGATCGTTGCCCACGTCCCGGGCCGAAAGGCTGCGCACCTTGGCATTCAGGGCATTGAGCACCGTGGCGATGTCCATGATGAGGCCGGAACGCTCCTTGGCGAGGATACGGAGCGTGGTGATGTAGAGGTCGGTGGTGGTGTCGGCCCAGCTGACCTCTATCCAGCGCCCGTCGGCGCCGGTGGACAGCCGCTGCTTGAGGTAGTTCTGGCAGTCCGTGCGGTGGATGGAGACGCCGTTGCCGCGGGTGATGAAGCCCACGATATCGTCGCCCGGCACGGGCGTGCAGCATTTGGAGAACTTGATAAGGCAGTTGTCGATGCCCTCGACGAGTATGCCGTGCACGGCCTTCTGCGGACGGGAGACGCGTTTTTCGGCCTGCTCGTTTATCTTGTCGAGCACGGTCTTTTTCTCGGGGCGCTTTATGTGCGCGAGCTCGTCCTTGACGCGGTTGACGCTCCTGACCGCCGTCTGTCCGCCGTAGCCTATCGCCGCATACAGCTCGTCCATCGAGGGCACGGAGAGCTTCTTGAGGATGTGCGGCAGCACCTCCTCGTCCATGACGTCGGACATGGCGAGACCGTTGCGGCGCAGCTCGGCCTCGAACATGTCGCGCCCGCGCTGGACGTTCTCCTCGCGCTTTTCCTTCTTGAACCACTGCTTTATCTTCGTGCGCGCCGAGGAGCTTTTCGCGAGCTGGAGCCAGTCGCGGCTCGGGCCGGGCGCGGACTTGGAGGTGCGCACCTCCACGATGTCGCCGTTTTGCAGCACGTGGTCAAAGGTGACGATGCGCCCGTTCACCGAGGCGCCGACCATCGAGTTGCCCACGCCCGAATGTATGGCGTAGGCGAAGTCTATGGGCGTTGCGCCCGCGGGGAGGTTTATTACGTCGCCCGAGGGCGTGAACACGAAGACCTCGTCGGCGAACATGTCTATCTTGAGGTCGTGCACGAACTCCGTGGCGTCCGTTTCCTGCTGGGCCTCGAGCAGCCGGCGGACCCAGGCGAACTTCTCCTCGTCGCCCTCCTTGACGCCCTGCTCGCCGGACTTGTACTTCCAGTGCGCCGCGACGCCGTACTCGGCGGTCAGGTGCATGTCCCAGGTGCGTATCTGCACCTCAAAGGGTATGCCCTCGTCGCCGATGACGGTGGTGTGCACGCTCTGGTAGCCGTTGGGCTTGGCCATGGAGATGTAGTCCTTGAACCGGCCCGGCACGGGCTTGTACATGTCGTGTATCATGCCGAGGGCGTTGTAGCAGTCCGGGATGCTGTCCACGATGACGCGGAAGGCACACAGGTCGAAGATGCCGTTGATGTCCAGCTGCTGGGCGAACATCTTGCGGTAGATGCTGTAGACGTGCTTGATGCGTCCGTAGACCGTGGCGTCGATTTTCTCCTCATCCATGCGGTTCTGGATCTGCTTTTCCACCTTGCCCATGAAAACGCGCAGGGTGTCCATGCGCGTGGAGAGCGCGTCGGTTATCTCCTTGTAGCCCTCGCGGTCGAGGTAGTAGAGCGAGCGGTCCTCCAGCTCCCACTTTATCTTCTGCATTCCGAGCCGGTGGGCGATGGGGGCGTAGATTTCCATCGTCTCGGCGGATTTTATGAGCTGCTTTTCTCCGCTCTGGTAGTCCATCGTCCGCATGTTGTGCAGGCGGTCGGCTATCTTTATAAGGATGACGCGGATGTCTTTCGCCATGGCGATGAGCATTTTCCTGAGGTTCTCGGCCTGCTCGTCCTCATGGCTGGTGTACTGCACACGCGTGAGCTTGGTGACGCCCTCCACTATGTCCGCGACCGTGGAGCCGAACTGGCGGCGCACATCCTCGTGCGTGGCGGGCGTGTCTTCGATGACGTCGTGCAGCAGCGCGGCCACGACGGAATCCTCGTCGAGGCCCTGCTCGGCGATTATCTCCGCCGTCGCCACGCAGTGGGTGACGTAGGGCGAGCCGTCGCGGCGCTTTTGTCCCTCGTGGAGCTTCACGGCGTACTCAAAGGCGTTGCGGACGCGGCCCATGTCCATGGAGATATTGCCGGCGAGTATTTTGGCTTCGAGACTTTTCCAGCACTCCTCGGGGTCCATGATGGGCTTTGGGGACTGCGGCCGTATGATCTCGTCCCTGTATTCGGAGTTGACTCCTCTCATTGCGGCGGCCACAGGCTCACCTCCCTTCGTATCTTTCCCTGAATCGCCTGAGCTTTATCATGAGCGGGTGCGAGGCGAGATCCGCCTTGCCCTCTGTTTTCTGTATCTGTACCCTGATGCTGTCGCCTGTCCTCTGGGCTGTGACGAGCCCTTCGTCACGCATGATACGCAGGCAGAGCAGCAGCTTGGCGGGATGCATTCCGCCTGGCCTCCAGCCGGAGACGTCGCTGAGGCTGCCGTATGCCCCTCCGCCGCGGCGCTCGAGCCAGCGCCAGACACGGACGAAATCGCTCCGCTCGGGGCAGAGGTCGGAGCCGTCCCACGGCCCGGGGAGCCTGCCGTCGATGATGTCCATGCACAGCGGCAGGGTGTCCGCCTGCCTGAGCGCGAGCATCACGAGCTGGACAGAGCGGTGGCCGTGGTACTCGTTTATCTGCGGGTAGAAGGCGGCGTCCACGCGTTCGCCCTCGCGCAGGCCCAGCTCCTCCTCACGCATGGAGAACATGACGCAGTCGAAGCATATCCCGCCCTTTTCGAGCCGGAGCTTGAGATGCCTTCCGCCGCCTATGGGCGTCACGCGTTCGAGCAGGGCGTCGGTTATGCAGAGGGTCGGCCTCGGGTTGCCGCTGCCGAAGGGCTCCAGCTCGCCGAGGGACTCGACGCACTCCATACTCAGCAGCGCGGGGTCGTCGATGCGCAGGTCGCAGACCAGGCGGGGCGCCTCGGCGGGCGGCAGACGCCTGTAGTATTCCCGGAGCGCCGCCCGAAAGCCCTCGACCTGGTCGCGTCTTATCGAGAGGCCCGCGGCGAGCGCGTGACCGCCGAAGCCCTCGAGCCAGTCGGAGCAGGCGGCCAGCGCGTCAAAGAGGTTGAAGCCGCCGAAACTCCGGCAGGAGCCTTTGCCGCTCTCCCCGTCGAGGCATATCATGATGGCCGGCAGGGAGAACTCCTCCGCCAGCTTGGAGGCGGCGATGCCTATGACGCCCTGATGCCAGCCCTCTGCGGCGAGAACTATGGGCGCCGTGGGTGTCTCGCCGCTCAGAAGCCCGTGTGCATCCTCAAAGATGCCGTGCTCCAGCTCTTGCCGCTCACGGTTTAGTCTGCAAAGCTCGGCGGCCAGCTCGGCGGCCTCTCGCTCGCTGTCCGTTAGCAGCAGCCGGACGGCCACGTCAGCATGGCCGAGCCTGCCCGCGGCGTTGAGCCGGGGCGCGAGGGTAAAGCCCACGGTCGTGGCGCTGATCTTCTTCCCTGCGGCCCCTGACTCGACGAGCAGGGCGCGGATGCCGGGCCGTTTCGGGCGGTTCAGCTGTTCGAGGCCCAGCCTCACGATGTAGCGGTTCTCACCCGTGAGCGGCATGACGTCCGCTATCGTGCCGGTGGCGATGAGATCGGCGTATTCCTCAAGTATCCTCTCCGGCGAGCCTTCCACCGCGCACAGCAGCTTGAAGGCCACGCCCACGCCCGCGAGGTCGGCGTTCGGATAGCGGCTGCCGGGGCGTTTCGGGTCCACGACAGCGACTGCCTCGGGCAGGGGACATGCCCCGCACTCGTGGTGGTCGGTGACTATCATGTCCATGCCCAGCGAGGCGGCGTAGCGCGCCTCCTCGGCGGCGGTGATGCCGCAGTCCACGGTGACTATGAGCGTTGCTCCCCGGGCCTTTATAGTGTCCATGGCCGAGAGGTTCAGGCCGTAGCCCTCCTCCATCCTGTCCGGTATGTAGGGGCTGCATTCCAGGCCCTTGGCCCTCAGCCAGCTCGTGACGAGGCAGGCGGAGGTTATGCCGTCCACGTCGTAGTCGCCAAAAACGGCCACGACCTCACGCCGTTCTATCGCCAGCCTGAGTCTTGCGGCGGCCCTGTCCATATCCTCGAGCAGCATGGGGTCGCCGAGCAGCTCCTGCCCGCCGGAGAGAAAGGCCCTGGCCGCCTCCGGCGTATTTATTCCGCGCTTTTTGAGCAGAGCGGAGAGCAGAGGCGTGTAGCCGGCCTCTACCAGCGCTTCATCCACCTCCGCCCCGCAGCAGGGTATTTTCCATTCGCTGTACTTCATACTCTCACGGCTGTCGCGCCGCTTTCCTTTCATCTTTCAATAATTATACTATTATACCACTACCGGGCGCGATAGCAAGAGCCGATTTTCCCAGCACAGGCAAAATACGCGCCCGGGGCAGGGAGGTGTAAAATGCCACCCCATTTCTTTTGTCCTTGCCAAAAGAAACGGGAGTGGCGCCCCAAA
>URDJ01000068.1 GCA_900546615.1 uncultured Eubacteriales bacterium | reverse complement strand
TTCGGTGCGGCGTTCCTTTCTTTCCCATTTCCTCGCCTCCTTTTCTTTATCTTACCACGAAAAAACTAGACACCCACACTTTTGTGAGTGTCTACTTTCATTTTACAGGTGCAGGGGCCGCTTTTGGGCGGCCCCTTTTATGTTATCACAAGAACGCGCACGACGCATACAATGATACAGGCAAGAAAAAGTTGCCGTATTTTCCTCGAAACCATGGTGAAGGGAGTAAGCATATGCGGAAGTGCAACGACTCAGACTGGCGCGACAAGCTGGAGTGCTGTGAGATGAACGTGGTGAAGCCCTGCGACCACGACTGCAACAACACTCGCGGCTGCAGCCGTGTCTGCTGCGTGAGCGGCCCCACAGGGCCCACGGGCGCTACCGGCGCGACCGGTGCGACTGGGCCCACCGGACCTCGTGGCGCGACCGGGCCCACCGGTCCTACCGGCCCGACTGGAGCGACCGGAGCAGGCATAGATACGATACAGCAGTTTGTTCCGGGGACGCCCTACTCGATAGGCGACCTTGTGTACTACAGCGGCGCTCTTTATGACGTAAATACCAATAATCCCACGGGCACGCCCGGCACCTCGCCGGATTTCACGCTTGTGACTGTTACCGGCCCGACTGGCGCCACGGGCGCCACGGGACTGACCGGCGCGACTGGCCCGACCGGCCCCACCGGGCCTACGGGTGCCACGGGTGCGACCGGCGCGACCGGCCCCAGCGGTACCGGCCCGACCGGACCCACCGGTCCGACGGGACCCACAGGCGCGACCGGCGCGACCGGCCCCAGCGGTACCGGGCCGACAGGACCCACCGGTCCGACGGGACCCACGGGTGCGACCGGTGCGACCGGCCCCAGCGGTACCGGCCCCACCGGCCCGACGGGACCCACAGGTGCAACCGGCACGACCGGCGCAACCGGCCCGACCGGACCTTCCGGTACCGGCCCGACGGGACCTACCGGCCCGACGGGACCCACAGGCGCTACAGGTGCTACCGGTCCCAGCGGCACAGGCCCGACCGGCCCAACGGGAGATACGGGCGCTGAAGGCCCGACCGGGCCTACTGGTCCCACAGGCCCGACCGGAGCGAGCGTGACCGGACCTACCGGCGAGACGGGCGCCACAGGGCCAACCGGCCCGACCGGCCCATCCGGTACCGGCCCGACCGGTCCGACCGGACCCACGGGCGCGGAGGGCGAGGAAGGCCCGACAGGCCCCACCGGCCCGACGGGCGAGACCGGACCCACCGGACCCACCGGCGACACGGGAGCTGAAGGTCCTACCGGACCGACCGGACCTACCGGACCGACCGGACCCAGCGGCAGCACTGTGCTCAGAGCAGCCGCAGCCGTCGCCGACGCCACAGGCACCGGAGACATCGTGACGCAGTTCAACGAGCTGCTTGCGAACCTGCGCAGCGTGGGTATTTTGTCCGAATAATGTCTAAAGAGGACGGCCTGTCAGGCCGTCCTCTTTCCCGGTGAAGGGAGGGGCAAATTGAAGGTATACGTCTATGCCATATGTAAAAATGAAAGCAAGTTCGTTAAACGCTGGATGGATTCCATGTGCGAAGCAGACGCCGTATACGTCCTCGACACAGGCTCTGAGGACGACACGGTGCATCTGCTGCGCGAGGCCGGTGCAGTGGTGGAGGCGCAGGTATTCGACCCCTGGCGTTTTGACGCGGCGAGGAACCGCTCGCTCGAAATGGTGCCGGACGACGCTGATGTCTGCGTCTGTACTGACCTGGACGAATACTTCCACCCCGGCTGGCGCGCGCTGCTTGAAGCGGCATGGAAGCCCGACACTGTCCGCGCCGCGTACCGTTATACCTGGAACTTCAACCCGGACGGCTCCGAAGGCTTCGTATTCTGGCTCAACAACATGCACACGAGGCACGGCTGGCGCTGGACGCATCCCGTACACGAAGTGCTGGAGCGTACCGATGGACGGCCCGTGGAGCAGATATACATAGAGGGTATACAGTTAGACCATCGCGCGGACGACACGAAGCCCAGAAGCCAGTATCTGCCTCTGCTCGAGATGTCCGTCGCGGAAAGTCCGGATGACGACCGCAACATGCACTATCTTGGCCGCGAGTACTACTTCTATCGCCGCTGGGAGGACGCCATAAGGACGCTTGAGCATCATCTGAAGATGCCGAACGCAGTTTGGGCCGACGAACGCAGCGCTTCGATGCGCTATATCGCGCGCTGCCAGAACGCCCTTGGAAGGAAGGATGAGGCGCGCAAGTGGCTCTGGCGGGCGATAGGGGAGGCCCCGCATCTGCGCGAGCCGTACCTCGACATGGCGAAGATATGTTACGAGGAGCGTGACTGGGACGGGCTTGTACACATGTGCCGCGCGGCGCTCAGGATAGCCGAGCGCCCGAGGACCTACATCTGCGAAGCCGAGTCGTGGGGCAGCCTGCCGTGGGACTATCTGTCCATCGGCCTATACCGCACCGGCCGGTACAGGGAGGCGCTGGACGCGGTGCAAAGGGCCATAGAACTGTCCCCGGAGGACGAGCGGCTCAAAACAAACGAGCGCTATGTCGAAGCTGCGCTCTCAGGCAAGTGACCGATTCGGTCTCCTGAGCATAACATAGTACGAGGGCCATGACCCTTTCGACGACGATCAGGAGGCAATTGAATTGGAAAAAATGGATACTCAAACCGGCTGCACCTATAAGCAGGGCGTGCTGCCGGAGTGCGCGCCGCTGGCGCTGTCACAGATACCGCCGCAGCAGAGCAGCGAGCCGGCATATCAGACCGGCGAGGCGCTCTCGAGGGGTACGCTTTTCCCCGGCCTTGACCTGCCCTTCAAGAACATCGTGAACCAGATGCCCGCCGAGACCACTGAGCTTCGCGAGCTCATGGCGCTCGACTTCGTCACGGCAGAGCTGGGGCTGTACCTTGATACGCATTCGGAGGATGCGCAGGCGTTTGCCACCTTCCAGTCCTTCCTCAAGCTCTATGACGAGGGGAAAAAGGAGTATGTCGCCCGCTTTGGGCCGCTCTGCCGCTCCGACCTAATCTCGGCAAAGAGCTACACCTGGCTTAACGACCCCTGGCCCTGGGACTACATGAGCGCGAAGGAGGGCTGAAAGCATGTTCGTATATGAGAAAAAGCTGCAATACCCCGTAAAGATCAAGAACACGAACCCGGCGCTGGCAAAGTTCATAATCAGCCAGTACGGCGGGCCGGACGGCGAGCTGGGGGCATCCCTGAGATACCTCAGCCAGCGCTATTCCATGCCCTATCCCGAGTTGAAGGGCCTGCTCACCGACATCGGAACTGAGGAGCTGGGTCACCTCGAGATGATAGGTGCTATCGTCCATCAGCTCACGCGCAGCATGACGCCCGAGCAGATCAAGAAAGCCGGCTACGAGGCGTATTTCGTGGACCACACGGCGGGCGTATATCCGACGGCCGCCTCCGGCTCGCCCTGGAACGCCGCGGGCATAGGCGTCAAGGGCGACGTCATAGCCGACCTCACCGAGGATATGGCCGCCGAGCAGAAAGCCCGCGTGACCTACGACAACATCCTGCGCCTGTGCGACGACCCGGATGTCAGCGACGTCATCCGCTTCCTGCGCGAGCGCGAGATAATCCACTATCAGCGCTTCGGCGAAGCCCTCCGCCTCGCCACTGAAAAACTCGACCAGAAGAACGTCTACGCCATAAACCCCGCATTCGACAAGTGAGCAAAAAACCGGCGCCGTCAGGTAAATTGACGGCGCCGGTCGATATTATATATGGTATACTTACTTCGCCAGAACCTTCTTGAGCCTCGCGTACCTGGGCAGGGAGTTCTCGGTCGGGCGCTCCGGCTCGCCCTGGATGAGGGGCAGGGCGTAGTCGATGAAGTCCTGCGTCACGCCGCAGCCGTCGGGGGTGATCCACTCAGCGGGGACCTTCTTTTCGAAGTTCGCAACACTGGTGAGCGGGACGAGCTTCGGCACGCAGGTGTACTTACCGTCCACATACTCACGGGCGAAGGCGACCATCTTGCCGGTCTCGCCGCCGACGGCGGAGAGCACCGCGACCTCGCCGGCCATGAAGGCCTCATCGACGTCGGTCTTGGAGGCGACGTGGGCGCCGCAGCGCTGGAGCAGGGAAAGCTCAATGCCGCGCACCTTCGCGCCGGTCTTCTCCTTGATGACGGAGGAGAGCATGGCGGCCAGACCGCCCAGCTGGGCGTGACCGAAGCCGTCGGTCGCGCTGGTCTTCGCCTCGGAGACAAAGCTGCCGTCGGCGTAGTGGATGCCCTCGGACACGACCGCGATGCAGTTGCCCTTTTCCTTGTAGATCCTGGAGGCGTCGGCAATGAACTTGTCCATGTCGAAATCCGTCTCAGGCAGGTAGATGAGGTCGGGGCCGCAGCCGGTGAGGTTTGCCAGAGCCGCGCTCGCCGCGAGCCAGCCCGCATGACGGCCCATGATCTCCATAACGACGATCATGCCGGTGTCATACACGTGCGCGTCCTTGTACACCTCAGCGCAGGAGGTGGCGATGTACTTCGCCGCACTGCCGAAGCCGGGGCAGTGATCGGTGTTATACAGGTCGTTGTCGATCGTCTTGGGCACGCCCATGACCCTGCACTCATAGCCGGACTTTTCCATGAAGCGGCTTATCTTATCGCAGGTGTCCATCGAATCGTTGCCGCCGTTGTAGAAGAAGTAGCGGACGTCGTATTTCTTGAATATCTCGAGAATGCGCTTGTAGTCGGTGTCGTCCTTCTCAGGATCTGCCATTTTGTAGCGGCAGGAGCCAAGCTCCGAGGACGGGGTGTTCATGAGCAGGCTCAGCTCGTAAGCGTCCTCCTCGCCCATGTCGTAGAGCTTGTCCTCAAGCACGCCCCTGATGCCGTGCGCCGCACCATAGACCTTGGTAATGGCCTCATTGTCGAGCGCTGTCCTGATAACGCCGTATGCGCTGGAGTTGATAACTGAGGTCGGTCCGCCCGACTGGCCTATGATGCAGGCTCCCCTGAGTGTGTTTTCCATGTTGTACCCCCTAAAATCTTAAAAAGGTTGTATTGATTATATCATATGTTTGGGATATAATAAATAAGCAATAGCATAAATTTACCGCGAATAAAGGAGATAATTTTTATGAGCATCGTTACATCCAAGGAAATGTTCCGCAAGGCCTACGACGGTGGATACGCCATCGGCGCGTTCAACGTCAACAACATGGAGATCGTGCAGGGCATCACCGAGGCTGCCTCCGAGCTGCGCGCTCCGCTGATCCTGCAGGTGTCGAAGGGCGCCAGAGCCTACGCGAACCACACCTATCTGATGAAGCTCGTAGAGGCCGCGGTCATCGAGACGGGCCTGCCCATCTGCCTGCACCTCGACCATGGCGACAGCTTTGAGCTGTGCAAGAGCTGCATCGACGGTGGATTTACCTCTGTCATGATAGACGCCAGCTCCAAGCCTTTCGAGGAGAACATAGCCATCACTAAGCAGGTCGTTGAGTACGCGCATGACCACGGCGTGGTCGTCGAGGCCGAGCTGGGCACGCTCGCCGGCATCGAGGATGAGGTCAAGGTCGAGGAGGGACATGCCTCCTACACGAGGCCCGAGGAGGTCCAGGAGTTCGTCGAGAGGACGGGCTGCGACTCTCTGGCCATTGCCATCGGCACGAGCCATGGTGCGTACAAGTTCAAGCCCGGCACGAAGCCCCAGCTGCGCTTCGACGTGCTCGCGGCGGTAGAGAAGAACCTGCCCGGGTTCCCGATAGTCCTGCACGGCGCTTCCTCCGTGCCGCAGGAGTTCGTGGCTGAGATCAACAAGTACGGCGGCAACATGCCCGGCGCCATCGGCGTGCCCGAGGATCAGCTGCGCCAGGCGGCGAGGAGCGCTGTCTGCAAGATCAACATCGACTCCGACCTCAGGCTTGCGATGACCGCTTCCATCAGGAAGTATTTCGCGGAGCATCCGGCGGACTTTGACCCGAGGCAGTACCTGAAGCCCGCCCGCGCCGCCATCAAGGAGATGGTCAAGCATAAGATCGTCGACGTGCTCGGCTGCGACGGCAAGGCCGACTGAGGCGGCGGACAAAGCGAAGTCTTGTAAGGAGGAGGTTCGATGACCTTTAAGGAATTGCTCGAACGATTGACCGGGAGACGCTCCAGCTGCTCAGGCGGCTGCTGCAGCGCGGCCTGCGGCGGTCCAGTCTGTGATACTGAGGAGATAGGGGCCGACGTATTGTTCATCATAAGGCTCATCGTCTCCTGCGCCGCGTTTGCGGTGTCCCTGCTTGTGAGGAGCATACCGGAGCCGTGGCCGCTGGTACTGCTGATCATCTCGGCCATAGTCGCGGGCTACGACATACTTGCCGGCGCGGTGCTGAGCATCATAGACGGCAAGTATCTGGACAGGACCGTGCTGCTTACGCTTGCCGCGGTGCTGGCGCTGTGCTTCGGCGCGACCGTTGAGGGTACGGCGCTGCTGCTGCTTTATCAGATAGGCGGCATATTTGTGGACTACGCCTGCCAGCGCACGAAGCGTTCGGTTCTGGAGACCATCTATTGCGAACAGGACTACGCCAACGTCATCAATGAGAGCGGGCAGGTCGAGACCGTGCCTGTTGAGAGCGTCCAGGTCGGCGAGCAGATCGTCGTTAAACCTGGTGAACGCGTGCCTTGCGACTGCATAGTACTTGAAGGCAGGTCCAGCCTGGACCGCAGCGCGCTGTGCGACTTCAGTGGAGAGGTTCTTGCCAAAGAAGGGGACGAGCTGCTCTCCGGCAGCCTGAACCTCAGCGGTGAACTAAGATGCGAAGTCACCTCTGCTGCCGCGGACTCTGCGGCGCAGGCGCTGTACAAGAGTGTTGAGAACGGCGCGCAGAGGGGAGAGGTCGTACCCAAATCGCTCTCGGCCCTGCAGATGTACTTTACCCCGGCGGTCACGGTGCTGGCCATCCTCATGATAATACTGCTGCCGCTTCTGACTGAGACAACGCTCGGCGAAGCGGTGCGGAGGGCGGCCATGTTCCTCGTCATTGCCGACCCGTGCTCGCTGTTCATATCCATACCGCTGATACGCCTCAGCAGCATGTGCGGCGCGGCGAAGGCGGGCATAGTGTTTGACGGCTGCAGCGCGATGGACGAGGTCTCGTCTGTGGGCGTGGTGGCCTTTGATAAGGCGGGCACGCTCTCCGAGGGCAGCCCGAGGGTGGTGGCGATAAAATCGCAGAGGATGGAGACGGACGTGCTGCTGAAGATCGCGGCGCACGCGCTGGCCTACTCGAACACCGCCCAGGCGAGGTCGGTCATAGCGGCCTATGGCGATACGATATACATAGACCTCATAGAGAATTTCGTGGAAATACCGGGCAGCGGGGTCGAGGTCAGGGTTGACGGTATCAGGATATGCGTCGGCAGCAAGGACCTCATGACCATCAAGGGCATCTCCGTGCCGGACTCGGACGTGACGGACGATTACTCGCTGTATCTGTCGATAGGCGACGAGTACGCGGGCAGGATAGTCATGAGCGATTCGCTGAGAGCGGACGCGGCCGCGGGGGTGGACGAGCTCAAGCAGTGCGGGGTGGACAGTGTGATACTGTTCACGGACGAGACGCGGGACTCCGCGGCGAGGACGGCCTCCGCGCTGGGCATACCGGAGTATTACTCGGAATGTGACCGTGAGAAGGTGCGTTCGCTGCTGGCGGACGTGAAACAGGGCTGCGTCAGGGGCCGCGAGCTGATGTACGTAGGCAGCGGCGAGAGCTTTGCCGGCTCGCATACCGCGGCGGATATAGACGTCGCCATGGCGGGACTCGAGGCGCTGACGATGCCTGTGGGCACCGATATCACGGTGTTCGGCGGGAATGTGGACAGGATAGCGCTGTCCATCGCGATATCCAGATACGCCAAAATGCTGACCGGCGCGACCACGGTTGGCACGGCGGCGGTGAAGCTCATCCTGCTCGTGATAGCGGGCCTCGGTTTCTCGACGCTGTGGTTCTCGGCCTTTATAGACGCCATCGCGGGCGTCGGCGCGGCGCTGGTCTCCATCCTGGCCTACAACGGCGAGATAAGGCAGCCCAGGGGCAGGCACGAGGCGAAATGATATGAAATGCGCGATTTGCGGCGGAGAGCTTGTGGAAGGAGCGCTGTGCAGCTCCTATCCAATTTGGTTTTACCCGCTTGACGCTAAAGGCCGTCCTGATGATGGGGGCAAATTTCGCTGCACTTGTCAAGCAAAAGTAGACACAGGAAAGTAATTTAAGGGAAGCCCCGTT
>URDJ01000067.1 GCA_900546615.1 uncultured Eubacteriales bacterium | reverse complement strand
ATTATCGACTGACGTCGTCGATGCGGCAAAGGTCCACATCTCCTCCGCAGTCTCTTTGTTGGCGTGGGTGGTGTCCGGAACGCTCCTCTGTAGGGGCGGGGTTCCACCCCCGCCCGGCGTCACGGGCTTGCGCGCGCCCATCGTAGGGCGCACCGACCTCGGTGCGCCGTTTGTGACGGTTTCGCGGATGGGTACGGTTTTTGCCAGCCCGTAGGGGTCGGCGTCCCCGACGACCCGGCCGCGCGCCATCGGGCGCGCGGTGCGCCGGCGTCAGCTGGCGTGGGTGCATGGGTTGGGCGTTGTCCGAAACCGCAACGTCCGGGCGGGGGGTGGAACCCCGCCCCTACAGGGCTTGGGCGCGGTAACGTGGCCGCGTGCGTGTCCGGACGAAGGGTCGTCGAGGACGCCGACCCCTACGGGTGGTTGCGGTTTTTACCCAAAGCGTTGCCGTAGGGGCGGGGTTCCACCCCGTTTCTTTGGGCAAGGGCCAAAGAAATGGGGTGGCATTTATACGAGCAGGGAGGCGCACACACGCACCTCCCGCTTCACAATTACGCCTTATTCCCTTTCAGCGCCTTCATCCTCTGACTGTGGTCAAGTATCCGCTTGCGCAGGCGCAGGTTTTTCGGCGTGACTTCCAGCAGCTCGTCGTCGGCGAGGAACTCCAGGCACTGCTCGAGGCTCAGCACCCTCGGCGGAGTGAGCCTGAGGGCCTCGTCGCTGCCCGCGGCGCGCATGTTGGTGAGCTGCTTCTTGCGGCAGACGTTCACCGGGATGTCCTCATTCTTCGGCGACACACCGACTATCATGCCCGCGTAGACCGGTGTGCCGGGGCCTATGAACAGCGCCCCGCGCTCCTGCGCGTTGAACAGGCCGTAGGTCACCGCCTCGCCCTGCTCCCAGGCCACGAGGCTGCCCGTGCCGCGGCGCGTCAGCTCGCCCTTGTACGGCTCATAGCACTCGAACACCGAGGACATGATGCCCTCGCCCTTCGTGTCCGTCATGAACTCGTTCCTGTAGCCGAAAAGCCCGCGCTCCGGCACCAGGAAGGTCGCCTTCGTCCTCGCCCCGACGGGCAGCATCTCGACGAACTCGCCCTTTCTCGAGCCGAGCTTCTCAATGACCGCGCCGATGGCGTCCGAGGGCACGTCCACAACGACGCGCTCGACCGGCTCGCATTTCTTCCCGTCTATGGTCTGGTAGAGCACCCTCGGGGGCGAGACGGAGAACTCGTAGCCCTCGCGGCGCATGGTCTCGATGAGGATGGAAAGGTGCATCTCGCCGCGGCCCGCGACGACGAAGCTGTCCGTCGCGCCCTCAAGCTCCGAGACGTGCAGCGACACGTCCTTGAGCGTCTCGCGCATGAGCCGCTCGCGTATCTGGCGGGAGGTGACGAACTTGCCCTCGCGCCCGGCAAAGGGGCTGTCGTTGACGGAGAAGGTCATCTCCATGGTGGGCGCGGAGATCTTCACGAACTCGATGGGTTCCACGGCCTCGGGGGCGCAGATGGTGTCGCCTATTGTGATGTCGCCTATGCCGCTCATGGCGATGATGTTGCCGACGGTCGCTTCCTGCACGGGGACGCGCTGCAGGCCTTCGAACTGGTACATGGACACAGCCTTGGCCTTGCGCGGGGCGGCCTCGGGGTCATGGTAGTTGCAGACGGCGATCTCCTGGTTCGCGCGGATGGCGCCGCGCTCTATGCGGCCGATGGCGATGCGGCCGACGAACTCATTGTAGTCGATGGAGGAGACGAGCATCTGGAAGGGCGCCGTCTCGTCGCCTGTCGGCTCGGGGATATATTTTATAATGGTGTCAAAGAGCGGCTTGAGGTCCGTGCCCGGCACGTCGGGGGAGTAGGATGCGGTACCGTTGCGGCCGGAGCAGAAAAGCATGGGGGAATCCAGCTGCTCGTCCGTGCAGCCGAGGTCCATTAGGAGCTCCAGCACCTCGTCCACGACCTCGAGGACGCGCTGGTCGGGGCGATCGATCTTATTGAGGACGACGATGACCCTGTGGCCCAGCTCGAGCGCCTTGGAGAGCACGAAGCGCGTCTGGGGCATGGGGCCTTCGGCGGCGTCCACGAGCAGGATGACGCCGTTGACCATCTTGAGTATGCGCTCCACCTCGCCGCCGAAGTCGGCGTGGCCCGGGGTGTCGACTATGTTTATCTTGGTGTCGCCGTAGCGCACGGCGGTGTTCTTTGCGAGGATGGTGATGCCACGCTCGCGCTCGAGGTCGCCGGAGTCCATGACCCTGGTCTCGACCTCCTGATTCTCGCGGAACACGCCCGACTGCTTGAGCATCTCGTCTACCAGCGTGGTCTTGCCGTGGTCGACGTGGGCGATTATCGCGACATTCCTCAGCTTATCCAAATGAACCACCTCTTATTTATTCACAAACTCGAATTTTATCACCGTATCCGCCATAATGCAAGGCTTATTATTTACTTTGGGCGGAGATTGTGTTAATATGAGCTTTACGAGATCAGGGGAGTGAGAGCTTGGAGCGGAGGGACATGACATCCGGCTCGGAGTGGAAGGAGATACTGCTCTTTTCGCTGCCGATCATGGCCGGGCAGTTTTTGCAGCAGCTGTACAACACAGTGGACGGGGTGGTCGTCGGCAACTACGGCGGCGCGACCCAGACGATATGCGAGAATATGATAGCGGCCGTGGGCAGCTGCGTGTCCCTCATCTTTTTGTTTTTGGCCATTTCCATCGGCCTGGGCAACGGTGGGGCGGTGCTTGTGGCACAGCTCTACGGCGCCCGTAGGACGGCGGAGCTGCGTCGGGCGGCCTCGACCCTGCTCATAACCCTTGTGGGGCTGGGCACGCTCCTTACGATCGTGGGCAGCGTGTTTGCACGGCCGCTCGTTGTGGGCCTCATGCGTGTGACCTCTCCGGCCATCGTGGACATGGCCGTAGAATACTTCGCCATCTACTCTCTGGGCCTCATTTTCCAGTATATCTACAACGCTGTGGCGGGCATACTGCGCGCGATAGGCGACAGCCGGGCGACGATGTACTTCCTCATTGTCAGCGCCGGGCTGAACACGGTGCTGGACATCTGGTTCGTCGCGAGCTTCGGCTGGGGCGTCATGGGCGTTGCGGTGGCGACTGTCATAGCGCAGGCGGCCTCGGCCATAGTCAGCGTGGCCTATATGTTCATAAAATATCCCATCTTCCGCTTCAAACGCGGGGAATTCGTCTTTGACCGCGAAAAATTCGTGATATCCCTGCGTCTGGGCATTCCGGCTATCATCCAGCAGGCGGTCATCTCGCTGGGCAATGTGTTCATACAGAGGCTGGTAAACAGCTTCACGGACGCGACGATGGCTGCCTTCACGGTGGGCAACCGCATGGAGGCCTATGCGCTGGTGCCGATTTTCGGCCTTAACACCGGCGTGGCGACCTTCACAGGCCAGAACGTAGGAGCGCTCAAGTACGACAGGGTGCACCGGGGTTGGCGGGTCTCGACCATAATGTGCTGTATTTCCAGCGTGGCGATAGGCCTGGTGATCAACCTGCTGGCGGTGGATTTTGCGCGGCTGTTCAACCTGAGCGGCGAGGCGATGTCGCAGGCGGTGGAATACCAGCGCTACATGAGCTACTGCGTGGTGCTTTTTGCGGCGTATATGCCGGCCTCGGGCCTGCTGCAGGGAGCCGGGGACGCGATTGTGGTATCGTGCACGAGCCTGGCTACGCTGTCGGTGCGTGTGGCAGTTGCTTACATGTTGGCTTATGTCTTCCACGTCGGCTATGCCTCGTGCTGGCTGGCGCTGCCTGCGGGATGGACGGTTGGCATTTGCATTGTTATACCGAGGTATTTCAGCCGCAAATGGATGTCCAAGAGGGTTGTAAAGGACCCGATACCCGAATCGGAAGCAGAGGAGGCGGAGCTGCTTGAGTGACTTTTTTGCGCTTATATCCCGCATGCGCTATATTGAGCGCTGGGGCCTGATGCGCTCGAGCATACCAGAAAATGTGCAGGAGCACAGCCACATGGTGGCGGTGCTGGCCCACGCGCTGGGCGTCATAAGGCGGGACGTGTTGAAAAAGCCCTGCGACCCGAACTTCCTCGCGGCCGCGGCGCTCTACCACGACGCGCCGGAGATACTGACGGGCGACATGCCGACGCCCATCAAGTACCACAGCGGGCGCATAAGCGAGGCATACCACGAGGTGGAGCGCGCAGCTGCCGAAAAGCTCATAAATATGCTCCCGGTGGAGCTTCAGAGCGCGTTTGAGCCGTTTATAAGCGGCAAAGTGGGTGAGGACGAGAAGTGGCTCGTCAAGGCCGCAGACCGGCTCTCGGCCTATATAAAGTGCGTGGAGGAGCGCAAGGCGGGCAACCGCGAGTTTCTCTCGGCCGAGGCGCAGACCCGGCGGCGCATCGAGGACATGGGCCTGCCGGAGGCGGACTACTTTCTAAAACATTTCATGCCGGCCTTCGAGAAGAACCTCGACGAGCTGGGCACGATGACACAGGAGGACGAAGGATGAAAGCGATAGTTACAGTCATAGGCCGCGACCGCGTGGGCATCATCGCGGACGTGAGCCGCATACTGGCCGAGCAGGGCGTGAACGTGCTGGACATCAGTCAGACGGTGCTGCAGGAGTATTTCACGATGATAATGCTGGTGGATGCCTCCGCCTGCCGGGTGCCCTTCGCGGAGCTGACGGCCCTGCTGCGGCGCGAGGGCGAGACGCTGGGCCTCGATATAAAGGCGCAGAGAGAAGACATCTTCAACGCTATGCATAAAATATAAGGCGGGTCTGACATGATAAACAGAGGCGAGATATTGCAGACCATCGAGATGATAGACCAGCAGCATCTCGATGTGCGGACGGTGACGATGGGCATTTCGCTGCTCGACTGCTGCGACCCCGACCCGAAGGCGGCCTGCCGGAAGATATACGACAAGATAACCCGCTCGGCGAAGGATCTCGTGAAGACGGGCGAGGACATAGAGGCCGAGTTCGGTATACCCATCGTGAACAAGCGCATCTCGGTGACGCCCATCGCCCTTGTGGCGGGCGCGTCGGATACGGAGGACTACGTGCCCTTCGCGAAGGCGCTGGACGCGGCGCGGGCGGAGACGGGCGTGAACTTTGTCGGCGGCTTTTCGGCGCTGGTGCAGAAGGGCATGACGCCGGCGGAGGTGAAGCTCATTCGGGCGATACCCGAGGCGCTGGCGGAGACGGAGCTGGTGTGCTCGAGCGTGAACATAGGCTCGACCAAGGCCGGCATAAACATGGACGCCGTAGCGCTCATGGGCGAGACGGTGAAGGAGACGGCGCGGCTCACGGCGGACAGGAGCGGATTCGGCTGCGCGAAGCTCGTCGTGTTCTGCAACGCTGTGGAGGATAACCCCTTCATGGCGGGCGCCTTCCACGGCGTGTCCGAGCCGGACAGGGTCATAAACGTCGGTGTCTCGGGGCCCGGCGTCGTGCACCACGCGCTCAAGGCCGTGCGCGGCGCGAGCTTCGACGTGGTGGCGGAGACGATAAAAAAGACGGCCTTCCAGGTGACTCGCATGGGCCAGCTGGTGGCGCAGGAGGCGTCCCGGCGGCTGGGAGTGCCCTTCGGCATAGTGGACCTCTCTCTGGCTCCGACACCGGCCATAGGCGACTCGGTGGCGAGGATACTGGAGGAGATGGGCCTCGAGGTCTGCGGCACGCACGGCACGACGGCGGCGCTGGCTCTGCTGAACGACGCGGTGAAGAAGGGCGGAGTCATGGCGTCCTCCTCTGTGGGCGGGCTCTCGGGTGCGTTCATACCGGTCTCGGAGGACGAAGGCATGATAGCGGCGGCCTCGTCGGGCGCGCTTTGCCTCGACAAGCTCGAGGCGATGACCTGCGTCTGCTCCGTGGGCCTTGACATGATAGCTGTGCCCGGCTCGACGAGCGCGGAGACCATAGCGGCCATCATAGCGGACGAGGCGGCCATCGGCATGATAAACCAGAAAACGACGGCGGTGCGCATCATCCCGGCTCCCGGCATGGAGGTAGGGGACACGGTGGAGTTCGGCGGGCTGCTCGGCTCCGCGCCGGTCATGGCGGTGCACCCGTACTCGAGCGCGGAGTTCATAAGAAGGGGCGGACGCATCCCCGCGCCCATCCACTCTCTCAAGAACTGAGGCGATACGATGGACAAAGAGAAGATGGACAGGATCTCCGAGCTGACGCGGCTCTCGAGGGAGCGCGAGCTGACGGAGGACGAGAAGACCGAGCGCGCGGCCCTGCGCGCGGAGTATTTACAGGACTGGCGGCGGAGCACCATAGACGTCCTCGAGAACACCTGGATCGTGGACGAGAAGGGCAACAAACGCAAGCTGGGAAAGAAATAGCAGGAAAGCGCCCCGGACGTGACCGTCCGGGGCGCTCTTGTTTGTGTATGCTCAGGTTTTACAGCAGTATGCCCGCAAAGCACTGGCAGGCGAGATACATGCCCGCGCCCACGCAGAGCGGGGCGAGAACGAAAGACTTGTCGGAGGCCATGCGGTCCTGTATCGCGTTGAACAGGAAGGCCATGATGGTGAACAGTGCGCCGGCGATGACGCCCAGCCTCAGGGCCTCGCCTATACCGCTAGTCACACCTGCCGCCCAGGGCAGCAGCCAGAAGGTCAGCACGGCAAGCACCGCCGTAAGCACCCAGTCGCGCTTCGGCACGCGCTTCCAGTCCAGATAGCAGTCTATGACCAGCGCCGCCGCGCAGACTGCCGCCAGATTCGGAATGTCGGCCAAGGGCAGTATCGCCTGCGGCATGAAGGTGCGCACGAGCATGAGCACGAGGCAGATGCCGCCCACGAGCCCGGCCAGTACAGTATTGAGCTTATATGTAGCAGCTTTCATACTTTTCTCCTTTCAGCCGTCTCAGCCCAGCGTCAGGTCCACGGAGACCATGTTGTCAAAAGAGGCCCGAATAGCCGAGAGAATGTCGCCGTGGCTGTCGTTCAGGCTCATGGTGGCGGAGCTGGTGATGTCGGCCAGCATGGCCTTCTCGTCATCGGTCAGCGCCGCGTACTTCTCAGCGTCGCCTTCGCCGGAGCTCGACTCCTTGAGCGGGCGGCCGTTGGCGTCGGAGCAGTACTTCGCGAACCATTCCTCGACCTCGTCGACTGTCTTGCCCACAAAGAGCTTCTGGAAGGCATCCATCTGCTCGCTCCAGGTGCCGGTGCCCATGACGTAGGTCTCACCCCTGTCACGCTTCGTGACCCAGCCGGCGACTTCCTCGGTGAACTGCTCCTCCGTGTCCGGGGTCGTGCCGTCCACCACGGCGTCGTGGTTGGAATCATTGTTGTAGCCGCCCTGTCCGGGCCAGCCGCTGAAGTGAGGCATCTCCGCGCCGTCGTAGTTCGGGGTGGCGTACTCGAGCTGGTCGACGTAGATGGCAACTATCCTGCCCTCGCTGTCGAACAGCGTGTTGGCGAAGACCTGGTTAATGCTGTAGACCGGCGTACCCGTGTCGTCGGAGCCGGGGCCCATGCGCACGGTGCTGGAAAGCCCGAGGCCCATGCCCGTAGCGGTCATCTCGCCGAGCGGCACGCGGTTTTCGTAGGCCTTGCGGATGGCCGAGAGAATGTCACCGTGGCTGTCGTTCAGGCTCATGGTGGCGGAGCTTGTGACGTCGGCCAGCATGGCCTTCTCGTCGTCGGTCAGCGCCGCGTACTTTTCGGCGTCGCCCTCGCCGGAGCTGTTCTCGGTGAGCGGGCGGCCGTTGGCGTCGGAGCAGTACTTCGCGAACCATTCCTCGACCTCATCGACGGTCATTCCGATGAAAAGGCGCTGGAAGGCGTCCATCTGCTCGTGCCAGGTGCCGGTGCCCATGACGTAGTCCTCGCCCCTGTCGCGCTTTGTGAGCCAGCCCGCGACCTCCTCGGTGAACTGCTCCTCGGTGTCGGGGGTGGTGCCGTCCACCACGGCGTCGTGGTTCGAGTCATTGTTGTAGCCGCCCTGCCCGGGCCAGCCGCTGAAGTGCGGCATGGACGCGCCGTCGTAGTTCGGGGTGGCGTACTCGAGCTGGTCGACGTAGATGGCGAGTATCTTGCCGTCTCCGTCAAAGACGACGTTGGCGAAGACCTGGTTGATGCTGTACACGGGCGTGCCCGTGTCGTCGGAGCCGGGGCCCATACGCACGGTGTTGGAAAGCCCGAAGCCCTGATAGGCCTCAGCCGCCGCCACCGGCTCCTGGGTCGGCTCTGGGGTGTTCTCCGGCTCGGACGTGCCGCCGCCGGAGAGCGCGTTCTTGACGGCGTTGATGATGCCGTTGCTGGTGTAGGTCGCGCCGGAGACGACGTCGACGTCAGCGGAGTTGGCCGCGACGATGGCGGCGGGGATCTGCTCGAGCGCCGTGCCCGCTATCTCAGGCGTCTCGCTGTTGGAGACGACCTCGACTGCGGCGATAGTGTCGCCGTCCATGGTGACGGAGACCGTGATGGGGCCCATGAAACCGTCGGCCG
>URDJ01000066.1 GCA_900546615.1 uncultured Eubacteriales bacterium | reverse complement strand
GCCCCGGCGCTGAGAGCCAGGCCCATGCCCCCAACGAGATCACCTGGAAGCAGGACCTCGTGACCTGCGCTGCGGTGTACGCCGCTGTGCCGGGCCTGTACAAGGAAGAGAACAAGACGGCGGACGTGAGCCAGTTCCGCGCCACGCTGACCGACAACGACATTAAGTAATTTAGAAAGGGAGTAATAAAAATGGACAAGACTCTGCAGATGTACATAGACAAGCTGAACGCTCTGAACTTCAAGGAGATGTACGAGGGCGACTTCTTCCTGACCTGGGACAAGACGGACGACGAGCTCGAGGCCGTGTTCACGGTTGCGGACGCCCTGCGCTACATGCGTGAGAACAACATCAGCACCAAGATCTTCGAGTCCGGCCTGGGCATCAGCCTGTTCAGGGACAACTCCACCCGCACCCGTTTCTCCTTTGCCTCTGCCTGCAACCTGCTGGGCCTTGAGGTGCAGGACCTCGACGAGGGCAAGAGCCAGATAGCCCACGGTGAGACCGTGCGCGAGACCGCGAACATGATAAGCTTCATGGCGGACGTCATAGGCATCCGTGACGACATGTACATCGGCAAGGGCCACACCTACCAGAAGGAAGTTGTGGAGGCCGTGACCGAGGGCTACAAGGACGGCGTTCTGGAGCAGAAGCCGACGCTGGTCAATCTCCAGTGCGACATCGACCACCCGACCCAGTGCATGGCTGACATGCTGCACATCATCCACGAGTTCGGCGGAGTGGAGAATCTGAAGGGTAAGAAGCTGGCGATGACCTGGGCCTACTCCCCGAGCTACGGCAAGCCGCTGTCTGTTCCGCAGGGCGTCATCGGCCTGATGACCCGCTTCGGCATGGACGTGGTGCTGGCGCATCCGGAAGGCTATGAGGTCATGCCGGAGGTCGAGGAGGTCGCGAAGAAGAACGCTGCGGCCTCGGGCGGCTCCTTCAAGAGGACGAACAGCATGGCCGAGGCCTTCAAGGATGCGGACATAGTGTATCCGAAGAGCTGGGCTCCGTTTGCTGCGATGGAGAAGAGGACGAACCTGTACGGCGAGGGCGACACGGACGGCATCAAGGCTCTTGAGAAGGAGCTGCTGGCTCAGAACGCGGAGCACAAGGACTGGTGCTGCACCGAGGAGCTGATGGCGACGACGAAGGACGGCAAGGCGCTGTATCTGCACTGCCTGCCGGCGGATATTAACGATGTGAGCTGCAAGGACGGCGAGGTCGAGGCAAGCGTGTTCGACCGCTACCGCACCCCGCTGTACAAGGAAGCGAGCTATAAGCCCTACATCATCGCGGCCATGATCTTCCTCGCCAAGAGCAAAGACCCCGCCGCCGCCCTCAAGGCCCTCGAAGACCGCGCCCAGAAGCGCAAGTTCTGCTGAACTCAGCGACAGAACGAGGTACAGATAAACTAAAACGCCCCTGCCCTCCCATCAGAGAGGGCAGGGAGTCTCGCTGAATCGGAGGAGCAATTAATGGACGAAAAGAAACTCAGCGGCCGTGAGCTGCTGTTCACCACTCACGGCATACCTCCCATGGGCGCTTCGCTGTCCCTGGCCTTCCAGCACCTTGTGGCCATGATAGTCGGCTGCGTCACCCCCGCCATCATAGTTGCCAATGCGGCCGGGCTCGAAATGAGCGACCGCGTTATACTTATTCAGGCCTCGCTCGTCGTTTCGGCGATCTCTACCTTTTTGCAGATATTCCCCATTGGAGGCAAAAAGGGAGGATTTCGATTCGGCTCGGGGCTTCCTGTAATTATAGGCGTCAGCTTTGCCTATGTGCCGAGCATGCAGGCCATAGCGGGCGTCGGCGGGCACCTGGGCGTTGCGAATATCGCGGGCGCCATGCTTGTCGGCGGCGCGGTGGCGGTGGTCGTCGGTCTGTTCCTGAAGAAGATACGCAAGTTCTTCCCGCCGATAATCACGGGCACCGTGGTCTTCACCATCGGCCTGTCGCTCTACCCCACGGCCATCAACTACATGGCCGGCGGCACCTCGAACACCTATGAGCTCGTCGTCCAGACCAAGGGCCTGACCGAGGCGCTGGTCTACGGCTCCTGGCAGAACTGGGTGGTCGCGCTGCTGACCCTCGCCATGGTCGTGTTCCTGAGCAACTACACCAAGGGCATCACCAAGCTCGCGGCGACGCTCTTCGGCATGATCTTCGGCTACATCGTTGCCCTCTGCTTCGGCATGGTGGACTTCTCCGGCCTGTCCAGCTCCGGCTGGTTCGAGGCCCCGCACCTCGTCCCCTTCGGCATGAGCTTTGACGTTGCGGCCTGTATAGCGCTGGGTCTGCTCTTTGCTGTGAACTCCGTGCAGGCGATTGGCGACTTCACCTCCACAACGGTGGGCGGCATGGACAGGGAGCCGACGGACAATGAACTGCAGGGCGGCATCCTCTGCTACGGCGCCACCAACATGCTCGGCAGCTTCTTCGGCGGCCTGCCCACCGCGACCTACTCGCAGAACGTCGGCATCGTCTCGACGAACAAGGTCATAAACCGCTTCGTCTTCGCCATCGCCGCGGGCTTCATGCTGCTGGCCGGCCTCATCCCCAAGTTCTCCGGCCTGCTCACCACCATCCCGCAGTGCGTCCTCGGCGGCGCGACGGTCTCCGTGTTCTCCACCATCGCCATGACCGGCATGAGGCTCATCACCTCCAAGGGCCTCAGCCCGCGCACCGTCACCGTCGTCGGCCTCTCCGTGGCCCTCGGCGTCGGTGTATGGCAGGCGGCGGACTCCATCGGCCAGTTCCCCGAGACCTTCACCATGGTCTTCGGCAAGTCCCCGGTCGTCGTAGCCACCATCATGGCCCTCATCCTGCATAACATCATCCCGAAGGACAAGGATTCCCTCGCGGACTGATACCGACCGGCAGACAAACCCGCCCGTCCCGGAACTCAGGGACGGGCGTTTTTTGGGCATTTGGAGGGCTTGTACTGAAAGAATGGATGTGGTAGAATATCGCTTGCCATGAAAACTGAGTTTGAAAAAAGATATATCGCTGCGAGAAAGAAGGTCGTCGAGGCCGAGTTCGCGAAGCTCAACCCCATGCAGAGGGAGGCCGTGCTTGCCACGGAAGGCCCTCTGCTGGTTCTTGCCGGGGCCGGGAGCGGAAAGACCACGGTGCTCATAAACCGCATAGCCAACCTGCTCAAATACGGCCGGGCTTCGGATACGGACGAGGTGCCGGAGAGCGCGACGGAGGCTGAGCTTGCGGTGCTCGAGGCCGGGCCGTCGGAGGAGGCGAGCCGTCTCGCGGTTTTCGAGCCGGTGGAGCCGTGGAGGATCATTGCCATCACCTTCACCAACAAGGCCGCGGACGAGATGAAGTCGCGGCTCGAGCGCATGCTGGGCGAGAGCGCGAACGATATCTGGGCGCGCACCTTCCACTCCGCCTGCGTCCGCATCCTGCGGCGCGACGCCGACCGGCTGGGTTACCCGAAGGATTTCACCATCTACGATACCTCGGACAGGCTCTCGGTCATGAAGGCCATACTCAAGGAGATGGATTTGGACGAGAAGGTCTACCCGCCGAAGGCCATACTCGCACGGCTGGATTCGGCCAGGGACGAGCTGCTCTCGCCCGAGGCGTATGCGGCGAAGTACGGCAATTCGCCCGACCCGAGGGCGAGGAAGATAGCCGAGGTCTACAAGGTCTATGCGGCGCGGCTGTTCGCGGCGGGCGCGATGGACTTCGACGACCTGCTGTATAACACCGTCCGGCTCTTTCAGGAGCATCAGGATGTGCTCGAGCACTACCAGAGGCAGTTCAAGTACGTCCTCATCGACGAGTATCAGGACACGAACAACCTGCAGTACATGCTTGCCTCCATGCTGGCGGACGGCTGGGGGAACATCTGCGTCGTGGGCGACGACGACCAAAGCATATACAAGTTCCGCGGCGCGACCATTGAGAACATACTCAGCTTCGAGAAGCAGTACAAGCGCTGTCGGACGATAAGGCTGGAGCAGAACTACCGCAGCACGGGGCACATCCTCTCGGCGGCGAACGCCGTCATAGCGCACAACACCGAGCGCAAGGGCAAGACGCTCTGGACAAACGCCGGACAGGGGCAGAAGCTGCTGCTCTACACCGCGCGCAACGAGGACGACGAGGCGCAGTTCGTGGCCTCGAGGATACTGGCGCACAGGGGCGGCGGCGGCAATTTCCGCGACTGCGCGGTGCTCTACCGGATGAACGCGCAGTCGAACAGGCTGGAGTTCGCCTTCAAGCGCAACGGCATCCCGTACAAGGTGGTCGGGGGCATGAGGTTCTTTGACCGCGCGGAGGTAAAGGACGTGCTGGCCTACCTCTGCGTCATCCTCTCGCCCTCGGACGACCTGAGGCTCAGGAGGATAATCAACTCGCCCCCGCGCGGCATCGGGGCCAAGACCATCGACACCGCGGCAGAGATAGCCCTGCGGGAGAGCCGGAGCCTCTACGACGTGATATCCCGCGCGAACCAGTACGAGGAGCTGTCCCGCTCGGCGGCGCGGCTCATCGGATTCACGGACATGATGGCGGAGCTGCGGGCGATGGCGGAAAGCCAGCCGGTGGACCTGCTGTACGACGCGGTTCTGGACCGCTCGGGCTACGTCCGCGCGCTTCAGGAGAAGGGCGGAGACGAGGCCATGGCGCGGCTCGAGAACGTGAACGAGCTTAAGACGAACATACTGGGCTACATCAAGGAGACCGGCGACGCCACCCTCGCGGGATTTCTGGACGAGGTGGCGCTGTATACGGACATAGACAGCTACGACCGCGACACGGACTGCGCGGTAATGATGACCATGCACAGCGCCAAGGGGCTGGAGTTCCCCGAGGTGTATATCGTGGGCATGGAGGAAGGGCTGTTCCCCGGCGTGCGCTGCATAGGCGAGCCGGAGGAAATGGAGGAGGAGCGCCGCCTCTGCTACGTGGCGCTCACACGCGCGCGGGAGCGGCTGTATCTGAGCTGCGCGCGGCAGAGGATGATCTTCGGCCGCACGAGCATGAACCTGCCCTCGCGCTTCACGGAGGAGATACCCGAGGAGGACCTGGAGCGGCAGGGCGTGAGCGCGCAGAAGAAGCCCGGAGCGGACGAGGAAGCCGAGCGCCCGGCCCGGCAGTTTGATAAAAAGCGCTACTACGGCTCGTTCGGGGCAGAGAGGCAGCGGCCAAATCAGGTGCACGCGCCCAGCCCGGCCCCGGCGGCCTCGGAGAAGCCGAAGTTTAACCTCGGGGACCGGGTAGTGCACCGGGCCTTCGGCAAGGGCGAGATAACTAAGGTCACGCCCATGGGCGGGGACGCGCTCATAGAGATAACCTTTGACGAGGTCGGGGTAAAGAGGCTGATGCTCCGCGCCGCGTCGCAGCATATGAAGAAGGAAACGTGAGATAAGGCATGGCAAACGGACAGAACCGGCGACTGGGCCGGGCCTCGCTCCTTGGGGCGACGCTCATCTGGGGCTCGTCGTTCATAATACTGAAATCAACTTTGGACTCGGTGCCGACTCTGTGGGTGCTCGCACTGAGGTTTACGGGCGCGGCGGCGCTGATGGCGCTGATCGGCTGGAAGGAGCTCAAGCAGCTCGACCGGCAGTATCTGAAGAAAGGGGCAGTACTCGGCACTGCGCTCTTTGCCGCGTATACGCTGCAGACCTTCGGGCTTGAATACACGACGCCGGGCAAGAACGCATTTTTGACGGCGACTTACTGCGTGCTTGTGCCATTCATGTGGTGGGCGTTCACTAAGAAGCGGCCCGATGCGTATAATCTCGGCGCGGCGCTGGTGTGTATCATAGGCATGGCGCTGGTGTCGCTGGACGGGGACCTGAGCCTCGGACTGGGCGACGGGCTGACCATCTGCTGCGGCATATTCTACGCCCTGCACATTATCCTCACCTCGCGCGCGGTGGAGGGGCGCAGTCCGGTGCTGCTGTCGATGGTACAGTTTGCAGTGGCGGGGCTGTGGTGCTGGGTGACGGCGCCGATGGTCTCGGCCTTCCCGACGGGCGTGCCCGCGTCCGCCTGGTGGTCGATAGCCTACCTCTGCTTCATGTGCACGGGTATCTGCTTCCTGCTGCAAACGATAGGGCAGAAGCACACGACCCCGCAGACGGCGTCCATCATCCTCACGCTGGAATCGGTATTCGGCACGCTGCTCTCCGTCATTTTCTACCACGAGCAGCTGAGCCTCAAGACCCTCACGGGCTTTGTGCTGATATTCATAGCTGTGCTCATCTCGGAGACGAAGCTGAGCTTCATAAGGACAAAGGCCCGGGCGTGATAAAACAGGATATAAAAAGGAAGCTCACGGCGCTGCAGCGTCATGAGCTTCCTTTTTTACTTTAGTGCGTGCGCTCAGCCCTTGAAGCAGCCCTCGAAGGCGCTGCCTGCGGCAGCGAGCATGTCGTCGGAGAGAATGGCGTACATCACATAGTTGCCGTCTGTCCATACCTTGGCGCTCTGCAGCTTAGGGAACTCCTCGGGCAGATACTCCGGCATCCAGCTGTCCAGCCGGAATTTCAGATAGGCCTCAACAGCAGATTTCAGATCCGCCGCCTGCGCCTCATCCGCGCCCTTGAAGATGCCGAACTCGTCTATCGACGTGCCGACGTTGGTGGACATGACATGGCAGTCCGCGTACTGCTCCGTCGTGAGCTTGAAGACGTTTTCGAGATAGCTGCCGGGCATCTCCGTCATATTGTCGGTCGGCACCACGGCCTCGACCGCTGCGACCACCTCGCTCATCTCAGGCTCGGCAGCGGCCTCGCTGCCGCAGGCGCTCAGGATGATGCAGAGCGCAAGTGCCAGAGCCGTCAGAAATGCGGCTTTTTTCATTCTTCTCACCTCGTCACTGGTATGCGTGCGTGCGCAGGTACTGCAGTACGGCGTTGAAGCCGTCGGCGTTCAGGTGGATGCCGTCGCCGTTGCCGTAGCTCTCGTTCAGGCTGCCGTCCTCGAGCTTGAGCACGCTCGCGCTGTCGGCGTATTTGCAGCCCGTGGCCTCCGCGACCTCGAGTATCCAGCCGTTCGCACGCGGGATATTCTCGTTGTTTATGGACGCTATGTGCTCATAGTCGTTCTCGACGGGGTAGATGGAGTTGCAGATTATCTTCGTGTTCGGGCTGGCGGCCTGTATGCTCTGCACAAGGGCCGTGTAGTCCTGCTTGAACCAGTCCTCGTCCATCTCCGCCACGCCGTTTACGCCGAGCGTGATGACCAGATACTCCGGCTGCTTACGCGTCACGGCGTCTACTATGCTTATCTCCTCGCCGGTCTCGGGGAAGACGATGGTCGCCGTCGCGTAGTTGTAGAGTGTCAGCGTACCGTTCGCGGGCGTCCAGACCTGGGTCGTGTTCTTGCCGCCGGTGAGGACTTCATAGGCCTTGAGGCCGTAGGTCGTGCTGTCGCCGAGGAAGGTGAGCTTGTCGATGTACTCCTGCCCGGCATCCTCGGTCTCGCCGAGAACAGCGGAGCTGACGGGCGCGTCGGTCGCCGGGGCATCCCCGCCCTCGCCGCTGCCGTCGTCAGGCGAGCTGGTCTGGACATCGTCGCCGGAGCCGCTGCCGCCGTCGTCAGTCGGCGCGTCGGAGGCTGCGGGCGGCTCGGTCGTTATGGGCACGCCGCCGTCCCTCGCCCCGCAGGAGGAGAAGATCAGCGCGCAGAACACCAGAATGAGGCAGGCGGCAATGGCCAGCGCCCACACGAAAAACATCGAATTTTTTGCGTTTCTTTTCATAGAGTCCACCTGCAAAACGGGCCGCCGTCTCAAACGGCGGCCCCATGGTCGTTTTGTGTATTATTCCTCGGCGTTTGCCTTGGCTTCGTCGATTATCTTCTGCTGCACGGCGGCGGGAGCCTCGTTGTAGCGGGAGAACTCCAGCGTGAAGCTGCCCCTGCCCTGAGTCATCGAGCGCAGGTCGATGGCGTAGCTCGACATCTCGGCCATCGGGACCTCAGCCTCGACGGTCTGCATGCCGCCCTCGGCGTTCATTCCCATGACGGTGCCGCGGCGCTTGGAGCTGATATCGCTCATGATGTCGCCCATGTTCGCGTCGGGGATGGTGACCTTCAGCAGGCCGATAGGCTCGAGGATGACCGGGCTGGCGTTCACCAGCTCCTTGTAGGCGAGACCGGCAGCGGTCTTGAACGCCATTTCGGAGGAGTCGACGGGGTGGTAGGAGCCGTCGTAGAGGGTGGCCTTCAGGAAGACCATCGGGTAGCCGGCGAGCACGCCCTTGGTGCAGCACTCGCGCAGGCCCTTCTCAACGGCGGGGAAGAAGTTCTTCGGCACGCTGCCGCCGAAGACGTTCTCGGCGAAGATCATATCTTCCTGCTCATCCTGCGGCTCGAACTCTATCCACACGTCGCCGAACTGGCCGTGGCCGCCGGACTGCTTCTTGTGCCTGCCATGGGCCTTGAGAGGCTTGCGGATCTTCTCGCGGTAGGGCACCCTCGCCGGGGAAAGCTCGACCTCGACGCCGAACTTGTTCTTCAGCTTGGAGCAGAGCACGTCCAGGTGGATGTCGCCGGCGCCGGCGATGACCATCTGCTTGGTCTCCGCGTTGTTGGTGATGGTGAAGGAGCGGTCCTCCTCGCCGAGCCTCGCGAGGCCCTGGGCGACCTTGTCCTCCTGGCCCTTCGTCTTGGGGGCGATGGCCATGGAGTAGCAGGGAACGGCGTACTCGATGCCGGGCGCGGCCTCAACGGCCTTGCCGTCGCAGAGCGTGTCGCCGGTCTTGGTGTCGGAGAGCTTCGACACGGCGCCGATGTCGCCGCAGCCGATCTCCTGGACCTCAACGTTCTTCTTGCCCTGCATGTAGTAGATGTGGCCGAGCTTCTCCTGCGCTCCGCTTCTCGCGTTCACGAGGGTCATGTCGGGCGTGACCTTGCCGGAGATGACCTTGAACAGCGAGAACTTGCCGAACTGGTCGGAGATGGTCTTATAAACGATCGCCTTCGCGGGGCCGTTCTCATCGACGAGCTTGCCGCCCTCACGCGGGTAGGGGAAGAAGTTCTTGATGGCATCGAGCAGAACGACGGTGCCGAGGCCGGTGGCGGCGCTGCCGCAGAAGACCGGGGTGATCTCGCACTCGGCGATGCCGGTACCCAGCGCGCCGTATATCTCCTCGGCGGAAAGCTCCATGGTCTCGAGGTACTTGTCCATCAGCTCCTCGCTGGTGCCGGCGGCGTTTTCGGCGATCTCATTGTACATCTCCTCGACGCGGTCGGACATATCGGCGGGCATGGGTATCTCGGTGCGCTTCTTGCCCTCGTACTTATAGGCCTTGCGGGCGAGAATATCGACGAGGCCGGTGACCTTGGTGCCCTCCATGATGGGAGCGGACATGGGGCTGAGCGAGGGTCCGAACTTCTCGCGCAGCTGCTCGAAAGCCTTGTAGAAATCGGCGTGCTCCTCATCTACCTTGGAGATGTAGATGGCACGGGGCAGATTTGCGTCGGAGAGGGCCTTCCAGGCTTTCTCGGCGCCGACGTTCAGACCGTCCTTCGCGGAGACGCAGATGATGCCGATATCCGCGACGCGCAGGGCCTGTGCGACCTCGCCGGCGAAGTCAAAGTAACCCGGAGTGTCGATGATGTTTATTTTGGTCTTCTGATAATCGGTGTACATCGTGCTGGCGGAGATGCTTATCTGACGCCTTATTTCCTCAGGATCATAGTCCGAGACGGAGTTGCCCGCGGCCGAGCTGCCGAGCCTGTCGGTGGCTCCGGTCAGGAAAAGGATGCTCTCGGCGAGGCTGGTCTTGCCGTTGCCGCCGTGACCGAGCAGCGCGATGTTGCGGATGTCCTTGGTTGCATAGCTCATGTGTTGTGTCCTCTCCTTATATAAACTAAAAACATAGTGTTTTCGCAAACTGAAAGGCAATCAATTATACAATATTTACAGCCCCTTGGCAATAGGCAAAAAAACTGTTCCGGCCTGCGGGGGGGAATATGCCACCCCATTTCTTTTGTCCTTGCCAAAAGAAACGGGAGTGGCGCCCCAA
>URDJ01000065.1 GCA_900546615.1 uncultured Eubacteriales bacterium | reverse complement strand
GATGCCTCCATTGCCGGCTGACTTCATTCACCACAGAGTCTGCAAACCAATTTGCGAAAAACTCTTGACACTACCGCGCCGGCGCGATGTATAATATAGTCAGCGTGATATAAGATATAAGAGGATTTGTGTAAAAAGGATAACTAAACTGCTGTTGGCAAAGCAGATAATGGACAGCCTCAAAGATATGTCCGAAGACGATTTGCGTGCTGTGTTGGCTGTTGTTGAGCGGCTTGGGAAGAAGGACTGAAGATATAACAAGCGGGTGGTTCGCGCCACCCGCTTCGCTTTTGTATTCAGATAGTCGTTTCTGAAAAAGGTCGATGTTCGCGACCTTTAGCTTCTTCGCCCAGGCAGGGTGTACCGGGACGGTACATCCCCGCCCCGGTGACGATGGGTGACGATGGTGACGATGTTTTAACACCCCTATTTTCATCGTCACCACCGTCACCATCGTCACCTTTGCAGCGTCAGTGTGATGTGACTACCGGTTTTGGTGCGCACATTTGCATAGTTCACCTTGAAGTCGCTCAGCAGCCGGCCCGCTTTTACGTTCAGCTGCTTTGCCAGCGCGTTTGGCTGCATATCCAGCGCCAGGGCCGAGATAAGCTCCGTCGCGCTGCCCTGCCAGGTCGGATTGTCCTCCGTCACAAGTGCCGCCACCTTCTCCAGCAGCGGGTCGGGCGGCTCGCGGTATGGCTCCTTGTCCGCGTGGTCGAAGCACCAGAGCAGGCGTTCCTCGTCGCGCACGAGGTGGATGCGCTGGTCGGGCTGGTCGCGGCCGGCGATGCTGAGCGTGGCCGTGTTGTCCGTGCGGTTCTCCTTGCTCAGCACGAAAGCGCCGTCGGCGCAGCCGTAGATTCCCGTCGTGCCGGAGATGCGGTCGAACTCGTCGTTCGCAGCAGACTTGCGCGTGTGGTGGACGATGAGCAGGCAGAGCCCGAACTTGTCCGCGAGCTGCTTGAGTTGCCCGATGATCTGGTAGTCGTCACGGTAGCTGTAAGCATCGCCGCTCAGCTCGCGCACCTTTTGCAGCGTGTCGATGATGATGAGCCGCGTGTCCGGGTGCTCGCGCACGAACTTCTCGAGCTGCGCGTCGAGGCCGTTGCCGAGCTGCTTTGCGCATATGGCGAAGTGCAATTTCTCCGCGCCCTCTACTCCGAACATCCGGTACATTCGTCGCTGCAGCCGCTCATATCCGTCCTCAAGAGCGAGGTAGAGCACTGTGCCTTGGTGGACTTCGAGGTCCCAGAGCTTCTGTCCGGTGGCGACGTGGTAGGCGAGCTGTGCCATCAGGAACGATTTGCCCACCTTCGGTGCGCCCGCGAATATGTATGTGCCGTTTTGGAGCAGGCCTTCAATGACCGGCGGCCTGCTCACGTAGACTGTGTCGTAGAGCTCGGTCATCGTCACCGTCGGCAGGAATGCCGGGTCGTTCATCCGGCGCAATTTTCGGTACAGCTCCTGCAGATTTTCGTTGCTTTCGGCGCTGGGATTTGATATATTGTTGTTGCAAACATTTGAAAGCTGCTGTCCCGCATCTGCGCCAACAGATGCCGAAGGGGCAGCGTTTTCTTTTATCACCTGCTCAGCAAGCAAAGGCATCACCTCCCGTGTGCCTGTCTATCCAAGCTATCAGCTTGTCCTTCGGCACCAGCTTCCGCTTTCCGATCTGCAGCGTCGGGAAATCCGCGGAATTCAGCAGCTGATACGCCCCGGCTCTGGATATTCCCAGCGCTTCAGCCAGCATCCCGGCGTTCAGGATATCGGGCAGACTCTCATAGGCTTCTCTTCTCATTGACATTTCCCCTTTAAAAAATATTGCCAAGATACATTTTTCTTGACAACGCTATTATAAGGTGATAATATCATGTCTGTCAAGAATAACAGTTCGATATTTGAGATAAACCATTATTTCATATCAGATTGGAGGTACACCGATGAAAGTACCAATTTTTCCGGTCACGCCAAAAGAGGCTGAGGAATACGGCATAGAGAACCGCACGGAGGCGAACCGCAACTGTCCTTTCGCCAAAAGGCTGGCGCAGCTGCGGCAGGAAAAGGGACTGACGCAGCAGAAGCTCGCGGATATACTCAAGTGCTCCAAGTCCACGATAAGTCTTTACGAGACGGGCGACACGGTGCCGGATGCGAAGAACATAGTGGGCCTGTGCGATGTTTTCGGCGTGAGCTGTGACTATCTACTCTGCCAGACCGACTACCGCAGACCGGAGACCGAGAGGCTTACGGTCGAGGAGATGGGATACTCGGAGAAGGCGGCACAAAAGCTCAACGAACTCGACCTGTTCAAGGTGCGCGATAAAAGCACACGTGTCGAATTGCCGTTTTCTCCAAAGGGCTCCTTCAATCTGTTGGTTGAAGATGACCGCTTCAGCAGAATGATGCAAATGATAAGTGACGCTTACCAGATGAAAATCGGAGCAGTGCGCTGGAAAGAAGAGTACGGCGATTCTCTCGATGAAACGAGCAATCTTGAAGTAAAGGGCTGCCGCATGATGCTTTATACGATCGGTGAAGGCAGCATGCCGTTGAGCGAGGTATCCGAAGTATACCTCCAGCGAGCGAGTGAACTTTTTAAAGAGATAGTACGCGATTTCCCAACAGAGGACCCGGAAACCGGTGCAGAGTATCACATGTTCATAAACGGTAATGTGTACAATCCTTTGGTAAAAGACAAGTACCATGAACGCGAATGGGAGCATGATACCCGAACTGACGAAGAGGTTCAAAAAGAAACTGAAGAATTAAGGAAAGCGTTAGAAGAACAGGACGAGTGAGCAAGCGGCTCGGCCTTTCTTATAATCAAAAGAATAAAGGAGGAGTTCTATGCCGGGAAAACGCTCCAACGGTGAGGGCGCTCTGCGCAAACGCAGCAGCGGCCTCTGGGAGTGTATGATTATGACGGGCTTTCAGCCCAACGGAAAGAGAAAATACAAGAGCTTCTATGCCAGAACACGAAAGGAAGTTTTGCAGAAAGTCAGGGACTACCAGGCTGCGATAGAGGCCGGCCTGGACATGACGAAGAAGGAGCTGAAGTTCGGCGGGTGGGCTCAGTCGTGGTATGAGGGGTACAGGGACCAGGTCTCACCCACGACCTATGAGAGCTATGGCTACACGCTCAAGACCCTCAACAGGGCCTTCGGTTCAAAGCCGCTGAGGAGCATACGCGCCGCAGACGTCGAGGCCTTCCTGCGCGATCTGACGAAGGACGGCACGCACCAGTCGCAGGCGTCCAAGTGCCGGGGCATGATGTTCCAGATCATGCGCAAGGCCCAGGCAAACGACCTTATCCTCAAGAACCCGGTGGAGCTCGCGGACAAGACGCGGCACGCGCCGCAGAAAAGCAAAAAGGACTCCTTCACAGCGGAAGAAGTCCGAAAGCTGTTCAAGTATCTGCCGTACGACAAGACGGGCACATTGAGCCTGACGGCTCAGGCCTGTTGTATCGTATATTGACAATGCAGTGATATGGGCTTAAATATATGGTAGAACACGAACTCATACAGGTGATAATATGACGATAATTCCTGTCCGGCATGCGAAAAAGCTCTATCTGCCGCTTCTTCTGCTTGCAGATGAGCAGGAGGATATGATAGACAGATATCTGGAGCGCGGTGATATGTATGTTCTTGATGACGACGGGGTCAAGGCTGAGTGTGTCGTCACTGATGAAGGCTGCGGCATACTCGAACTCAAAAATATCGCCGTATACCCCGAGTCGCAGAAGCAAGGATACGGAAAAGCGCTCATTGATTTTATCGAGCACAAGTATTCTGGCCGCTTTTCAGTATTGCAGATCGGTACCGGCGACAGCCCGCTCACTATCCCCTTCTACGAAAAATGCGGATTTGTCCGTTCCCACACCGTGAGGGACTTCTTCACAACAAACTACGACCACGCCATATACGAAAACGGCGTCCAGCTCAGGGACATGGTCTATCTGCGCAAACCGATCTGACGCCGCCACAATATAGACAAAAACAAAAAGACTTGAAACTTTCGTTTCAAGCCTTTTTACCTGGTGGAGATAAGCGGGATCGAACCGCTGACCTCTTGAATGCCATTCAAGCGCTCTCCCAGCTGAGCTATACCCCCATGCGGTGCAAGTGGTATATTAGCAGAATCACGCGGGAATGTCAAGCTTTTTATTTTAAAAATCCGGCGACTATCTGTTCCTCGGCTTCCTCCTCGGTCAGCCCCAGCGTCATCAGCTTTATCAGCTGCTCGCCCGCGATCTTCCCTATCGCCGCCTCGTGTATAAGACTCGCCTCCACGCTGTTCGCCGTGATCTCCGGCACCGCTCGCACAGACGCCTCGTCCATGATTATCGCGTCGCACTCCGAGTGCCCGCTGCACTTCCCGTTGCCGTTTATCCGCGACACGAACAGCTGCTTCGACTCGTCCCGCGCCACACTCCGGCTCACTACGTCCGTGCTGCAGCCCTCGCCGTCCAGCTCCACCTTGAACTCCGTCTCCGCGCACTGCGTCCCGTGCGTCATCAGCTTCTCGTGCACGATCAGCGTCGCTCCGTCCCCCAGCTTCGCCTCCGTCAGCCGCTTGGTGCTGTCCACGCCCTTTATCTGCGTCGTGTCCATCTCCATATACGCGCCCTCGGCCAGCTCTATGATGGTCACCGGGTTCATGATGCGCTCGCCGCACCCGTCGCCCTCCGCGTAGTGCCGCTCGACGTACTTCACCTTCGAGCCTTTGCCAACGTGGAAGCTGTGGATGCCATCGTGCCGGCTGTCCTGGTCGCCGCAGTTCGAGATGCCGCAGCCCGCCACGATCGTCACGTCGCAGTCCTCGCCTATATAGAAGTCGTTATACACGACCTCCTTCAGCCCGGTCTTCGCAATGATGACCGGGATATGCATGCTCTCATTCTTCGTACCGGGCTTTATATAGATATCTATGCCCTGCTTGTCCGTCTTCGTGACGATGTCTATGTTCGCCGTAGTCGCCCTCGCCGCCGTCGCACCGTCGGACCTGATATTATACGCGCCCTCAGGCACGCCGTGCAGGTCCGCTATCTGTGCCAGCAGCGTCTGCTGTATCTTATCCATATTACCCTCCTCAGATGGCCTCAAGCCTGCCGCAGGCCCCCGACGGGTTCATCAGCCCGGGCAGTATCTCCTCCCTCGGACCCTCCGCCGTTATCTTTCCAGCCGCTATGACCACTATCTTGTCCGCTATCTCCAGTATCCGCTCCTGGTGCGAGATGATCAGGATGCTGCCGTTTATCTGCTCGTACATCTTCTCGAACACCGCTATGAGGTTCGTGAAGCTCCACAGGTCTATCCCTGCCTCCGGCTCGTCGAACAGCGAGAGCTTCGTGCCCCGCGCCAGTATCGTCGCTATCTCTATCCGCTTCAGCTCGCCGCCGGACAGGCTGGCGTTGACCTCGCGGTTTACATAATCTCTCGCACACATGCCAACGCGGCTGAGGTATTCGCAGGCCTCGCCGACGGTCAGCTTCCGGCCCGAGGCCAGCTGCAGCAGGTCGAACACCCGGATGCCCTTGAACCTCACGGGCTGCTGGAAGGCGTAGCTTATGCCCAATTTTGCTCTCTCGGTGACGCCGAGGTCTGTGACATCCTCACCGTCGAAGTATATCCGCCCCGAAGTCGGCTTTATTATGCCTGCTACGAGCTTGGCGAGCGTCGATTTGCCGCCTCCGTTCGGGCCGGTGATGGCGACGAAGCGCTCGCTCACCTTCAGGCTCACGTCGGTCAATATATCTTTTACAGCGCCGTCATCTTCTCCGGCGCTGTAGGAGACGTTCCTCAATTCCAGCATCTGTATATCAGCTCCTTTCAAAACTTTTCTTCATCGAGCTTGTGGCTCAGGTCGCGCTTGAAGACAAAGCGCGGTTCGCGTTTTTTTATAATTCTTGAGATATTGCCCATATGCTTCATAACGATGACGAGCAGCGTCAGCAGGGCCAAAATGAGGCAGAGGCTTGAAAAACCGTTTGCCAGCATCGTCACCGGAACGCTTGCCGCGCCCAGTACGGAGCCGAGCGAGACATAGCGAGTCAGGGCCACGACGAGCGCAAACACCACGAGCGCGATGAGCGCCGCGTCCGTGTCCACGACGAACACGGCCGAGACGCCGACGAGGATGCCCTTGCCGCCGCGCAGGCCGTAGAATATCGGGAACACGTGGCCCATTACAAGGCAGAAGGTGGCGAATATCCGGCCTATGTCGACGTACTCCGGCTTTAGCAGCGGGTCGCTCGTTGCGAGGCCCAGCAGCAGCCCGCCGATAAAAGTGCCGACGATGCCCTTCACCACGTCTATCGCCAGCACTCCGGCTATGCCCTTGGCGCCGTAGTTGCGATAGAAGTTCGTCAGGCCAGCGTTGCCGCTTCCAAGTTCACGCACGTCGCTGCGGAACAGGTAACGCGACACGATTATGGCCCCGTTCACACTGCCGCAGAGATAGGCTATTACCGCAATGGCAAGGAGCAAGGCGGTGATTATCATTCCTTATCCCCTTTCTGACGGATGACGATGCGGATAGGCGTGCCCTCAAGCCCGAACACTGCGCGTATCTGGTTCTCAAGGTATCTCTGGTACGAGAAATGGAAAAGCTCCTTGCTGTTGCAGAAGATGACGAAGTTCGGCGGCCTCACGCCGGTCTGGGTCATGTAGTATATCTTGAGCCTGCGGCCCTTGTCGGTGGGCGGCTGCTGACGCGCCTGCGCGTCGGCCAGCACGTTATTGAGCATGCCCGTGGTTATCCTCATGGCGCTCTGCTCGTTCACGTAATTCACAAGCTCGAATATACGCTCCGCGCGCTGTCCCGTCAAGGCCGAGATAAACAGCACCGGCGCGTAGCTCATGAAGGCAAGGTCGCGGTAAACGTCCTTGCGGAGCTTATCCATGGTCTTGCCGTCCTTCTCAACGAGGTCCCACTTGTTCACGACGATGATGCTGGCCTTGCCCGCCTCGTGCGCCATCCCCGCTATCTTCGTGTCCTGCTCCGTCACGCCGTCGCGCGCGTCGAGCATGATGATGCACACGTCCGCGCGCTCTATAGCGAGCTGCGCGCGCATGACCGAGAACTTCTCTATCCTGTCGTCCACCTTCGACTTGCGGCGGATGCCCGCCGTGTCGATGAAAACGTATTTGCCGTATTTGTTCTCAAAGGGCGTGTCCACGGCGTCGCGCGTCGTTCCAGCGACATCCGAGACTATGACGCGCTTCTCGCCGAGTATGAGGTTTATGAGCGATGACTTGCCCACGTTCGGCTTGCCGATGACGGCGACCTTGATGCGGTCGTCCTCCTCCGCGCCCTCGTCCTCGGGCGGGAAATGCTTGACGCACTCGTCCAGCAGGTCGCCCGTGCCGTGGCCGTGCACCGCCGAGAGCGCGATGGGGTCTCCCAGACCAAGCGAGTAGAACTCGTATATCCCTGGGTCGGGCAGACCGGTCGAGTCCATCTTGTTTACGCAGAGCACGACGGGCTTCTTCGAGCGGAGCAGCATGTTCGCCACGTCCCTGTCGGCCGCTGTCACGCCCGTTGCGATCTCCGTCACGAACACGATGACGTCTGCGGAGTCTATGGCTATCTGCGCCTGCTCGCGCATGAACATGAGTATCTCGCTGTCGGCCGTCGGCTCTATGCCGCCGGTATCTACTATATCAAATTTCCGCCCGTTCCACTCGCACTCCGAGTAGAGCCTGTCGCGCGTGACGCCCGGCGTGTCCTCGACTATGGACAACCTGCGCCCCGCGAGGCGGTTGAACAGCATGGACTTGCCGACGTTCGGCCTGCCCACTATGGCTACAAGCGGTCTTGCCATCCAGCAAGGCCCCCTTTCTAAATTTCCTGTCCCAGCATCGCGGCCAGCAGCTCGTCGCCCGAGCCGCCGACGGGCGTGACCGGCACGCCCAGCTCCGCCGACACCTGCTCGAGCGTCACGTCGTCGAGAAACACTCCCTCGCCGTGGCGCAGCATGGTGTGCGGGATGAGCAGCCGCTCGCCCAGCTTCTTGCCCTTCAGCTGCCGGATGAGGTCGCCGCCGGTGACCAGCCCCGCCACATCTATCGTGTGGCCGAAGAAGTCGTTCACGATGGGCACGACCTGTCCTTTTATCTTAACACATTTTTTATGTCCGGTGTGTAAAAGTTTTTCCAAAAGCGGCGCCGCTGCGACGCCCGTCGCGATGGTGAACTCCGAGCCTGTGCCATCGTCCGGCTCCGTGAATTCCAGCGCCGAGAGAAACTCCGTCTCCAGAAGGCGCATGAGGCCCACGCCGTTTTCGAGCTGGCTGTATTCCTCGTAGTATGTGTCCTCCGGCACTTCGCGCCCGGCCTTCAGGTACAGCTCGTCCGAGCACCAGAAGATGCGGCTGCCGCGTTTTTCGAGGCACTCCTCTGCGTAGGCCTCCACCCGATCTATCGTCTCCGCCGCGCTGTCCTTATTGAAAGGCTCAAGCTCCGCGAGGCCCTGCCGGTGCTTCGTCAGGCCGACGGGCACGACGGACACGCTGTTCACGCCCGGGTACAGCTCCGCAAGCTCGCGCATTGAGCGTGAAAGCTGCTCCTTATCATTATACCCCGGGCAGCAGACGATCTGGCAGTCCACGGTTATGCCCGCCGAGGTCAAACGCTGGAGCGGGCCCATGATGTCCGCGGCCTTGGGGTTGCCCATGAGTTTTGCTCGCATCTCCGGGTCCGTGGCGTGGACGGAGACGTTTATGGGACTTATCTTAAGCGCGCAGATGCGCTCCATCTCCCGCTCAGAGAGGTTCGTGAGCGTGATATAGCTGCCCGTAAGAAAGCTGAGCCTTGCATCGTCGTCCTTAAAATAGAGCGTGCGGCGCAGGCCGCGCGGCAGCTGGTCAATAAAGCAGAACAGGCAGCGGTTGGAGCAGCCCCAGGGCCTGTCCATGAGGTATTCCTCAAAGTCGAGGCCCAAATCCTCGCCCTCGCCCTTCCTTATCTTCACCTCATACTCGCCGCCCGTCGCACCGGAGCGCAGCGTGAGACTCAGCTTCGGCTCGTAGGACCAGTAGCGGTAGTCGAGCACGTCCTCGACCCCGTGGCCGTTTATGGACAAAAGCTCGTCTCCGACCTGCACCTTGCCCCGCGCCGGGCTGGCCTTGTCTATATTTGTAATAGTGTTCAGCATACGACTCACAGCCTCGCAGAGTTCGCGCCTTGCGCGAATAAATTGAAATCATTTTTTCCGGGGGCGTGTACCTCGGAAAAAATACTTCTGTCACGCAAGTGTGCGGCCATGGGCCGTGCGCGCAGCGTGACGCCAAGACAGGAAGCTGCCGCCGCAGGCGGTCAGCTTTCGACGTACCCTCGTCCTTCTCGTTTTGAAGGCTCTGCCTTCAAAACGAAGCGATAGCAAAAGAAGGGGAGGCAGCAGCCTTCCCTTCTTAGCTTTGTTACTTGCTCTCCTCGACCTCGAAGACCACGCGGCCGTTGTACTGACCGCAGGCCTTGCAGACGCGGTGCGGCAGATGGTAAGCGCCGCAGTTCGGGCACTTCACTATTGCGGGCGCCTCCAGCTTCCAGACGGAAGAACGCCTCTTGTCGCGGCGCTGGCGGGATACTTTACTTTTCGGGACTGCCATGAATTACACCTCCCACAGACGGCTGTTTGCGAGCAGCTCTGTTATTTTAATTAGTTATTATCCAAAAGCTGCTCAAGCACAGCTAATCTTGGATCTGGTTTTTTGCGGCAGAAGCAGGGGCCTTCGTTCAGGTCCTTCCCGCACTCGGGGCAGACGCCCTTGCAGTCTTCCCGGCAGAGGTACTTGGTGTCCATGTCCAGAATATACACCGTCTCGAGCAGGTCGTCCAGGTCCAGCCAGTCACCCTCAAGCTCAAAGACCTCCGGGTCCTCGCTCTCGCCCATCGGCACCACAGGCACCTCAAAGTCGAGCCGCTTTTCGGACTTGAACTCGGCCCCGCAGCGGTCGCAGACACAGGTCATCGCCGCCTCTATCGTCCCGCGCGCGGTCAGCACGCCCGCGGTATTCTCAACCACGCCCGCAGCGCTCGGCCCGCGGTCATACTTGAGTATCGACGGACTGCCCAGCCTCTCTGTCGAAAGTTCCTGCTCAAAGCTCACCCGGCCCCCGGGAACGTCTATTATCTCCCGAAGATCGAGCTTCACAGGCGCACCTCCAC
>URDJ01000064.1 GCA_900546615.1 uncultured Eubacteriales bacterium | reverse complement strand
CCCAGCTAAAGAAAACCTGCCGCAGAATTTTTCCATTCTGCGACAGGCCCTTTTTCATTTTATAAAGCCGTCGAGGGCTTTGGCATAGCCCTCCGGGTCCTGCAGCCAGCCCAGGGCGTGTTTCGCGCCGGGGACCTTCAGGATTGGGTCGCGTCCGCCCCGGGCCGCGCGGAGCTTTTCCGTTGAACCGGGCGGGATGCTCCGGTCCTCAGCCCCACAGACGAACAGCATCGGCTGCTCTGAGCGAGCTACCGCCCGGACTACGCTGCCGCAGGCGAAGTCCCGGCCCGCTATCAGCATGCCGGCAAGCGTGCCTATTGGCACAAAGGGGAACTGCGGCAGATGGTACTGCTTCGTCATCTGATAAGCCAGCACATCGCGCGGACTGGTGAAGGAGCTGTCCGCAACTATGCCCTCGACGGGGTCGGGGAAGCCATCTCCCGCCGCCATGAGCACCGTAGCCGCGCCCATGGATACGCCGTGCAGCCAGAGCCGGCCGCCGAGATTGGCTTGCGCGCACTCCACCCAGCGGCGTACATCATCGCGCTCGCGCGTGCCGAAGCTGATCTGCCGGCCCTCACTCTGCCCGTGCGCGCGCTGGTCCACGAGCAGCACGCCGAAGCCGCGGGTTATGTAATACTGCGCAATTCCCGCAAAATCGTTCTCCCCGCTCGAGCGGTAGCCGTGGACGAGGATGACATTGTCTTCCCCATTCCCGCGCAGCAGCCGCGCGTGCAGACGCAGGCCGTCAAAGGAATCCGTATACACATCCTCCCAGGGAAGCTCGCGCAGCTCGAGGATAAGGCGCGAGACAGTCTCCGCGTACGGCGCCCAGCGCGTGCGCTTCGCGACGCTCACCTGCGCGAGTTCCGGGGCCTTGCCCGGGCGCATGTTGATCTCCAATAGTATGAATGTGACGGTGAAGACTGCAAGGCATATCGCCAGCACGGCCGCAAATATATATAAAATTAGCATACCATCCCTCCGCCCAACAATATAACACCGCCGCCCCGCTATTGCAAACAGCACCCATAAAAAAGCGCAAAACGCCCGAAAGCCGTTTTGCGCTTTTTTCACCGGCACTTTAACGACGCAAAACCCAAAAGCAGTAGCAGCTTTTGACGCGAACGGGCCGGAGGTTTATACTGTTTTCATAGAAGAAAAAGATTTTTGAAGAAATTTTTAGGTATTTTGACAGAATGACCGGAGGTAATTATGGACTGGAGAGAAAAATACGCTGACAAGATAGTCTCGGCGCAGGAGGCCATCAGCCATGTGCGCTCCGGGGACACGATACATTCGACAATGTTCTCGTCACTGCCCTACGCGCTATTTGACGAGCTGGGCGCGCAGAAGAACCGTCTAGAGAATGTGAACATCTACATGGGCTTCGGCGGCGGGCTGTACCGGCCGCTGGCGAAGGCCTGCAACGGGCACGTGAACGTGAACAGCCTCTTTCTCGGCCCGGCCGAGCGCACCTTCATGTACAAGATGGGCTCCCACGTGAACGTGCAGATACTCCAGCTCTCGCGCACCTTCGACGACCGCAGCCGCGTCCACCCTGGCGACGTCATCATGATGGCCGCCACGCCGCCGGACGAGGACGGCATGATGAGCTTTGGCCTCACGCCCATAGACACGGCCCTGTGCGAGCAGGCCCGCTGCGTCATCCTGCAGGTGAACGAGAACGTTCCATTTGTGCGCGGCGTAGACAACATGGTGAATATAAAGGACGTCACCTGCGTCATCGACAAGACTCAGGAGCTTTGCGTCATGCCGGCCTCCGAGCCGTCGGAGCTGGACAATAAGATAGCCGATATCATCGCCGAGCGCATACCCGACGGGGCCTGCATCCAGTTCGGCATAGGCGGCCTCGGCATAGCCATGGGCTACCGCTGCAAGAACAAGCGGCACCTCGGCATTCACACGGAGCTGTTTGTCGAGTCCATGGCCGACCTCATGGAATGCGGAGCCGTGGACAACTCCATGAAGGCCATAGACAAGGGCATCAGCACCTTCGGCTTCGCCATGGGCAGCGAAAAGCTCAACCGCTTCCTTGACCACAACCCGCTGTGCGAGTCACGGCGCTTCATGTACTCGAACGACCCCTACATAATCGCCAAAAACGACAACGTCATTTCGGTAAACTCCGCCATGCAGGTGGACATCACGGGCCAGGTCGCCGCGGAAGGCATAGGCTTCAAGCAGTACAGCGGCATAGGCGGGCAGCTCGACTACGTGCGCGGCTCGCAGATGTCGAAGGGCGGGCACTCCTTCATAGCGCTCGAGTCCACAAGGAAGGAAAAGGACGGGACGCTCAAGTCCAAGATCGTCATCTCGCACCCGGCGGGCACGCCCATCACGACGCCCCGGGCCGAGGTCGAGTACATCGTCACGGAGTACGGCATCGCCGACCTCAAGTACGAGACGCTCGATGTGCGCGCAAAGCGGCTCATAGCCGTCGCGCACCCGGATTTCCGCGAGGAGCTGACCGCCGAGGCGAAAAAGCTGGGGCTGCTCGTATGAAAAAGCTCTGGAAACAGCGGATGGAGCCCTTCAGGATCTGGGGCAACCTCTATTTCTGCGGCAGCGTGCCTTCGTCCTGCCATGTCATCGACACGGGTGAGGGCCTGATCCTCTACTGCAACGGCACTCAGGGCAAGGGCAGGAAGGTGCTGGCGGGCGACAGATACGCCTTCGTTGACGAGACGGAGTGGGCCAAATACTGCGACAAGACCATAGCGACCTTTGAGGCGATGGTGGCGCGGGGCCAGTGAAAAAGGATGTACGTATTTTGACATAAAAAGCTAAAGGAGGCAGGACAATGAAAATAGCAATGATCGGCTCCGGCGCGGCAGGAAGCGTATTCGCGGGCTATCTGCGGCTCGGCGGGGCCGACCTGACGCTGGTCGACCCCTACAAGGAGCACATGGACAAGATCGCCGCAGACGGGCTGACCTTCGTCGTGAACGGCGGCGAGACCCATCAGCTCACCGGCTTCAAGACCGCGTACTCGGCCGACGACATCGACATCATGGACATCGTCATCTTCATGACCAAGACGCCGCAGCTGGACGCGGCGCTAAAGGGCGCGGCGCCCTGCATCGGTCCCGAGACGGTGCTGGTCTCGCTCATGAACGGCCTCGGCAACGAGGACAAGCTGCTGAAGGTTGCCCCGGCGGACAGGGTGCTCTACGGCAGCGGCGTGCTCGGCACGGAGCTGCCCGAGCCGGGCAAGTGCATCTCCTCTCCCTCGGCGGATGGTCTGCAGATGAACTTCGGCGCCGTCGAGCACGGACCGCTTGCGGACGCGGCGGGTGCGGAACTCGAACGGCTCTTTAACGACGGCGGCTGCCCCTGCAAGTACTGGGACGACGTGCGCCCGCATCTCTGGCAGAAGATCATCACGAACTGCACCTTCAATCCCCTGTCCGCCATACTCAGGCTAAAAGCCAAGGACATCATGAAGGACATGAACGGCGCTGGCCTCGCCATCCAGGTCGTCACCGAGTGCTGTGCGGTCGCTACGGCGAAGGGCTGCCCCATGACGGCTTCCGCCTTTATGACTGAACTGCGCAAATCCGTAGGCGGCGGCACTATCGAGGACTACTTCCCCTCCATGGCCCAGGACGTGCTCATGTTCAAGCGCCAGACCGAGATAGGTACGCTCAACGGCGCCATCTCCAAGTACGGCAAGGCGCTCGGCATACCCACCCCGGCAAACGACATGATAACCAAGATCATATCCTGCATCCAGAAGAATTACGACAAGCAGTATCAGGGCTGAAACTTAGGAGATGATGTAATGAACAAAGCAAGCGTGGTGGCGAACCTCTGCAAGAGCTGCGGCTTTTGCGTGAAGTTCTGTCCCAAAAAGGTCATCGCGTTCGGCGATAAGCGCAACGCAAAGGGCCACTACTATCCGGTCATCGACCTGGAGGGCTGCATAGGCTGCGGCACCTGCGCCATAGTATGTCCCGAGGCTGCGATAGACATCGTGAAGGGGGAGGGCTGAGAATGGCTAAGGAATTCATGAAAGGCAACGAGGCCATAGGCGAGGCTGCGGTCAGAGGCGGCGTGCGCTTCTTTGCAGGCTACCCCATCACCCCGCAGTCGGAGCTGCCCGAGTACCTGTCCTGGCGCCTTCCCGAGGTCGGCGGCTGCTTCGTACAGGGTGAAAGCGAGGTCGCGTCCATCAACATGGTCTACGGCGCGGCTGCGACGGGCGTGCGGGCCATGACCGGCTCCTCCAGCCCCGGCATTTCGCTCAAGAGCGAGGGCATAAGCTACCTTTCGGCGGCGGAGCTGCCCGCCGTCATCGTGAACATGCAGCGCGGCGGCCCGGGCCTCGGCTCCATCCAGCCCGCGCAGCAGGATTACCTCCAGGCGACCAAGGCCGCGGGCCACGGCGGGTTCCGCATGCTGGTCTTCGCACCCTATACCGTGCAGGAGGCCGTGGACATAGTTTACGACGCGCCGGAGTATGCGGAACGCGACCGCAGCCCCGTCATGATACTCATGGACGGCTGCCTCGGCACCATGATGGAGGAGGTCGAGCTGCCCCCGATGAAGGAGCTGCCCGAGAGCCCCTGCAAACCCTGGACTGTCGGCTACGACGGTACCAAGCGCGGCGGACACCTCATCACGCCGATCTACCCCGAGGCGGGTCTCGAGGGCAAGAACAAGCTCGCGGTACAGCGCACCAGGCGCTGGGAGGAAAACGACGTCAAGGTCGAGGAGTTCATGGTGGACGATGCCGAATGGGTCATCGTGGCCTACGGCATGAGCGCGAGGGTCGCAAAGCAGGTAGTGCTCGACCTGCGCGAGGAGGGCGTCAAGATAGGGCTTATCCGGCCCATCACCCTGTTTCCCTTCCCGAAAAAGAGCATAGCGAATCTGGATTACACGAAGGTAAAGGGCCTCATCGACATAGAGATGTCCATCCCGGCGCTCATGCGTGAGGACATAGAGCTGCAGGTGCTCGGCCGCGCGCCGGTGTACGAGTACGGCAGGAGCGGCGGCATCCTGCTCGACGACGAGAGCACAAAGACCGCTGTACGCAAGATCATTGAAGGAGGTGAGCAGTGATGGCGGTTGAGAAGGTGTATACGAAACCGAAATGCCTGCTGCCCCTTTCGAGCGGCTTCTGCCCCGGCTGCCTGCACTCGCTCGCGACCAAGCTCATCGCCGAGGCAATCGACGATCTGGGCGTCGCTGAGAAGGTCATAAACGTGCTGCCCGTCGGCTGCGCGACCATGAACAGCCTCTACTGGAAGCTCGACATGGTCACCTCCGCCCACGGCAGGGCCCCCGCCGTCGCGACGGGTATCAAGAGGTGCCGCCCGGACGCCCTCGTCTTCGCCTATCAGGGCGACGGCGACCTGGCCTCCATCGGCCTGTCCGAGGTAATGATGGCCGCCAACCGCGGCGAGCATATCACCATTTTCTTCGCGAACAACTCCACCTACGGCATGACCGGCGGCCAGATGGCCCCGACCACGCTGGTGGGCCAGAAATCCACCACCTGCATCTACGGGCGCGACCCGGATACCATGGGCTATCCCCTGAGGATGTGCGAGCTCATAAAGGAACTGGAGGCCCCGGTCTACGTGGCGCGGTTCTCGCTGAACAACCCCGCGAACATCCGCAAGGCCAAGGCCGGCATCAAAAAGGCCATGCAGAACCAGGTCGAGGGCCTCGGCTTCTCCTTCGTGGAGCTGCTGACGAACTGCCCGACGAACTGGCACATGTCGCCCGTGAAGACGCTGGAGTTCATGGAGCAGCATACCATGAAGTACTTCCCCTGCGGCGTTTTCGTGGACAAGACGGCAAAGGAGGGCGAGTGAGATGAAATTTACGCTCATAATCTCCGGCTCGGGCGGCCAGGGCGTCATGTCGATAGGCATGTCGCTGGCAGGCAGTGCGGTCGAGGGCGGGATGCATGCGACTTTCATGCCGCTCTACGGTCCCGAGCAGCGCGGCGGCAGCGCCAAGTGTACGGTCATCGTATCGGACAGCGAGATAGTATCACCCCTGCCGAAGCAGTCGGACGGCCTTATCGTCATGAACGAGACCTCGTTTAAGAAGTTCACGCCGGAGCTGAAGCCGGGCGGCGTGCTGGTGCGGAACATAAACCGCACGACCTCGGCCCTCAAGCGGACGGACATCGAGGTCGTGGACGTGCCGGCGGACGATTTGGCGCACGAGCTGGGCAGTGACAAGATAGCGAACATCATCCTCATCGGCGCAATGCTGGGCTATTCCGGGATGCTCGACCCGGCGGTATTCATGGCGAGCCTCGAGCACAAGTTCGCGGCCAAGGGCGCGGAGGTCGTGGAGCTGAACAGGAAGGCTCTCGACAAGGGCCTGGAGCTGGGCCGCGCTGCAAAAAAAGCTTGAAGAAAGGAGCAAGGCATGGGAAAATACGGATGGGACAGCAAGATAGGCGACCTGCTGGCGGATGAGCGCTGCGTGGCGGTGTTCAAGGAGATCCTGCCCGCGGCTCTGGAGAGCCCGCTGCTCAAGCTGGTGAAGGGCAAGCCCGTGGGCGTCGTGCTCGACAGCCAGAAGAAGATACCCCAGGAGAAGCGCGACGCCCTGAAGGCGGCGCTTGAAGCGATAGAGTAAAATTTTAAGGAGGAACAAAAATGGCAAAGTATACCTTTGAGACCACCACCGTCGGCGAGATGCTCGACACTCCGGAGATCATGGAGCTCATAAACCAGTACATCCCCGCGGTGCTGGAGCACCCGCTGCTCGAGGTGGGCCGCAGCTTCATCTTCAACGACGCCCTGCCCTACATTGAGGACATGGTGACCGAGGACGATCTGGCCGCCTACAAGGAGGCGCTTGAGGCGCTGTAAACGTTGCGATGATTTAATAAAAGGCCGCGGGGATCTAAGCATCCCCGCGCCTTTTTGTTATTTCACTCATTTTGCCGCGATCTTCCGGTTTTTTAACGACCAATAGACATCTTAACAAGCCCGGGAAGTGTTCGGCGTGATATAAATTGCCCCGGATCGTGCTATGTGTACGGTCCGGGGCAGTTCATAAATGGCCGCTGTCTCAGCTTTGTGTAATGTACCTTTGCAGTATCGCGGCGGTCTGAGCGCGGGTGGCCGGGGTGGTCGGGGTCAGAGCATTCCCTCCGGCGCCCTCTATTATTCCCTCGGCGACGGCCCAGAGCATGGCGTCCGCTGCCCAGTAGCTGACTTCGTCCGCGTCCACGTAGCCCTCGAGGCTGCCGGAAACGGCGGGTGAGCCGGCCTCGCGGTAGAGCATCGTCGCAAGCTGTTCCCTCGTGATGCTGCCCTCGAGGTCGCTGCCGTCGGAGACCCCGGTCTCGAGCGCCCAGTCTACCGCGGCATCGTACCAGGTCGCCCCGACGGAGGTGTCAATGCCCGCGTGCCGCGCAAGCACCGTTATGACCATGGCTCGGGTCATCTGTCCATTGGGGGAGAAGGCAGTTTCAGACGTGCCGTCGAACAGGCCGTTCGCGCTGACAAAGGCCACTGCGTCGTAGTACCACGCGCCCGCAGCCACGTCCTCGAAGGGGAGCGCACCGGCGCTCACGTCGATCACGCCCGTACTTCTGGAAAAGACGTCGCCGACGTAGAGCAGGCCGTTATATACAAGCAGTGCCCTCGGCGAGACGGGCCAGGTGTCGCTGTCCCCGGCCGCAGTGAGGGTGGTCACGACCCCGCCGCGCAGCACGCGCACAGCGCTGTTGCCGGTGTCGGCGATATAGACGCTGCCGTCGGGGCCTACCGCGACGCCCTGCGGGCCGGAGAACAGGGCCTCGTCCGCGCTGCCGTCGAGGTATCCGCCCTCATAGGCCGCGTCGCCCGTGAGACGCGCGCCGGCGAGCACTTCCACCCTGCCGTCCGTCACGGTGAGGATGCGGTGGCTGCCGGTGTCGGCGACGTAGAGCACGCCGTCGTGCCAGGCAAGGCCGGTCGGCTCGTTCAGCCCGGAGCCGACGTACACCTCATACTTCCCATCGGCGTCGAGCCTGTAGATCTTGCTGCTGCCGGTGTCGGATATGTAGACGAAGCCATCCTCGCCCACGGCCAGACCGGTGGGCAGGCTGAGGCCGTCGATGGCGGTATAGACCTTCTCGTTTTCGAGGTCGAGCCAGCGCAGGGCGCCGTTGCCGCTGTCGGAGACGAGCAGTCCCTCACCGTAGGGCGCGATGGCCCACGGCTCATTGAAGGCGGAGGCGCTGAAGGACCCGTCAGCATAGCCGCCCATGGGCCGGCCCGAGCTGTCCTTCACGTCCGTCCTTCCGGCGAGCGGCGAGGCGCCGCCGCCGTCTTCCAGCTGCCAGACGGCGTTGTTCCAGCTGTCGGCGACGTAGAGCACGCCGTCCACGACGGCCATGCCGGAGGCCGCCATCGAGCCAGACTCGACCTCATACGAGGCCAGCGCCTGGACGGCCAGAGAGGCTATGAGGGCCGCGGCCAGCAGGATTGAGAGCAGTTTTTTCATCATTTCTCCACCTCCGTGGGAGTTTCGCCCCCGGCGATGCCGTCGAGGAGGAATATCTCGAGCTTCTGCGACTTACCCTTGAGGCTTATGCCGTCGCCGAGCGAGGTCACGCGTATCCTGTCGCCGAGGCGCTCAACGACGTCGCGGCTGATGTAGATTTTGCCCGCCGGGGCGTTGGCCTCGAGCCGGGCGCTGGTGTTTACGGTGTCGCCTATGGCGGTGAAATCCATGCGCATCTCCGCGCCGATGTTGCCCACTACCGCGCTGCCGCAGTGTACGCCTATGCCGAAGGACACCGTGCGCCCGAACTTCTCCAAGAGCTCCTGCGAGAGTGCTTTGGAGCCTTCGACCATGTCCACGGCGGCCTTGCAGGCGTTCATGACGTAGTCCTCCTGCTCGATGGGCGCGTTCCAGATGGCCATGGTGCAGTCGCCGACGAATTTGTCGAGCGTGCCGTGGTTTTTCATTATGCAGTCGGTTGTGAGCGAGAGGTAGCGGTTGAGGATGGATACGACCTCCTGCGGCGTGAGCACTTCGCTCATGGTGGTGAAGCCGCGGATGTCCACAAAGAGCACGGCGATGTCGCAGAGCTTGCCGCCGAGGCCGAGGGAATCCGTGCCCTCACGCAGCAGCTCGCCGACGATCTCGGGTGCTACGTAGCGCTTGAAGGTGTTCGATATCCTGCGCTTCTCGACCGCGGCCTGCACGTAGTTGAAGGCCACGGCGGCGACGAAGAAGACCGTCACCGTCAGTGGCAGCCAGAGCGGGTGCAGGACATAGCCCGCGCCGTAGAGCGCGACGCACAGGCCGAGGCTCCCGCCGGCGGCGGCGAGCCAGACTATGAGCGCCCAGCGCAGCTTCCGCCCGATGAAGAAGTAGAGGCAGGCCGCCGAGAGCGCAAAGAGGATGAGGGCCTGCAGGTAGTTCGAGACCTCCAGCTTGAAGCTCTGGTTAATGAGCTGGTTTATGACGTTGGCCTGAAACTCCACACCGTACATGAGGGAGGCGCGGTCGATCGCCGTGGTCACGTAGTCGGAGAGGCCCGCGGCGTAGGGGCCGATGAGCACGACGGCGTCCTTGAACAGCTCGGCAGGGAACTCGCCCGCGAGCAGGTCGGAGACGGAGATGCCCTCATAGTAGCCGCCCGGCAGGGCCGAGAAATCGACGTAGAAGCGGTAGAGTTCGTCGGTCGGCACGTCCAGCTCCACGGGCAGACCGTTCGCCTCGGCGTATTTCTGATAGATGGCGTAGTTGAAGGAGGGAACGCTGCGCCCGTCGGGCAGGTCTATTTGGAGTATCGCGTGGCGCAGCACGCCGTCGGCGTCGTACATGGCGTTTATGTGCCCCTGCGTGGTGACGGCCCGGAGCGCCTCGAACGGCTCCTCATACGAGAGGACGGAGTAGTCCTCAAGGTAGAAGCTGCCGGTGTCCTCGGTGACAAGCTCCGTGCCGAAGTTCGCGACGGAGGCGACGACTACGTTGCCGCACTCGCCCGCGGCTTCGGCGAGCCAGCTGTCCAGCTCGGGGTCGGTCTCACCGGTGTAGAGCACGTCTATGCCGATGACGGCGGGGCGATTCTCGGGATCGGCGTTCAGGGCCTCGATGGCCATGGCCATGACGTCCCGGCCCCAGGTTTGATAGGGGCCTATGTCGTCTATGGCGCGGTCGTCGATGCCGATGACGAAGATGTTGCCGTCTAGGGCCTTGGGCTTCTGGTAGAGCGCGTCGGCGAGCATCTGGTCGGGGCTGTAGAAGAGCCCCAGCAGCGCCGCGAGCGTGAACACCAGCGCGCAGACAAGCGCAACGGCCGCCTTGGTAAAGCGTTTCTTTAACATAGCTCAGACATCCTCAGCCTCGTCAGGAGGCGAGACAATAATATCAACTTCATTATCCGTCATGGCCCCTTCCTTCTATATCGTGCTCCATCCGTAGTTCGTGATGCTGCCGCTGCAGAATCTGTCTCTTATACACATCTCCGAGCCCACGAGACCAGAGAGGATCTCGT
>URDJ01000063.1 GCA_900546615.1 uncultured Eubacteriales bacterium | reverse complement strand
GTGCAGACGCCGCGCTTCTGCGGGCTCGACAGGTTGGTCTCGCAGTTCTTGATCGTGTTCAGACCCTTCTGCATGGCAGGAGACGTGGACTTGTAGGTCACCTGTTCCCTCCCCTTGCGAACCAGCTGATTGAATGTCGGCATGTTTTTCCTCCTTTCCTCAAATGTTCTCAAAAGCGCAGTTTTCACACTAAACCCCGCACTTTTAAGACAGTTTTCCGCCCATAGGCATACCAATGCCCGAGCGAAGATAGATTTTAGCATATTGCACAAGATTAGTCAAGAATTTTTTCTAATAAAATATTTAAGACCCGCCGAAAAAGCGGGTCTTAAATGCTTTACTCAATACATTTCAACGAACTGCTCGAGGCACAGATTGTTCTCCATGATATACTCCGCAGCCTCGACGCCGACGTATCTGAAATGCCATGGCTCATCCCAGCCGGTAATGGTCTTTCTCAGGCTTGGGTACCTCAGAATGAATCCGTACTCCGCGCAGTGCTCCGCCATCCAGTCCAGGAAGTCCTGGTCCATCAGCGAGGCGTCGAGCGTATTATAGTACTTGTCCGTGATATCCACGCCGAGGCCGGTCTGGTGGTCGCTGGTGCCCGGCGGAGCGACGAGCAGTGCGGCGGCGGCATAGTCCTCGGCATCCGGATAATCCGGCCAGCTTATCTGGCTCGCCTTGCCGTTGTAGTAATACTCCTGCGTCGAGTACGGCCTGTACGCGGTCATCACATAGGGCGTATATCCCGCGGCCCTCGCCGCGTTCAAAAAGTCCTCGAGTGCACCCACAGCCCGCTCGTCGAAGAATTGGGCCGTGTCCTCTATTGCGGTCACCGTAGGGGCGTATTTGCCAATATTGTTTTCACTGTTGGCCAGGACATATTCCCAGGAGCTTATGTCTATATCCGGCTTCTCGTCGGAAACCGGTTTTTTGGTCGGCGCGGGGTTCACGTCGATCACGCTGTCGCCCTCGGTGGTCGTTGTCGGGTCGGGCATGGCCACTCCCGCATCCGGCACGGCGTTGTCGTGCGCCAGAGTGCGTGCTTCGGAGGACCTGGAGAAAATTATGATGAGCAGAAAGATGGTCAGCAATATAAATGCAAAGGCCAGCAGTATGTGCCTCGTTTTCAAAGTGCCCGCCTCCTTCCCGCAGATGGCTCAGCGTGGGGAAACACGCTGTGCGATTTGTTATTATATCATCTCAGGTGGGGAATAGCAAGCACCTAAAACCCCTCGTCCGGGTAAAGCGGCTCCTCCCAGCCGGTATTCGGGTCCGTCTCGGACGGGAACCATGGGAACCACGGGTCCTCATAAGGCGTCTCCGTGGGCGTGGGCGTAGGCTCCGGCTCGGGCGTTTCGGTCGGCTGCGGGATCTCCCTGAATATCGCGTACACCGTGTGCTCGGCCGTCACGTTGTTGAGCGTATAGCTGTCCGAGAGCACAACGGACATGCCGTCGATTATAAGCTCCGAAAGCTCATAGCCCTCGTCGGCCTTCATGGTGAAGGTTATGCTGCCGCCGTCCTCCACCTGCACGATGCCGGAGGGCGAGATGCTGCCGCCGTTGCCGGCGATGACGTTTATCGTGTGGGTCTCGGGCGCGTCGGTCTCCTCCGGCTCGGGAGAATCCGTGACGGGCGGCTCGGTCGCATCGGGCGCCGTCGTGGACTCGGGCTGCTGGGTCTGGACGACGGGCGGTTCGGTCTCGCTATCTCCCCCGCCGCCGAAGTCGAAGACCCCGGCCATGACGCAGAGCACCACCGTCAGTATGGCGAGCAACACCACCGCGCCCACGATGAAGCCCCAGGTACGCATTTTCGGCGCCCCGCTGTCCTCCGGCGGCTCGCGGTATTGCCTGTCCGGCGGCCTTCTATTTTCCTTTTTCCTTTCGTTCTCCATTCCATGTCGCTCCTGTGCGAATGAATTCGGCGCTTTACAAAATCCGCGCCTGTGGTACAATCGTAGCGGGTGATAAAATGAAAAAAGCTCTCGTTACCGGCTCCTCAAGGGGCATAGGCGCGGCCACCGCAAGGGCCCTGGCAAAAGACGGCTGGCACGTCACCATAAACTACCTGCACAGCCGCTCCGAAGCCGAAGCGCTCGCGTCCGAACTGGGCACCGAGGCGATCTGCGCGGACGTTGCTGATCCTGCGCAGGTGAAGGCCATGTTCAAGGCCGCAGGCCCCTTTGAGCTGCTCGTGTGCAACGCAGGCATCGCGTGGTCCGGTCTTTTGCAGGACATGACCGATGCCGAGTGGCGGCGCATTTTCGACGTAAACGTGAACGGTATGTTCCACTGCTGCCGCGAGGCTATACCCCATATGGTGGAAGAAAAGCGCGGCTGCATCATCTGCACCTCGTCCATTCTCGGGGTGCGGGGCGGCTCCTGCGAAACGGCCTACTCCGCGACGAAGGGCGCGGTCATCAGCTTTGTGAAGGGCCTTGCGAAGGAGCTGGGGCCTTCGGGCATCCGTGTGAACGCCGTCGCGCCCGGCGCGGTGGACACGGACATGCTCTCCTGCTTCACGGCGGAGGACAAGGCGGCAATGGCCGAAAACTCTGCACTCTGCCGCATCGGGCAGCCGGAGGACATCGCACGCGTCACGGCCTTCCTCGCGAGCGGCGCGGCCTCGTTCATCACGGGGCAGATCGTCGGCGCTGACGGAGGGATGATAATCTAGTTCATAAACTGCTCGATGGCCCGGTTGAGCTGCTCTATGGCCTGCATGTCGCCGCTCTCTACGGCGTCGGCGAGGCAGTGCTCGACGTGGTCCTTGAGTATGACCTTGGCGGTGTTGTTGAGAGCCGACCTGACGGCGGCGAGCTGGACGAGCACCTCGGAGCAGTCGCGCCCGTCCTCGACCATCTTCCTGACGGACTCGAGGTGGCCGATGGCCCTTGACAATCTGTTCAGCACGGCTTTGGTCTGCGTATGCTGATGCTTATGCTCATGGCTGTGGGTATATACCAGCCCGTCCGGCCCGACATACGTATGCTCGCTCATAGTATCAACTCCCACTACGATTTTAAAATCAGCCGCACATTTTGTCAAGCCGAAGGCGCGCGCCGGAAAAACCGGCACGCGCCTTCGTTTATTGCGTTAAGTTTACATAACAATTTCAGCCGAGCTGTTCTGTAAGGTAGAGCTCTATGCGGTCGGACAAATTTCAGAGGCGGGATCCGTATACTTTGACGAAACGGGCGGGGCCTGACCGAAGGCGCGCGCCTTCGGCCGGACCCCGCCCGGTCTTGTATCCTGTTCTTATTCCACCGTCACGGTGCCGTCAGGTTCTACTGTGACCGTCATGCCGTCCTGCACGTACTCGAGGAACTCGTCGCCCAGCCGGTCGATAACGGGCATGTTAGCCTCCGTCCAGTTCGCGGCCAGTATCGCGCCCGAGGCCGCGAGGCTGTCGATGGTCATCGAAAACAGCATGCACGCCGGCTGGTTATCCGTCGCGCAGGCGGTGTAGAGCACCATGCCGCCCGTCGTCGAGCCTATCGTCTGCGGCAGGCAGAGCGCCGTGCCCTTCATCGGCTTCTTGTAGAGGTCGGGGTTGTTCTGGTCACCGCACTTGACCTTCTTGTCCCCGAACATCATCGCCATCTGGAAGCTCGCCAGCGTGTTGAAGCCGCCGTGCGACACCAGCGCCGGGGCCGTGCAGCTGCCCGCTACCACCGGGCGGCCCTTGAACACCTTAGCCATCAGCAGACACCTCCCGTTATCTTGTTCAGTATCTCCGCCTCGGTGTAGTACCGCGCCGTCGTGTAGGTCCGCAGCTTGTTCGAGCAGGTAATGACGGGCATCTTGCCCGAGAGCGGATTATTCATGTACATCAGCGGACAGATGTAGGAAAGTATGACGCCCGTGCGCTCCAGCCGCTTGGCGTACACCGTCTTCTGGAACTCCTTTATCGTCGCAGGCGCGGCGGTGAACACCGTCGGCACCGTGACCTTGCTCTTGCCGTTTTCTTTAAGCGCCTTTTCGATGTTCTCCGTCCAGTCCCTGAGCTGGCCCAGCGTCAGGTGCGGGCAGCCCACGAAGCAGAGCTTCGGCGCGGCGTTCAAATCCTTCCACACGCAGGGATAGTTCGCCTTCACGCGCTCGAGCTCGGCGTCGTCGATGACGTAGACCGGCGCACCCTCGCGGATGAGGCTCTCGCCCTGCTCCTTCGCCTCGGGCGTGAGGTTCTCGACGTGGTACAGGCCCACCGCGCCGTTAGAGGCCGTGGCCGCGCCGAAGTCCTTGAGATAGGCCGTGACCTCGGGCGTTATCTCCGTGCCGAGCCATTTGTCGAGGCCCTTTATGTAGGGCACCTGTTCCATGACCTTCATGCCTATGGCCGAGCCGAGCAGCTGGGCTTCGGGCTTTTTTTCGGTCTTGACTTCGATTATCCAGTCGGCGCGCCTGCCGTCGTCGGTGAGCAGACCAAAATAGGGCACGCAGCCGGCAATGGAGCCCATGAGCTCCAGCATGCCCGAGTTGCGGTTGCACCTCGCGCCGAGGACGCTGTTGGCGTAGACCACCGCCGAGGATTCGGCCCAGGAGAGCACCTCGCCCTTTTCCGGCTTGTTGCCGACCTCATCGAGGTAGCAGGCGCAGGTGAAAGCATCCTTGCCCAGTATGCCGAACTTCTCGAGCTGGGCCTCGTAGCGTTTCTGCTGGGAGTACATTATGCCCTTGAAAATGATGTCCTGAAGGAGGTTCGAGGGCACCTTGGGGTCGAGGGGCAGGGGGTCTGCGGAAAACTGCTGTTTCGATATCGCCCCGGCCTCGAGCAGCTTGTCGTAGAGTTCGTACACGGGTTTCATGACGCCTATGCCGAAGCTGATGACGGTGTGGCCGTACCTGCTCGTGACGGGCACCATCTTTTCAGCGCCGAAGGTCCCGCCGTACATGACGAGCGAGCGCATGACCTTAGCCATGACCTCGCCCTGGGCGCCGTCCAGCATAGCCTGCTGTTCAGGCGTGAGAAGCATGACATTCAACTCCTTTGTCAATATTCTGTCAGGATTTTACCATGCCAAGTGTGCAAAGTCAACGCGGCTCGGTCTGCGGCGGTAGTATGCCACCCCCGGTGCAGCCGAAGGGGCGGGGCAGGCGGCTGCAGGTTGTTTCAGCCGCATTTCATGCGCGCCTCGAATTCTATTGTGTTTTCTTCTGTCATTTTTGCGTTCAGGGCGGCATCTTGGCTTTCTGCTATCGCCCTTGCTATCGACAGGCCGAGGCCGGTGCCGCCGGCGCTTTGCGTTCTGGCGCTGTCTTCCCGGTAAAACCGGTCGAACAGCCGCTCCGGGTCACGCGGAGGCTGCGTGCATCGGTTTCTCACCTTCAACACCGCCCTGCCGCCCTCGCGGCTCAGCTCTGCCTCTATCTCCGTACCCGGCTCCGCGTATTTCACAGCGTTATCCATCAATATATCCACCAGCTCGGCCGCCGCCTCCGGGATGCCCTCAAGCTCTATACCCGGCTCTGCCTGCACGCACAGGCCAAGGCCCGCCGCCTCCGCCGGCTCGCGGTACTGCTCTGCCGTCTCCGTCACAGTCTCGCTGAGCGAATACCGCGTCCGCTCCTGCATCTGCGCCTGCTCCGACGCCTCGTCCAGCCGCGCGAGCATGAGCAGCCGCTTCACAAGCTCGTCCATGCGCTCCGTCTGCCGCTGGATGTTCCGGCTCCATCGGTTCTCGCCCTCGTGCAGCTCCAGCGCATCCGCATTCGCCCTTATTATCGCCAGCGGCGTCTTTATCTCGTGGCCCGCGTCGGTTATAAACTGTTTCTGCCGTTCCATACTCTTGGCTATGGGCTGCGTTGCGCGCCTCGACAACAGCACTACCACCAGCAGCGCTCCCAGCCAACATGCCGCTCCCGCCAGAAGTGACAGCACTGCTATTATCAGCGAAGACCGCGAGTCCTCCGACACGTCCAGAAACACCGCCGTGCTTCCGCGGCCGTCCCGCGACTGCGTCACCCTGTACTTGAACCGGCCTTCCCGGCCCTCAGAGCTGCCGTACACGCCCTCGGCATACTCCTCCGCCTCGGCCTCAGTCACGGACGCTATCTTCGATACGTCGGCATACACAGCCTTCCCGCTCTCATCCAGCCGCACTACGAAAAACACCGCCGACATCGCCGCGTCGCCGTCCAGCGGCGGCCGGAACAGTCCCTGTCCCTCGCGCTCAGGACGCATCGTGCCCTCGCCCTCCGAGAGCGCCGTGAGCAGCATGTCCGTATCCCGCGACTTCAACCACAGGTTCACACCGTTTATCCCGCCCAGCAGCACCAGCAGCAGCGCGGTCACGGCCGCCATCGCAGTCACGACAAACTTCCGTCTGAGCGTCTTAATCATCCGGCGCCTCCAGTCTGTAGCCCACGCCGCGCCGGAGCTGTATCTTCACCCGCGAGCCTACAGCCGTCAGCCGCTTCCGCAGGCTCGACAGGTACACCCACACCGCTCCCTGCTCCGCCTCGGTATCATAGCCCCATGTCTTTACCAGCAGCTCCTCCGTCGTGAGGAATATCCCGCGGTTGAGCATCAGCGCCTCCATCATCCGGTACTCGAGCCTCGTGAGCGTCACCGCTCCCTCCGCCGAGGCCAGCTCGCAATTTCTTCTATCCAGCGTCAGGTCGAAAAAGCTCACAATATCCGGAGTGTATGCCTCGCGCCTTCTCAGCATGGCCCGAACGCGCGCCAGCAGCTCTCCCATCGCAAAGGGCTTGGGCAGGTAGTCGTCCGCGCCCATGTCCAGTCCACGTATCCGGTCCTCGACCTCCGACTTCGCCGTCAGCAGCAGCACGGGCATTCGGTCCCCCGCCTGTCTCAGCTCAGAGAGCACCTCCAGTCCGCTCTTACCCGGCAGCATGATGTCCAGTATGATCCCGTCGTAGTCCCCGGCCAGCGCGTACTCGAGCGCCTCCGTCCCGTCCGGCACCGCGTCCACCATGAACCTGTGATACTCCAATATGTCCTTCACGGCCTCGGTCATGGCCGGCTCGTCCTCAGCGTACAGCAGCTTCATACGTCCTCCATACGAAATACCGGCCCCTTAAAAGAGGCCGGTAGTTTTTTCAGCTGTATATCTCTCTTACCGGGAGTTGAAAATCTTGAAGATCGTGTCATAGGGGTCGTCGTCCTGGGACTGCGGCTGCTGGGCCGTCGCCTGCTGAGCCGGGGCCGCCTGCTGCTGAGGCTGGGCCGCCTGCTGCTGGGCCTGCGTGAACAGCCCCTCGGATGGAGCCGCCTGCTTCGCCGCGGTCTCAGCGCCCGGGACCTTGGCACGGCCTTCCTCGAAGCCCGTTGCAATGACGGTGACGCGTATCTCGTCGTCCAGGCTGTTGTCGAAGGTGGCGCCGAAGATGATGTTCGCGTCCGGGTGCGCGGCCTCCTGAACGAGGTTTGCTGCGGCCTCGACATCCTCGAGGCCCATGTCCTCGGAACCCGTCACGTTTATCAGCACACCGTGCGCGCCGTTTATCGAGGTCTCCATGAGCGGGCTGGCGACGGCCATCTTCGCGGCCTCCTCGGCCTTGCCCTTGCCGACGGCGTGGCCCACGCCCATGTGCGCAAAGCCCGCGTCCTTCATGATGGTGGTGACATCCGCGAAGTCGAGGTTTATAAAGCCCGTGTTCTTGATAAGGTCGGAGATGCTGGTGACGGCCTGACGAAGCACGTCGTCGGCGATCTCGAAGGCGTTGGCCAGCGTGACCTTCTGGTCGGTGGCGTATTTCAGGCGGTCATTAGGGATTATGAGCAGGGAATCGACCTTGCCGAGCAGGGAGTTGATGCCTCCGAGCGCCTGGTCCATCCTGCGCTTGCCCTCGAACTTGAAGGGCTTGGTCACGACGCCGACGGTCAGCGCGCCGGCCTCTCTTGCGATCTCAGCCACGGTGGGAGCCGCGCCGGTGCCCGTGCCGCCGCCCATACCGGCGGTGATGAACACCATGTCTGCGTCCTCGAGAGACTTTGCTATGTCGTTCCGGCTCTCCTCAGCGCTGCGCTTGCCGACGTCCGGGTCGGAGCCCGCGCCCTGGCCATGGGTCAGCTTCTCGCCGATCTGGATTTTCTGGTCCGCGCTCGAGACCGCGAGAGCCTGCTTGTCCGTGTTCACGGAAATGAACTCAACGCCCTGCGTGCCCGACTTCACCATGCGGTTCACAACGTTGTTGCCGGCTCCGCCGACACCAACGACCTTCAGCGTTACGACATTCTCGGGGCCGGTTTCGGTTTTATAAGACATATTCGGTGCCTCCCTGTTATCTTTTGAGACGCCCTGCGGCACTGCCCGCCGGGCTGTATTTTTCTTTTTTCTTCTACTCATATTATAACTTTTCACTTGTCCGGTCAACTATTTTTTGTTTCCATAACACACTTTTGCTCAATAAGGGTTAAAAACCGCCGCCGCATCGTCTCCCGAGACGTCTATCGTGCCCCTGTCGTTCTCCGTGAGCTGCGACACCGCCGAGAGCAGCTTGCCGAACCTGTACTCCGTATCCCCGGCCTCTCCCAACCTCACCGTGAACCTGCCCAGATAACCGAAGCTCGGGTCATTTGCGTTCGTCATGTCAAGGTAGCTCACGTCCCCGGTCATGCCGCGCTCCTGTATCTGGCTGAGTATCTCACAGAGGTATTCGAGCTTGCCCGCGTCGTCGCTGCCCGTCTCGAACACCTTGCCGATCTCCGTCGTCAGCGGCGTTATGCCGCGGATCTCCATGAGCTGCTCCTGTTCCAGCTCGGTCGCCTTTGTCAGTATCCGGCAGCTGCGGTCTATGACCCAGGCCTCGCCGTCCACGCTGACGCAGCCCAGCGCCTGGCACTCGCTCACTGTCAGCACGACCTTGTTCGGCAGGTAGCGCTTTATCTCCACGTTTTCTATATATGGCAGTCTCGCAAAGATCCTGCTCACGACCCTGAAGCGGTTTATAAAAAACAGGTTGTCGCCCTCGACTATGCCCGCGGCGTCCTGTACCTCCTGCGCCGTGTAGTACACGTTCCCCTGCACTTCCACGGTCGAGACTCTGAAAAAAATGCTCATGAGGAATATCAGCACCGCGCAGGCCACGAGGAAGGCCAGCGGCCCGTAAAAGGCCCGGCGGCCTGTTTTCTTTTTCCTCTGGTTCCGCATCAGGGTCGCCATTGCGTCCTCCTTCCGGCTAAGCCCGCCGTTCTATCTGTGCGCCCAGCTCGCTGAGCCTTACGTCGAGAGCCTCATAGCCCCGATCGATGTGGCCCGAGTCGAGTATCTCCGTCTCGCCCTCGGCCGACAGCCCCGCTATGATAAGCGCCGCGCCGCCTCTCAAATCCGTCGCCACCGTGGGGGCGCCGTGCAGCTCACGCACGCCCGTGACGACCGCCACGCGGCCCTCCGTATGTATCCTTGCGCCCAGCCGCACCAGTTCCTCCGTGTACCTGAACCTGTTCTGGAACACGTTCTCGACAAACACCGAGGTGCCCTGAGCCTTCAGGCAGGCAGCCAGCATCAGCGGCTGCGCGTCCGTCGGGAAGGCCGGATACGGCCCGGTTATGACGGGCGACGGCGCTTTGAGGTTCCCATCCGATTTGAGCCTCAGCCTGCGTTTACCCCTTATTATATCACAGCCGCACTCCGAAAGCGAGTACAAAACCGTGGAAAAATGCTCAGGCTCTGTGCCGCGCAGCTCTATGTCCCCACCCGAGGCGGCGACCGCGCACAGCAGTGTCGAGGAGACGATCCTGTCCGGCATTATCCGGTGGCCGATGCGTCTTGCTGGCCTGAAGCCGTGTATCGTCACGGTCGGGGTGCCCGCACCGCTGACGTCCGCGCCCAGCCTTTGAAGGAAATCCTGCAATTCCTCGATCTCCGGCTCTCTAGCGGCGTTCATGATGACCGTCTTGCCCTCGGCGGCGCAGGCGGCCAGCATGGCGTTTTCGGTCGCGCCCACGCTGGGCATGGGCAGGGCTATGCTCGCGCCTTTGAGTCGTTCCGCCCGGCAGACCAGCTCTCCGCCGGATTCCTCTATCTCCGCGCCCAAGGCGCGCAGGGCCATGAGATGCAGGTCTATGGGTCTCGGCCCCAGCTCACAGCCTCCCGGCATGGACAGCCTTGCCTCGCCGCAGCGGGCCAGCAGTGCGCCGAGAAAGATGACGGAGCTTCTCAGCTCGCGCATGAGGCTGTGCGGTATCTCGGCCCGGCACAGGCCGGTGGAATCTATGTTCACGGCGTCGCCCCCGCGCTCGACCGCGCAGCCGAGGCCGCGCAGGATGCGGATGGTAGCGTCCACGTCCCGCAGGCTCGGGACGTTGAGCAGCTCCGTCTCGCAGGGTGAGAGCACCGACGCGGCCATGATGGGCAGCACCGCGTTTTTTGCGCCCTGTACCGTCACGCTGCCCTCGAGCCGCCGCCCGCCGCTTACTCGCCAAACGCTCATTTTCTCTCCCCCAAACAGCAAATTCACGCCATTCTATGCGGGGGAGCGCGGTATTGTTAAAGGCCGGGCCCAAGTCTGAAGTTTTCGCCCGCCTTTTTCAAAAGGCGGCGGGGGTCCAGGGGGCGGCGCCCCATGGCCGCGCTCCGCAGAGCGCGGAAAGCTCTATGCTCAACAAGGTCAGGAAGGGGGTTCAAGGGGGAAACCCTACCAAGGGGTTTCCCCCTTAT
>URDJ01000062.1 GCA_900546615.1 uncultured Eubacteriales bacterium | reverse complement strand
GGTAGTGTATGACGGAGTTTGCGGAGACGGTCTTTATTTTCTCGTCATAAAACGCTTGTATATCGCGCGGCTTCAGGGCTGAGAGCCTTATTCCGGTTTTCCTGAAATAAGGCGCGGTAATGCCCTTGACCATTTCCGAGTACGACGAGAAGGTCACCGGCGAAACGGGGCGTTTGATGACGTCCAGCCAGCTCAGCATAAAGTCCGCAAACAGCACGTTGCCAGTCAGCGACGTGAGGGACGGCCATGGCCGGCGCTGTCGGTTTCGGCTCCCCGGCTGAATCTTTATAATTGAGGACGATATAGAAGTATCCGCGCTTTTCTTGCGTGTGTCCGGCTACCATATTGTGCCTTCCTTCCGAGTGAGCCGTATTACCCGCCGTTGACTATACCAGTATAAACAGAGGCCTCGATATGCACAAGGATACGGCTATGCTCGAGAGAAAACTCTCAGATAGCTCAAGATATGTATTTTCGGTATTTTATAGGTACGTCCTACTTTACTATAGGAATCCAGTTAACTCAACCGTGTCACAACTCCAAATATTATGGCGATTACTATATAACAGGCCCTGTTACGGTCAGCAGCGGGGGCCGACTGCTGTTGACAAACGAGATGGATATGCCAACCACACCCTTAACAGTAACACTTAGCAATCCCATTACTGTTGAAAATAACGGACTTGTTGTTCTTGATGCTTATGCTAAGGATCATAACCGGAACATTGCCACTACCTACAAGATGGTTGACGGCTACGATGGCCCCGCGATAATTGTTGAAGAAGGCGGCACCCTCGCTGTAAATGCGGCGAAATTTGAAGATGGATTATTCACTAACAACCTTGATACCTACACAGATGTGGAAACAACGGATGAACCCATCATCGAAGTCAAAAGCGGCACGCTGGAACTCAGAGGCGGCGAATACACGGCGGGTACCAGTGTGCCTATTAAGGCGGCGGCCGAGCCGAACTTGACCCCTGGGATGCCTTTGTGCTGGATTCTTTGATTTGGAAAGAGGACTGGATTATGTGATATCAGGCTGTTATCTTTGACCTGGACGGCGTTATCTGCTTTACGTACGAGTAACACTACCTAGCCTGGAAGTGGATGGCCGACAGCTTGGGGGTTTGTTTCGGCTGCGAGATCAACAACCGCATGGGCCTCAGGCTCGCAATCGGCTCCTCGAGCAAGAACACGCCCTTCATCCTCCGCCAGCTCGGCCTGCTGAAATTTAAAGCTTGGGCGGAGCCTCTCCCGGGGCTCTGCTTTTTTCGCGCCCGGCGGGCTGCGCCTGAGAATATTTTGAGAATCGCTTGCCTTGCGCGTAAAAATCTGCTATACTTTTCTCAACACATGAGACGGAGGCGCATCATGGCCCTGCACTACCTCGAAACGGGAAGCACCGAGCCGGAGTTCAACCTGGCCTTTGAAGAGTACGTGCTCGAGAACAAGAGGGATGGCGACTGGCTCATCCTATGGCAGAACGAGAGCTCGGTGATAATAGGCCTCAACCAGAACGTCTCCGAGGAGGTTGACGAGGCCTATGTCAGCTCGCACGGCATCCGCGTCGTCCGGCGCATGACCGGCGGCGGCGCGGTCTACCACGACCTTGGGAACCTCAACTACTCGTTCATCACCGAAGCCGGGAACACGGCGGAGCTGAGTATGCAGGCGCTGGCGAGGCCCGTCTGCTCCGCACTACGCTCGCTCGGGCTGAGGGCGGAGCTCTCCGGCAGGAACGACATCTGCATTGACGGTCGGAAGGTCTCCGGCACCGCCCAGAGGCTCAGTGGCGGCAGGGTGCTCCACCACGGCACGCTGCTGTTCGACACGGACGCGGACGCCCTCGCCTCGGCGCTCAGACCCAGGGCGGACAAGTTCGAATCCAAGGCCGCAAAATCCGTGCGCAGCCGGACGGGCAACATTCGGGACTTCCTCGGCGGGGACTTGGACGTACACGGTTTTCGGCGTGCCATACTCGCGCAGCTGGCGCAGGGCGGGCTCGTGTGCGAGAGCCTGGGGCAGGAGGAGCTGGCACGGGTCGAGGAGCTCGCGAACGCAAAATACCGCAGCTGGGACTGGAACCGGGGCCGCTCGCCGGATTTCTCCTTCCGCGCTCGCCGGCGCTTCCCCGCCGGAAGTATAGAGGCGCAGCTCCAGCTCGTTGCTGGCAAGATAGAGGCCGCGGCCTTCGTCGGGGACTTCCTCTCCCTGCGGGACTGCTCGGAGCTCTGTGAGGCCCTCAGGGGCTGCCGCTTTGAGCCGGCTGAGTTCGCGGAGAGGCTGAGGGCCTTTCCGCTATACGAGTTTTTCGGAGGCATAGGCGCGGAGGAGCTCATGCTCATCATATTTGGGGGGGTTGAAAATGAAGGATCTCAGAAGGCTTGAGGAGATCTGGGCTGCCTATGTATACGAGGGCAGGCTCGACAGCTCCGTGCAGCCCGCCGTGGCCGAGTGCTGGAGAAAATGCCGCGAGGCTGGGGTGGACCCCAACGGCGGAATCGGCCGCAGGGTGGACGACGCCGTGTTCCGCTCCATCAGGGAAGCCAACAGCACCCTCATGGAGATCGCCCTGCCGATCATGCAGAGCGTCTTTGACATCGTCCGGCGCACGGGCTTTCTCATGGTGCTCACCGACAGCGCGGGCTACGTGCTCGAGACCATGGGCGACGAGTCCATCATGGAGCGGACCGAGGATCTGCGCTTTGTCCCGGGGGCGCTCTGGTCTAACCTCAGCGTGGGCACGAACGCCATAAGCGTCGCCCTCGACTGCGACACGCCCATACAGATGGTCGGGCCGGAGCACTACTGCCGCACGCACCACAGTTGGACCTGCTCCGCGGCGCCCATACACGGCATCAACGGCGAGGTCATCGGCTGCTTCAATATGTCCGGCGACGCCTCCGGCGTCCACGACCACACCCTGGCCGTCGTGCTCGCCGCCGTCTACGGCATCGAGGGCAAGCTCTCGCTGCTGCACAACGCCGAGATCATGCGCGCCGCCCTCGAGGGCAGCGCCGACGGCATCGTCTTGCTCGGCCAGGACGACTACAGGGCCATCTGGATGAACAGCGCCGCCGGCAGGCTGCTTGGGCTCAGCCTCGAGGAGCTCAAGGGCCGCGACTTCCGCAGGCTCATGCCCGACATCGGCTGGGACGCCATGGACTGGCGCCGGGGCAGCCGCTGCTTCTCCGACGACACCAGGCTCATCAGCGGCGATGACCTGCTGCACTGTTCTGCCTCTGTCAGCCCCTCCATGGACTACGACGTGCGCACCCTCTGCGTCACGCTCAAAAAGCAAAAGCACCTCCTCGACTCCGTGAACAAGGTCAGCGGAAACCGGGCCATCTACACCTTCCAGGACATCTCCACCCGCGACCCGGCGATGAAAAAGACCATCGCCCTCGCGAGGCGCTACGCCCAATACGACGGCAACATACTCATCGAGGGCGAGTCCGGCACCGGCAAGGAGCTCTTCGCCCAGTCCATGCACAACGAGGGCAGCCGCTCTGAGGGCCCCTTTGTCGCCATCAACTGCGCCTCCATCCCCCGTGACCTGCTCGAGCGTGAGCTCTTCGGCTACGAGGCAGGCACCTTCCCCGGAGCCCATTCCGGCGAGGGCAACCCCGGCCGCTTCGAGCTCGCCAACCACGGAACCCTCTTCCTCGACGAGATCGGCGAGCTGCCCATCGAGTTCCAGTCCAAGCTCCTGCGCGCCGTTGAGACCCACAGGATAACCAGGGTCGGCGGCAGCCAGGAGATAGACCTCGACATCCGGATAATCGCCTCGACCAACCGCAAGCTGGAGCAGCTTGCCGTCGAGGGAGGCTTCCGCCAGGACCTCTACTTCCGCCTCAACGTGCTCAAGCTCGAGATACCGCCCCTCAGGGAGCGGCCCGGGGACATCGGCCTGTGCGCCGGGCACTTCCTGGAGCGCCTCAACAAGATGTCGCCCGAGCCGGAGCGCAGCATGGCGCCGGAGTTCCTCTCCGGGCTCATGGAATACGACTGGCCCGGCAACGTGCGTGAGCTGCAGAACACCATCGAGCGCGCCTACTACTCCACGACCGGCGCCCTGCTCGACGCGCAGAGCCTCAGGCTCTCCCTCTGCCCCAGCTCCAAGCCCCCCGCCGAGCCCGCCAGCGAGGCCGGCGAGCTGCTCTCCGCCCTCACCCTCTCCGGCGGCAGCGTTGAGGACGCCGCCAGGCGCCTCGGCATGAGCCGTGCGACCCTATACAGGAAAATCAAGCGCTGCGGCATTGATGTGAAAAGTATGAGGTAATTCTCAGCTGTTTGATACAAATTGATAATATTCTCAAGAATACGAGACGAACTCCCGGGGTTCGTCTCGTTTTTTATGTCATTATTCTCACAATTTATGAAAATGGACCTAAATCACGGCGTAGAGTTTGTCTCTGATGCTGAAATGCGGAAATTTCTCCTTCTGCTCTTGAGAATATTGAGACAGTAGTGTATACTCAAAGTGGATTTGGAAAGAAGTTATCACGGAGGTGAGAATTTGAAGAAATTCATCGTTGAATTCGGGATGGGGACGGACTTTCATGGCCAGGATGTCACCAAGGCTGCGAAGAAGGCGGTGAAGGATGCGGTGTCGCGCAGCTGCCTGTGCGGGCTCGATGAGGTGCTGGGTCTGACGGACTTCACGAGGCAGGTGCGGATACTGGCGACGGTGGCGGTCTCGCGGCCGGAGGAGGTGGACTGTGCCGAGGTGGCCTCGGCGCTGCCCGTCGGCACGGTCGAGGTGAGGCCGGTGAAGGGCGGTCTCACGGTCGATGGGCTGTGCATCGAGGCCTTCGGCGACAGGGACTGCAGCATCGAGGCGGCGCTGGCCGCCGTTGAAGTATTCATCACTGAATAAAGGAGGTCAAAAATGGCGATCAGCAAAGAGCAAATGAAGGATATGTATGTGAAGATGCGCCGCATACGGGACTTCGAGAGCACGGCTGCGCGGCTGTTTGCGGAGGGCAAAATACCCGGCTTCGTCCACCTGTACCTGGGCGAGGAGGCGATAGCGCCCGCCGTCTGCGAATGCCTGCGCGACGACGACTTCATCACCAGCACGCACAGGGGCCACGGCCACATCATTGCCAAGGGCGGCGACCTCAACCTCATGATGGCTGAGCTCTTCGGCAGGGAGACAGGCTACTGCAAGGGCAAGGGCGGCTCCATGCACATCGCGGACAGGGACAAGGGCATCCTCGGCGCCAACGGCATCGTCGGCGCGGGACACTGCATCTCCACGGGCGCGGGCCTCTCCGCCAAGATACGCGGCACGGATCAGGTCTGCGTCTGCTTCTTCGGTGACGGCTCCACGAACCAGGGCACCTTCCACGAGTCGCTCAACATGGCCTCCATCTGGAAGCTGCCCATCATCTTCGTATGCGAGAACAACCACTACGGCATTTCGATGAGCCAGGACAGGCACCAGGCCATAAAGGACGTAGCAGACCGCGGCGCGGCCTACAACATCCCCGGCATCGCGGTTGACGGCAACGACCCCCTGGCCGTCTACGAGGCGGCCGCCGAGGCCGTGGCAAGGGCGCGGGCCGGCAAGGGCCCGACGCTGCTCGAGTGCAAGACCTACCGCCAGCGCGGCCACTTCGAGGGCGACCCCGCGACCTACAAGCCCAAGGAGGAGCAGGCCTCCTGGATGGAAAAGGACCCCCTGCCGCGCTTTGCGGCCTTCCTCGTGGACAACGGCGTCTGCTCCGCCGACGAGGTGGCAGCGATAGACGCCCAGGTGGCCAAAGAAGTGGAGGACGCCATCGCTTTTGCCGATGCCCAGCCCATACCGAGCCTGGAGAGCGCGGTCGTGGACGTCTATTCCGACATAGTTGAGGAGGTGCGCGAGAGATGACGATGATGACTTACGGTGAGGCCATCCGGGAGGGCATGAGCATCCGGATGCGCGAGAACCCGAACGTGGTCCTGTTCGGCGAGGACGTCGGCGCCTTCGGCGGCTGCTTTGGCGTCTCTGCGGGTATGTTTGACGAATTCGGCCCGGAGCGGGTGCGGGACACGCCCATCTCCGAGGGCGCCATCATAGGCTGCGCGGTCGGCGCGGCGGCAACGGGCCTGCGGCCCATAGCCGAGCTCATGTTCTGCGACTTCCTCACGGTCGGTATGGACCAGCTCGTGAACCAGGCGGCGAAGATGCGCTATATGTTCGGCGGCAAGATCTCCATGCCCATGGTTGTGCGCTTGCCCGCGGGTGCGGGCACGGGCGCCGCAGCGCAGCACTCGCAGAGCCTCGAGGCCTGGCTGACCCACGTCCCCGGCCTCAAGGTCGTCTACCCCTCCTGCGCACAGGACGCCCTGGGCCTCATGCTCGCGGCCATAGACGACGAGGACCCCGTTATGTACTTCGAGCAGAAAACGCTCTTCGGTGTCAAGGGTGAGGTCACGAGCCTCGAGCCCATCCCCCTGGGCAAGGGCCGTGTGGCGAGGCCCGGCTCCGACCTCTCCATCATCACATATGGCAAGCAGGTATACGACGCGCTGGAGGCCGCCGACAAGCTCGCCGGCGAGGGCGTGGACGTCGAGGTCATCGACCTGCGCAGCCTATATCCGCTGGACAAGGAGCTTATCGGCGAGACCATCGCCAAGACGCACAAGGCCATCGTCATCACCGAGGAGGTCAAGCGCGGCGGCTACGGCGGCGAGATAAGCGCGATAATCGGCGAGGAGTTCTTCGACTACCTCGACGCGCCCGTAATCCGCATCGGAGCGCTGGACACACCGGTGCCCTTCGCCCCGAATCTTGAGCAGTACTACATACCCAACGCCCAGGACATCCTGGTCGCGGCGAAGAAGCTGTTCTAAAGCAGGCAAGGCGAGGCCCGCAGGCGCTCACTGGGTACCTGCGGGCCGTTTTTTGAGAGGTGCTGCGTATGAAAAGGACCATCGGCGTCATTGCCAACCCCGCGTCCGGCAAGGACATCCGCCGCCTCGTCTCCTATGCGACGACGATAGACAACAACGAAAAGGTGAACATCTGCAAACGGATAGTGCTCGCGGCCCAGGGCCTGGGCATAGAGCGTGTACTGTTCATGCCCGAGACCTTCATGATAGGCTGGGCGGTGCGCGAGGGGCTCGAGAGCGACGGCGTGCTCAGGGCCGAGGTCGGGCTGCTGGACTTTGAGATCGAGGCGACCCAGGAGGACACGACTCGGGCGGCGCGTATGTTTGAGCAGATGGGGGTCGGCTGCGTGGTAGTCCTCGGCGGCGACGGCACGAGCCGCGCCGCGGCCAAGGGCATAGACAGCGTGCCGCTGTTGTCTGTATCCACCGGTACGAACAACGTTTACCCGACGCTCATGGAGGGCACGGTGGCCGGCATGGCCGCAGCCTCGGCTGCGCTCATGCCAGAGCCCTATGCCTGCTGCATACGCGACAAGCGCATAGAGGTCAGGGTGAACGGCCGGCTGCGCGACATCGCGCTCATAGACGCCGTCGTCTCCGACGACTTTTTCGCGGGCGCGAGGGCCATCTGGGACGCGGAGCGGATGCGGCTGATAGTGGCCTCGCGCTGCCACCCGGCGACGATAGGTTTTTCCGCTGTGGCAGGTGTCTGCGGACAGGTAGAGGACACGGAGGACAGAGCCCTGGCTGTCGAGCTCGGAGGCGGGGGCGCGGGCAGCGTGGTGGCGCCCATAGCCGCGGGCGTGCTCACCGAGGTGCGCATCTCCGGCGTCCACGAGCTGAGGCTCGGCCAGGAGTTTGGCTTCACCGCCGCGCAGCGGCACATGATCGCCCTGGACGGCGAGCGCGAGCTGCGCGTTGACCCCGGCAACGAGGTCAGCTTCAGCGTACACAGGAACGGCCCCTGGCGGGTGCTGCCCAGAGCCGCGCTCGGCGAGGCCGTAAGGCTCGGTATGTTCCGGCAGAAGAAGGAGGGATCTTAAATGGCAAAACTCGTAGTGATGCCGAAGCTCGGCCTCACGATGACGGAGGGCGCGGTCAGCCGCTGGCTCAAGGCCGAGGGCGAGGCCGTCAGGGAAGGCGAGCCGCTCTTCGAGGTCGAGACCGACAAGCTCACGAACACCATAGAGGCCACGGCCTCGGGCACACTTTTGAAGATACTGGCGAAGGAGGGAGAGACCCTACCCTGCCTGGCCGGCGTGGCCGTCATAGGTGAGGCGGGCGAGGACATTTCCCCGCTCCTGCCCGGCGCGCCTGAGGCCGGGCCGGCGCCCGGTCCTGAGGCGGCCGCGCCCAAGCCCGCCCCGGCGCCGAAGCCGCCCGCCGGCAGGGTCGTGGCCTCGCCTGCGGCCAAGAAGCTCGCAAGGGAGCTCGGCGTGGAGCTGGCCGAGGTGCCCGGCACCGGCCCCGGCGGCAGGATAACGGAGGAGGACGTCAAAAAGTTCAAGGCTGCGCCGCCCCCGCCGCCCGCAGAGCCCGGCCCCAAGGCCAGCCCGCTCGCCGCCAAGGCCGCGGCCGAGCTCGGCCTCGAGCTGAAGGACGTCCCACACAAGGGCGGGCGCATCCTCGCCGCCGACATCCTCGCCGCCGCATCCAGGGGCGCTGCGCCGGAAGCCCAGCCGCGTGAGGAGACCAAGCCCATGACCGGTATGCGCCGCGCCATAGCCAGGAATATGCACAACAGCCACATGACCAGCCCCACCGTCAGCTTCAACCTCGGCTGCGACGTCTCCGAGCTTGCTAAGTTCCGGCAGAGGCTCAAGGCTGAGGACATAAAGGTCAGCTACACCGACATCCTCGTGAAGCTGACGGCTCTGGCCCTGCGCGAGTTCCCGCTGCTCAACTGCTCTGTGGACGGGGACAATATCATCTACAAGAACTACGTGAACATCGGCGTCGCCGTGGCGCTGGATAACGGCCTTGTCGTGCCGAACGTGCCGGACGCCGACATGAAGAGCCTGCGTGAGATCTCCGCCGAAGTGAAGGAGCTGGCCAATCTCGCACGCACGGGCGGCCTGCCCATGGACAGGCTCAAGGGCGGCACCTTCACGATAACCAACCTGGGTATGTACGGCATAGAGAGCTTCACGCCGATAATTAACCAGCCCGAGGTGGCCATTCTGGGTGTCAACACGATAGAGGACAAGGTGGTGGTCGTGGACGGCGAGATTTGCGTGCGGCCCATACTCAACCTCTCACTGACGGCGGACCACAGGGTCGTGGACGGTTCGGTGGCGGCGCAGTTCCTGCAGAGGCTCAAGAAGCTCATAGAGTGCCCGGCGCTGGCGCTGGCATAGGAGGCGCGTATGGCAAAGGAGATTGTAATGCCGAAGCTCGGCCTGACCATGACCGAGGGCACGATAGAAAGCTGGTACAAGAAGGAGGGCGAGGCGGTGCAGGAGGGCGAGAAGCTCTTCTCCGTCTCGACGGACAAGCTGACGAACGACGTGGAGGCCACTGCCTCCGGCGTGCTGCTGAGGGTACTTGTCGCCGCGGGCGGGACGGTGCCCTGCCTGACGCCTGTGGCCGTCATAGGCGCACGGGGCGAGAGCGTCACTCCCGTCCCGGCGGCTGCCGGGCACCCCGCCGAGGCGGAACCCGGGTCCTCGGAGGGCTGCGGCGTGCTCGTTATAGGCGGCGGCCCCGGCGGCTATGTTGCGGCGATAAGGGCCGCGCAGCTCGGCGCTAAGGTCACGCTCGCAGAGCGCGCTCAGATAGGCGGCACCTGCCTGAACCGCGGCTGCATGCCCACAAAGGCCCTGCTGCACAGCTCCGAGGTCTACGAGCTCGCGACGAAGTCCGAGAGCATAGGCATAATTGGCCGCGACGTGGCCGTGGACTGGGCACGCGTGCAGCAAAACCGTCAGAGCGTCTCAGACAAGCTGACCGGCGGCGTCCGGGCCCTCATGCGCGCGAACAAGGTCACGGTGCTCGAGGGCGAGGCCAGCTTCACCGGACCGATGACTGTCCGCGTGGGCGACAAGACCCTGAGCCCCGAGAAGATAATCATCGCCGCGGGCTCAAAGCCCATCATGCCCGGCATCCCCGGACTGCGCGAGTGCCCGGCCTGCATAGACTCCACGGCCTGCCTGACGCTCGACCACATCCCCGAGAGCCTCGTCGTCATCGGCGGCGGCGTCATCGGCATGGAGCTTGGCAGCGTCTACCGCCGCTTCGGCGCAAAGGTCACGGTGCTGGAGCTTCAGCCGCGCATACTCCCGCAGATGGACGGCGAATTGGCCGAGCTCGCAAAGGCGCAGCTCATCTCCGAGGGCATGGACGTGCGCACCGGCGCGCGGGTCACGAGCGTGGACACCACGGCAAAGGGCGCGGCGGTGCACGCGGAGATAGACGGCCGCGACAACGTGTTCGAGGCCGAGAAGGTCCTCGTCTGCGTCGGCAGGAGCCCGAACCTCGAGCCGCTGTGCCTCGAGAAGGCCGGGATAGCCGTGGAGGACGGCTTCATAAAGGTGGACGCGCACCTCGAGACCAGCGTCAAGGGCGTTTACGCCGTCGGCGACTGCTCCGGCAGGCTCATGCTGGCCCACGCGGCCATGGCGATGGGCGAGGCCGCGGCGGAGAACGCCATGGGCGGCGACGCGGGCTTTGACGCGGACATGAGCCCCGCCTGCGCCTACGTCGGCCCCGAGATAGCGGGCGTCGGCTACACCGAGGAGCGCGCCAAGGAGCTGGGCATAGAGTACATCGTCGGCCGCTTCCCGACCAGCGCCAACGGCCGAAGTCTGGTCGCCGGCTGCACGGGCGGCATGATAAAGGTCCTGGCCGGGCCTAAGTTCGGCGAGATACTGGGCGTGCATATCCTCGCGCCGAGCGCGACGGAGCTCATCGAGGAGGCCGCGCTGGCGATAAGGCTCGAGGCCACGCTCGACGAGCTGACGGACACCATCCACTGCCACCCGACGGTGGCCGAGGCCCTGCGCGAGGCCGCGCTCGCCGCGCGCAAGCGGGCGATACATATCCCGAACAAAAAGTGAAAGGAGGCACAGAGATGCTGAACGCGGCGTTCATATTCATAGCTCCGGGCGCAGACCCGGCAAAGGACCGCGGGCTTGTCGAGACCCCGTCGGTGCGGCTGACGAGCATAGGCGTATCGACCTACGAGCAGGGCGCCGCCGCGGCGGCCGAGATGGCGGAAGCTGGCTGCGGCGCGATAGAACTCTGCGGCGGCTTTGGCATAAGGGGTGCCTGGCTGGTGGAGCAGGCGGTAAACGGCAAAGCCCGCGTCGGCGCCGTCCGCTTTGACCTCCACCCCGGCCTCGACAACAAAAGCGGCGACGAGCTGTTCTAACCCCGCCGCCGGAAAACAAAAAAGCCTTGAAACGGAAGTGAACCGCCCCAGATTGTGCGGACAGTACAAAAAGCCTCAATGTAGGGAAATATGAAGTTTTAAGCGGAGTGGCGCAGCGTGAGCGGCGCCACTCCAGTTTTTAGCTGGATGTGCTCGTGGTTGTAAAAATCGATGTAGCGGTCAATCATCTCAGCGCATGGCCAGGCGGATGGTGTCCAGCACCAGATTTACCGTCTGCTGTGTTCCGGTCTTGTAGGCAACGATGCTGTTGTCGTAGAGATCGACAGGTACAGTACACCCCGCTTGGTGTGGATGTAGGAGATGCCTGTTACCCATTTGCTGTTGGGCTTGTTCGCATGGAACTCGAAATCGTCTACCTCATGCAGAAACTCACAAGCAAAAAATCCAGTAAAATCAATGCTTCCGGGGTTCATCGGAGGAGCGGAGGGAACCGCTTCTCTCCTGAATGTCTCTCCTAAAATCGAGGGACGAGAATCAAAGTTAATATACGGAGCGGTATCGAAGTGGTTATAACGGCCCTGACTCGAAATCAGGTGTGCCCCTCAAAGGCACCGTGGGTTCGAATCCCACCCG
>URDJ01000061.1 GCA_900546615.1 uncultured Eubacteriales bacterium | reverse complement strand
CATAGTGCAGGATCTGTATGGCGTCGCCCGCTCGTGCGAGCACCGACAGGGCGTCGCCGTAGAATATGGATTCGATCTCCGTGATGCCCTCGGGAAGGTCTAGCGGCTCATAGGCCCCATCCGCCCACAGTCCAAGCATCGGAACCCCATCAGAGCCCGCCCCGGCGAGGTACACGCCGCCGTCAGACGGGCAGGCGGATGCGAGAGTGTCGAGCCCGCCGGGCAGCTCCGTCTGCGTCACGGCGAGGCTGTACTCGCCCTGGGCGGCGGTTTGGTCAGGCTCAAGCTCGGCAGACGGTGCTGCGACCTCAGGCAGGTCAAGTGCCGGGTCGTTAGTTCCCTGTGTGCCACAGGCCGAGAGTACGCATAGAAGAACTGAAAAAAGCAGAGCGAATGAACTTTTCATACAACATTTCCTTCTCATAGCAGAGTACTGTTAGATAAGCAAAATTATAAATTTGAGAAACCATCCAGCATTTTAGATATTTAGTTCCCCTTCTCAGCAAAATATATGCCCAGTCTGGAGACGATTTCGTCAGCCGTTTTGGAGGCATCGGATGCCCCGGCGAAATACGCGGGCACAGCATCGTCAACGATGCCCATGAGCGCAGTGTCCGGGCAGCACAGGCCGTTCAGGCCGTCCAGGACCTCAGCCGCTCGTTCGTAGTGTTTCGCGTACGTCCATGGATACTGGCCTTCCCCGGCCGCGTCTATTCTCTGCTGCTCATATTCGGCCAGCCGCTCATATTCGGCGGAAAGTATGGGGAAGGCGTTCAGTTCGAGATTCTTGTAGAGCGTGTTCTCCTCGAGCATCAGGCTCTTTATGAAGCCGAAGGCGGCATCAACGTTTTTGGACGAGGCGGGTATTGCCAGATATACCACCGGCACAAGCGTCCCGCTGCCCTCGCGGAAGGGCAGGCCGCACACCTGCAAATCTTCCAGAGAACAGCCGAAGTCTTCGGCCGCTCCGAACAGACCTCCTGCGCCGCCGATGGTCTGAAAGCTGTATATCTGCGTGCCTGATGCCATATTTGCCGTCTCGGAGCTGTGGTCCTCCTCATCGGGCAGTGCCTGGGCATATTCCAATATGGCCTGTATGTCCGCGGCGTCATAGTCCTCCGCTCCGCCGCAGCCGAAGGCCATAGTGAGGAACATTCCCCTCGACATAGTGCCGCCGAGCGCCTCGTCCGCATTTCCCATGCGTTCGAGCGCGTCAAAGACGGAGGTAAAGGGGGTGGCCTCGGCATCCCGCGACACCAACGTGGACACATAGTAGACGGGAGCTATCGCCGGCAGCCTGCCGTCATCCGCGAGCATGGCGTTAAGCGCCCCATCGATGAGGCTGTCCGGCCCAAGCTCCGGGTCGGCTTCGATGAGCGGTAACAGGTCGACCATGGCGTCCGGGTTCAGTATGGTGGATGAAAAGCTGTTGACGTCTATTATATCCGGTCCATTCCCGGCTATCAGCTCGGTGTTCAGCACGGTAAGGGGATCCGAATAACCGCTGTAGTCTTTGACTGCGAGCTCGTATTCTCCGCCCGAGGCGTTGAACTCCAAAATGGAGCTTGAAATAAAAGAAGACTGCCCGTTGACCGCCAGCACAAGCTGCGTTTTCGGCCGGGCGTTCTCGTCGTAGCGCAGCAGGGCCGCCGCCTCGCGCCCGACGGCCACATAGTCTCCCTCGCCGTCCGGCCAGACGGTGACCTGCCTGCCGCTCAGGCCGCAGGAGACGAAACCAAATAAGCGCGTGAGCTGCCCGGATGCTATGTCGTACTCAAAGACGGAGGTGCCGTCGCTTATGCAAAGAAGCCCGTCTGCGGCGGATAGCAGGCTCCCGCCGTCGAAGCGGGCAACTTCTTCCCCGCTCTCAAGGCGGAATACGGAGAGCGCGCCGCCGCCTGTCGTTTCCGCGCTGCCTGCATATACCGTTTCTCCGTCCGAGGCAAGGTCTATTGGGCCGCTTACGGAGATATCCCGCTGCTTTTCGCCGCTTGAGGCGGAATAGACGGCGATGCGATGCGAGTTGAGGTAGTCTGTCAGGGCGATATAGACCATGTCCCCGGCGGCGCACATGCCGACAGTGACCTCCTTTTGGCCGATATCCGGCGAGCATGTCGGGCTGTACTCCGCTCCTGAGAGCCGCCCCAGCTCATAGACGGGCGCGCTGTCGGCATCCGTGGGCAGACGGTGGAGCACCCAAGCCGTCCCGCCGTCCCCCGCGCACATTTTTACAACAGATGAAATGCTGGGTATGGTCTCTACCGAGCCGTCAAAACCCAGCAGCATCAGCTTGCTGCCAAAAACGTACAGCCCGTCCTCCGCCGGAGCCGCGGAGAAGATGGTCCCGATCTCAGCCTCTGAGGCAAGCGTCTGCGGCACATAGCTCCCGCCGCCCTGCTCCTGCGCCGGGCCCGCCTCGACGAGCGAAACACTCCCGCCGTCCCTGCCGCAGCCGGAGAGCACCAGGCAGGCCGCCGCCAGCAGGGCGATGGACGCCTGTTTTATTCTTTTGTATCCCAGCATACTTGCCCCTTTCTCAGTTTTGCGCCGAATTTCACAAATGCTCGCTGACATATATCTGCACCCGAGAGCTAATGATATTGACGGCCTCATCCACGCTTTTGTCTCCACAGAAATATGCCTGAGCTTCGGGCCAGACAATGTCGAACAGCTCCTGATTGAATTCGCAGACACTTGTCACAGAGTACAAAAGCTCACGAAAAAGCTTCGCGCATTTTTCATTGTCTGATTTTACGGATACTTCATTTCCGTGGATGTCAAGCAGATACAGCTCCCCTCCGGACGATATCCACTCATCCATATCATCCATTACTTGCTCCAGCCCATACTCTGTCGTCGGCAGCATCATGTCAGCGTACATATCCTGATACCGGTCAGATAGCAACATGCTCATAAACTCCCATACGCCATCCTTGTTCTCGCCGGCAGATGACATACCCAGCATGATATACGGACACATGACAGCACCGGAGTTTTCGGCGGACGGTATGCCGCAGAGGGCCAGGTCGCCACCGAAATAGTAGTCAAATGCCAGGATATCCATGATTGAGGATATATGCTGCACGGAAAGCAGCTGGTCCCTCGAGGCTATCATCTGCAAATCCGTTGACAGGTCGTACTCATCAGGCAGGCTGGCCACAAATTCAAGCATATCCTTAAAGCTGGAATCAAAATTGCACGTGCCGGTTTTCCAGTCTATGTATTTGGAATTTCCTACGGAGAGCATGGTTTCCAGAAACGACTTTTTGGACATCGTCGCGCCGAAGGGGTTGGCTCCACTGCCCATCGTCTTCTGAAGCGCCAATATGTCATGGAACTCCAGTTCCCCCATGCCGTCTACGTCCGAGCCGTATGCCTCAATGGTCATTATCGTACAGCATGGTACAATGGCGCAGAGCTTTCCGCCGCTTTTCAGGGCGTTCAAGAGGTTCTCTGCCATGGCCGGGCTTCCCTCACGGTCAAAGTACGCGCTGAGGTCCTCCAGCAGGCCCATATTCTCATACTGTCCCAGCGGCAAACTGGTCAAGTCGATGATATCCGGCGCATTGCCGGAGATTATGTCCAGATTCAGCCTTAAAACTCCGGCCTCTGGCGCGTCGTCGGTGTTGTACTGCGAGTAGTCGATTATCTCAACGGCGTACTTCCCGTTAGAGGCGTTGAAGTCGATCACAGCGTCCCGGATAAAGCGGGGCTCCATGCTCGCCAGCGTCAGCGTTATCAGCTCGTCTGTGTGCGCGGCAGGCTCCAGGATGCACAATTCCCGGGCGTCGTAGTACAAAAACGCCCCGTCTGCAAGCGCAGTTACGCCCTTGTAATTCCCGGAGACACCGGCCGAGACCCAATTCAGCACGAGGCCGGTCTCGCCTGTTTCCGGGTCAAAGCTGTAAAGGTCGCTGCCGCTGTTTATGTAGAGGCCTGTGCCGCCTATCAAGTCGTAGACGTTGACATCCGCTGCCAGGTCAGCGGAGATGGAACAGTCTTCGGGCGAAACGAGGCTTATCTTCACGCCGCTTATGTCGGAATGCAGCAGATATATGCTGCCGCCGGCAATGGTCATGCCGCGAAATCCGTTCAGGCTGCCAGACGAACCGAGAAAGTCTCCGTCAACGGAAAAACAGAAGGCGCCATCGCTGCTGCACAGGTAAACTGCCTCATTGTAAACGTCAATTTCCCACGGCTCATCGACGACGCTTGAGCTGAAAAGAGGCCCGGAAAAGCCGTTTTCGTCCACTCTCTCGACGCACCAGCCAGCAGAGCGCTCCGATGTTTTATTCCCGTCTTCATCATATGTACGTTCATACAGGTATTCGAGCAGCCATATAGTGCCACTGTCGTCCACCGCCGAATCCATAATGCTGTGGTAATAGCCGTCATCCCAGGCACAGCGTTTCTGATCAATTATATTGCCGTCATAGTCCAGAGCATAGATGTAATAGTTGTTCGGGGCCTCTGTGACCTCCGTGCCGAAGAGGTAGATGTTTGACTTCGCCGCCTCGGCGTTTGAGATGATGAAGTTCTCCTTCGGCAGAGCTATCGCGGTCTTGACGTATCTGTAGGACGCGGAATCGGCAGCTTCAGCCGCACTGTCTGTTTTGCCAGGCAGCGTACCGGCACTTCCGCACGATGAGAGGCATAGTATCGCAGCACAAAGCAGAGATAACCATGTTATGCGCTTAATATACATGGCATCAAAAAACCTTTCTATAATTATTAATCTGGGCATATTTACCAGTGTAGCAGGCAATTATATGCCTGCTACACTGGTAACAATAATTTATATTATATATAATTAGGCACAAAAGGAAGAAGATAGCTTATTGTAGTTTGATATTTAATGTATGCCATATGTTTCCATGTGTTAGTGCCTACAACTCCATCTGAAGTCAATCCGTCACCAGAGTATTTAAACTGATACGCACGGATTTGTGTATCTGTATTTTGGCCCCATACTCCGTCAACGCTGGATATGTCTGTAAACTCTCCATCAGCAAATAGATAGGCTTGAACCATATATACTTGTTTTCCGGTGGACTTATAGTTGGCACCTACCCAATACGATTGATTGGAATAATAGCTGTAATACCAATTTTCTGTAGAGTCACTTGCTCCCGCAGGTTTGCCACGGGTCCCGTGCATTCCAACAGAATACTCTGTGCAAACCGCAAAGGCATTAATCGACAATACTGCAATCGTCATTGCAACAATAAGAAGCATAGATATTAACCTTTTTTTCATTGCATTCACCTTCCTATCCTTAATACTTTACTTTTTTCAAATGTCTTAAAGAAGTGCAATCATACGCATCATCCTCTCAATACCAAAAGTAAAATATAATTAACAATACCTGCCGAATTTCGCAAAGCCACTGCTCTGAAGTTAATATTTTGCTTCACTCGCCATTTTCAAGCATACTATACACTCTTGTCATCCTCATATGTAATAATAACTGTATAATCGGCAAATTAGGCTGTAAAATCTATAATGGTGCTGACAATAGTTGACTCCCCTTAACCTGAACAGGTTAAGGGGAGTCATTCTTCTCCAAGCAACCATGACGTTGCTACTCCGAGCACTTTTGCAAAAATAACTACTTCGTAATCCGTGACGAATCTGGTCCCAATCTCTACCCTACTTATTGAGTCCCGTTCCAAAGTAACTCCTTCAATTTGCATTCGTGCAGCCAGTTCTTGCTGTGTCATTCTTTGTCGTGTTCGTGCTTCGTGTATCCTATCTCCGCAAATGTTTTTCTTGCCCTTATAGTCATATATTTTCAACATCCAGCCTCCCTACAAGCTAATGTTCAGCAATTTTCTTGACATTAACATATAGTTGCACGATAATTGTGTTAATAATCAGAATCTTTGCATGAACTATGCCAGATGTCGAAAGTCCATTATAAAGTCTGAGATTTGACAAAACTGGAGAGATAATATATGGTAAAGAAAAAACGACCTGGAGCGTGTTTTCCCATGAGGTTGATGATCTGCGATGACAACGCCGCGTTTGCCAGAGAGCTTCGGCGCAGGATCGAGGACATCTGCGCATATGAGGACTGGCCTCTTGACTGCCTTATATTTGATAAGCCGCAGGATGTCCTGAATGCCGACCTCTCCGGTGTAAAGGCAGCCTTTCTTGACATTGAGATGCCCGGCGGCAACGGCATAGAACTGGCAAGACTGCTGCGGATAAAGTATCCTGAAATGATACTTGTCTTTGTCACCGCCTATATCGAATATGCTCCCTCGGGCTACAAAGTCGACGCCTTTCGCTATCTGCTCAAATCCAGGGTCGACGAAGAACTCAGAGAGATCCTTGAAGGCATACGGGAGAGGCTTTACAGCAGCAGCGACGTCGTCAGCCTCAGGACACATGACGGTGACTGTGTGCTTCCCCTGAAAGACGTTTTGTATTTTGAGGGAACCGCGCAGCGCATGGTGCTCGCATATGTGATGGGCCATGAGGGGCCGGTGACTTGTCAGGGCAAATTATCCGCTCTTGAGGAGTCGCTCTCAGGCAAGGGCTTTCTCAGGATACAGAAGAGCTTTCTTGTAAACATGGCCCATCTGCGCCGTATCAGCGGCTATCGGGCCTTCATATCGAACGGAAAAGAGCTAAAGGTCTCAGAGCTGAATTACTCCAAAATACGCGAGCAGTACCTGCTCTGGAAAGGGAGCGGGCTATGAGCGCAGGATTGTCAGTATTTCTCAACATCCTCGTCATTGCCCTCGAGCAGCTCATGGTCTACATCCTGTCCGAAGGGATGTTCAGGCGCAGGTTCAGCGCCCCTCTCACGCTCTGCCTGTTTATAGTCTCCGCGCCGCCTATTTGGTATGTGTACAGTCTTCTGGCTGAGCATATGTATCTGCGCGTTGTGCTAGGATGTGCTCTCATGTCTGCAATGGTGCTGCTTGGCTTCCGTACTAACGCGGTCAAGGCGGTCTTCACGGGAGCATTTATAGGCGCCTTTTTGCAGCTTGCTGACACTGCTTTAATCGCAGCAGTTTGCGAATGGCTTGGAATTAGCGTGCAGTACTTTTTGTTCGGGCCATTTGAATACTACGCGCTGTGTTTTTTCATTAAAACCGTCGAGCTGTTCTTCATCATTGCACTGCAATTCATTCTCAGGCACCGCTTTCCCGGGCGAGCTGCTTCCGTCTCCGACTGGATACGGGCTCTGGCCTTTCCGGCCTCGTCATTTGTCATATCAACACTTCTGCTGCGCTCCGTCATAGCGGCGCCGGAGGCCACGAAGGAACTGCTCGTGTGCGTCATAATAGTGCTGCTCACAGACGTCATGTCCTTCTTCGTCCTGAATTACATGGAGAGGCAGAGCGAAGCCGTCCGCGACAACGCGATACTCAGGCACAATATAAAGCTGGAGCTTGACAACATAACGGCCTGGAGGGAGGCGTATTCCGGGCAGCGCAAGCTGACGCACGACTACCAGAATCAGCTGCTGGTCATACGCGGCATGGTGGAGCAGGATGCTGACAAGTCCGACCTGCTCACCTATCTGGACGGGCTCCAGGCTCAGCTCACACCCGCCGAGACACTTGTAAATACCCACCGCCCGGCTGCGGATATCATCATCAACCAGAAGCTGTCCATAGCAAAAAGCAAGGACATCAGCTTCAGATATCAGCTAGACGACCTGTCAACAGTATCCCTGCCGGATGATGAACTCGTCACAGTGCTGGCAAACCTCATAGACAACGCCATTGAAGCTTGTGAGGAGATATCCAAACCCGAAAAGAGGCATATACTTCTCAAGTTCAAGGTCAAGGATGAGGCCGCATTTCTCTACATTGAGAACTCGACAGCCGAACCTGTGAGAGTTCGAAATAACGTGGTTCAGACCGCAAAAGACAACGCCGCAGGTCATGGTTTCGGCCTCCAAAATGTGGCCGCAGTATTGGCAAGACATGGAGGGATCTATGCGATAAGCTACGATGCCGCAAAGAAGCTTTTCATTTTCTCGGCACAGATATGATGTTGAATTAACCGCCGGCTCATGTATTCATGGGCCGGCGGTTTGCTTGTTTGACTGCTAATTTTACCTGTTTTACTGCGATATTTACAGTATTTTATCTGAAAATGTATAATATTATTGGTGATGCCAATGCTGCACAAAAGAGCTGTTGCCATAGCAAACTCCTGCGTGAGCAGAGGATGGGTAAAAGATTCAGAGCTCGACTGGTGCGTCTATGCGGCAGAAAAGTGGATATTGTTCTCTGCTTTTCTATTGCTTCTTTTGCTCTGGATGTGTGTCTCGGGAAAGCACATTGAAACGCTGAGTTTTGCCTGTACATTTTATGTTCTCCGCAGCAGAATGGGCGGGTACCACGCAAAGCTGCCATGGTTATGTATTACAGCGAGCATCGTTATAGTAATTACGATAACAATGCTTATTGGCCCGCTTTTGAGCCGCATTCCATTGTTGCCCTCTTTGATAGGAAGCTTTTTAATCTATATCGTCGCTTACTTTACGAAACCCATATACCCTCCGCAAGCGAATTTTACTAGAGAAGCGATTGTAGAAAACAACAAGAAGAAAAACCATTTACTTATTATTGTCTTTTTGCTTCAGACATCTGCTTCATTGGCAAGTTTATTTAATATAGGCACTTATCTCTTCTGTGGTGTCCTATTAACGCAAATCTTAGTGTCAACAGAAAAAGCAAGGCAAAAAGGGAGGAAAGAACAATGAAATTTATTGAAAAAACGGCAAAAACCTTTGTCTCAAATGCGGTTAAACGTGAAGTTGACGGATGGCCTCCTTTGTGTTTAGGTATGCTATATCAGCCAAAACGTCCGGCTCCTGCCAAAGCTGCGCAGGAAGAAAAGGCTGACAAATGAAAAGTCCGGCATAGGAATGTCTTAAACTTTCACTATCAACAACTACATTTTCTAAACCTTGGTTGAGAGCGGGCGCTTTGTACGCTCTGACTTCTGGCAGTGCTACATATCCAAATACCCCTGACCTCCTATTTTGATCCCATCCAAATCAAAGCAGGAGGTCATTTTAATGTCATACAACTACGCCAGAGAGAAGCGAAGGTTTGACGCCGAGTGGAAGCGCAAGGAACGTTGGTACAGGAAAGAAGGCATGAGCGAGGATGACATCGAGGAGATGCGCCGCTTCGACCTCGAACAATTCAACCGCAATAGAGCGTACGAGAGCCGCAGGCGTCCGTTGGAGATGGCCTGCGGCTCTTGCTATAACCTGATGCCTGAGTGCAATCCCGGCCGCGGTGGCTGGATAGAGGAACTGAGTGATTCACGGCTCTCTGCAAAACTGCGCGAGCTGCCTGAGGCCAACTTGGAGCTTCTTACACTGCTCTGCGTTGACGGCCTCTCACAAGCGCAGACGGCCCGCGTGCTCGGGTGCACGCAGCAGGCGGTGTCGAAGAGACTGCGCAAAATCAAAAAACATTTGGCCTGAGGTTGTAAAAATCGCATTCTCGCTGCCTATATAGCGAAGGGACATTTTTGAGAGTTCCCCACAACTGAATATACGGTACAGCGAGCACAGAACCTGCGTGACCGGAGACGGTCAGCGACGCGGGGCGCGGCGCGATGAAGGCGTGAGCCTGAGCGATAAACGCGGCCTCAAAAACGGCTTTGGCAAGCCGCTTTGCAACGAAAGCGCGGGGGATAAAGGTACTTGCTCACGCGCTCCCGAGGACTTGGGGGCAGCCCTGTGGCACACGGTTAGTCCGATGCCGTGGAGCTATGACAGCCTCGCCAGAGGCGGCTCGCTGTATCCCCTTACCGCCGGGGCGCGTGGCAAATACGGCGGGAAACTCAAAAGCCCTCCTTGGGCAAAGTATGTCATCCAGGGAGGGCAAAATGGAGGTGGCTTCTTGCAGCCAGTAATAAGCGTAAGAGATGCCTATCGCACGATGTTTCGACAATACCCCGACGTGGTAAGCGTAGAGCAGATGAGCGAAATGCTCGGGGTAAGCTCCAAAACTGGATACAGGCTCCTTCGGGAAAACTCCATCGCACATTTTCGTGTTGGCCGGAGCTACAGGATACCGAAACTCCACATCCTGAGTTATCTGCAGGTGATATCCGGCTCCTGAGCGGCAAGATTGCAGAATGCTGCCTCGCCTGTTACACTGTGCTTGTCAATGGCGGGTGCAGGCTGCTATCGAAAGGAGGAACGTTGTGGTAGCAGGTCACCTGCGGGAACAAAATGGCTATTATCAGATCATACTGAGCTATAAGGACTACACTGGCAAGCGACGGACTAAATCCATCAGCACCGGCCTGCCGATCAAGGGGAATAAGCGGCGGGCCGAGGCGATACTGATCGAGGCTCGCAAGACATTTGAGCCTCTGGATTCAACAGACGCCGGCAAGAAAAGCCCGTTGTTCACAGATTTCATGCGCGACTGGCTCAGGATGATGAAAAACAGCGTGGAGATAACGACGTATGGAGGGTATTCGAGGATAGTTGAAAACAAGATAATTCCGTATTTCTCAGCGAAGGGAATGCTGCTTTCAGAACTCGGTCCAAAGGATATCCAGGATTACTACTCCTACTGCCTCAATACGGAAGGGCTTTCACCCAACACTGTAATACACATACACGCTAACATCCGCAAAGCACTTCAGTATGCACTCAAAACAGGGCTTATTAACTTCAATCCAGCAGACAGAGTTGAGCGCCCGAAGAAGAATGACTATACCGCCGATATCTATGACCGGTACGAGCTGGCCAAGCTCTTCGAAGCGGCCAAGGGGACAAAGCTCGAACTGGCAGTCATCCTCGGCGCATTCTACGGATTGAGGCGCAGCGAGATCGTGGGCTTAAGGTGGGACGCAATAGACTTCGAGCGAAATCTGCTGACCATAAAGTACACAGTTACCGAGGCAGTTGTAGACGGGAAATATGAAGTCGTGGAAAAGGCGAGGACAAAGACAAAATCCAGCAGAAGGACGCTCCCACTGGTCTTGCCGTTTGCATCCCTGCTGCAGGAGATGCGAAAAGAGCAGGAGAAAAACCGGGGTGCCTGCGGCAAAGCATACTGCACCAAGTATCTCGACTTCGTGTATGTCAACGAGCTTGGAGAACGCATAAAGCCCGGCTACATCTCATCCAGATTTCCTGTTTTGCTCGAAGAAAACGGTTTGAGGAGGATACGTTTCCACGACCTCAGGCACAGCTGCGCTAGCCTGCTGTACGCCAACGGAGTAAGCCTCAAGGATATTCAGGAGTGGCTTGGGCACAGCAACATTTCCACCACCGCAAATATCTATACGCACCTTGACTTCAATTCAAAGCTTGCGTCTGCTCAGGCCATCATTGACGTTTTCCCGAAATGAGGCCACGACGTAAAAACCGCCCCGCGCTGAATGCGCGGAGCGGCTGGTGCCGGTGACGGGGCTCGAACCCGTACATCCTCACGGATATGGGATTTTAAATCCCAGGTGTCTGCCAATTCCACCACACCGGCAAATATGTTGAATCCCACGCGCCCATTATAGCACGGCGTGCGGTTTTTGAAAACAGTTGCTGCTCAGGAGGGATGTCAGGAGGGATGCTCCAAAATGCAGCTCGGATGGAAGCGCGAAAAGCCTTGATATTTCAAGCAAAACCGGCGGTTGGGCTCTGGACGTCACATGGGATTTTAAGTCCCAGGTGTCTGCCAGTTCCACCACACCGGCGTTCTTTTAATTTAACACTTTTCCCTTTGCTGTGTCAATATTGCACTTTTTTATTAAACTTTATTATTGACATTCTCGCGTTCTGGTGCTATCATAATCAAGCATTCCAAATGCGCGAGTGGTGGAATTGGCAGACTCGCTAGATTCAGGTTCTAGTGTGC
>URDJ01000060.1 GCA_900546615.1 uncultured Eubacteriales bacterium | reverse complement strand
AAGGAAAAGGAGGCCGACTGGCTCTCGCAGCAGATGACGCTCGACGAGCTGCTGGAAGATGTGGAGACGGATATGGAGTTCCAAGAGGCGTGAGCATACATCAGGCAGGAGCGCACCTGACAGATTCAGGCGCGCTCCTGCCATTGGTTTAGCATAGATTCGAAAAAGTGCTTGTACGCTAGTGAAATATGTGGAAATTTCGTAAATCGGTAGTGTCCGGACACTACCGAAAAACGCTCTCCGGGGCTGTACCCCTGAGAGTACATCTTGTACGGCGGCTATAATGCAGATGCTTGAATCTGAGCAGGGATAGATTATGAACAGCACCCCATATGTTAGACAGTAAGGCATACTGAATAACATATGGGGTGCTGTTCAGAGAGCGCAAACGGCCGCTTTTACTCATTAAAACTATAAACCGTTGTTGACAACTAAGTGAAAAAGAGCTAATTTATTATTAAGTAATACGGTTGCATATGATAATCTTGAGTTAAATAATTTAATGCACAAATAATGCGAGTATTATTGTTAATAATGCACAAAATAACGCAAATAATTATGCAATAATGGGCCGCTATTTTGGAAACCGGTTGCATAGGAGGGCTTATGTCAGTCACTATACGGGACGTAGCGCAGATGGCTGGAGTTTCTGCCTCGACGGTGTCAAGGGTGCTCAACGGCAAGGGCGCTATTTCGGAGGAGACAAAAAAACGAATATACGATGCGATGGAGCAGCTCAAATACGTGCCCAACGACTTCGCACGCAGCTTTGCCAACGGCAGCCCGCGCGCCGTCGCTCTGGTAATAGACGTCACCGATCCCGGCGCGTATTCCAACAATTTCTTCAACAATACGGTGTTCGGCATCGAAACCGCCGCGCACAGGCGGGACTACAGCCTGATGATCACCAACGGCTCGCGCGTCTCCGGCGGCCTTAACGGTGTCGAGCGGCTCATCCTCGGCAAAAAAATAGACGGGGTGGTGTTTCCTGTTTCGCTTGTGAGCCGCGAGTTCATACAGCGGGTCGAAGAACTGAGCTTCCCCTGCGTCATCCTGGGACGGGCAGAGGACGTGGGAGCGGAGACCAGCTGGCTGGATATAAACAACACCCAGGCGGGCGTCATCGCCGTGCGGCATCTGGTCTCGAAGGGCTATCGGCGAATAGGCTATCTTGGAGGGCCGGAGAGCGACCTTTTCTCGCGCGACAGGCTCTCGGGCTGCTGCCGTGAGCTGGATGCCTGCGGCCTGAGCGTGGACCGCGGCCTCGTCCTGCACAGCGAGGCTGGGAGCATCGACGAGGTCATCGCCCAGGTGACCGGTTTGCTGCTGACCGAAAACCGGCCCGACGCCATGGTCTGTGGCAGCGACATGCTGGCGCTCGGCGCACAGAGGGCAGCGCAGAGGCTGGGCCTGCGCGTACCGGAGGACTTCGGCGTCCTGAGCTTTGACGACACCGCTGTCACCGCGCTGGCAGAGCCGGGCATTACCAGCATCATCGTTGACACCTTCGAGCTGGGCGTACAGGCGGCAGAGATACTCATCGACCAGATAGAGAACCCCGGGGCCAGCATACGCCAGACCCTGCTGAGCACAAAAATAACGGCACGCGCCTCGACGGAGCGTGCTTGAAAGGAGGCGCGATATGGAACACGCCGCAGTCGCCCACCGCGCCACGGCTGAATACATCTATCCCAAGTCCGCAAATTCGCTTGCCGTGCGTCTTTTCACCGCGAGGGGCGACGTTGACGAGGCCGCACTGCTCTGGTGGGAGCGCGGCGAAACGGAGTCGACAAAGCGCCGCGAGGAACCAATAAGGCCCGTGCTCCGTGACCGCTGGCGAGACTGCCACGAGGCGGAGATCGTTACGGAGCACATTGCCGCGTACATACGTTACTGCTTCCGTCTGCGTTCGGGCCACCTTGAACTCTGGTACGGGCCGAACGGTTTCCGAGACACAGAGCCGGGCATGGACGAGGACTTTTTCGAGTTCCTCTGGCCCAACCCTGAGGACGGCTTCAAGGCTCCGGACTGGAGCTCGGGGCAGGTCTACTATCAGCTCTTTCCCGAGAGGTTCAAGAACGGCGACTCATCACTCACGCCGGAGGGCGCGGACGCCTGGGGTTCGATTCCCACGCGGGAGAACTTCATGGGCGGCGACCTGCGCGGCATACGCGAAAAGCTGCCCTACATAGCGTCCCTCGGCGCGACCTGCCTGTACCTCACGCCAGTGTTCGAGGCACCATCCAACCACAAGTACGACACGGCGGACTATTACCGCATTGACCCGCACTTTGGCACGGAGGATGACCTGCGCGCGCTCATCTCCGACGCGCACGCGCTTGGCATCCGCGTGCTGCTCGACGGCGTTTTCAACCACTGCGGCTACTACTGGCCGCCCTTTCAGGATGTGGTAAAAAACGGCAAGACCTCAAAATACCGTGACTGGTTCTTCATCAACGCCTACCCGGTTACGCACGAGACGTGCACCTATGACTGCGTGGGCCACTACAAGTGGATGCCCAAGCTGAACTTGGCAAACCCGGAGCTGCGGCGCTATTTCATCGAGGTGGGCAAACACTGGCTACGCACTGTGGAGGCCGACGGTTGGCGGCTGGACGTGGCGGACGAGGTGCCTGCTGTGTTCTGGGAGGAGTTTTCCCGTGAGATGAAGCTGATAAAGCCGGATTGTCTGCTCCTGGGTGAGACCTGGGGCGACGCCTGGCGGCTGGTGAGCCCCGGACGGCTTGACAGCGCGATGAACTACCTGTTCCGCGATGCCGCCCGAGACTGGCTGGCGCTCTCGAAGCTCGGTGCCTCGGGCTTTGCGGACAGGGCGAACCGGCTGCTGGCGCTCTACCCCTATGAGGTGTCGTTGCGGATGTACGATCCACTCGACAGCCACGATACGCCGAGGTTCATCACCCTCTGTGGTGGAGACATTGGAAAATACCGCCTCGCCGTGGCGCTGCAGATGTGTTTTCCGGGCTGCCCCGCGGTCTACTACGGAGACGAGCTGGGCATGGAGGGCGAAAATGACCCGGGCTGCCGCTGCGCCATGGACTGGGAGGCAGTTGAGAGGGAGCCTGAACTGCTTGGCTGGTTCAAAAAGCTCATAGTCCTGCGCAGAGGCTCCGTTGCCCTGCGTGAAGGCGGATTTTACAACTCGGTTTGCAGTGACGGCGCCAACGTATTCGGCTTTTGCCGCACGCACGAGAGAGAGGATGTGCTCATAGTCATTAACGCGGGAGAACGCTGGTACAAGGGCGAGGCACGGGTGCCGGACGGCTCTGGCGAATGGTGCGAAGTTTTCTCCGGCGAGGTGGCCACATCCGTAATAAACCCTTTGAGGGACCCGTATTCGGCGGAATGCCCGGCGGTGCTCAGCCTGAGCATACCGGCGCGGACCGTGAAAATATTCAAACAGGAAAGAAAGCGAGGTCAGAAATGAAAATGAAGAAGTATGCAAAAATGCTGGCGCTCCTGCTTGCCGTGGCAGTAATGGTAACGACATTAGCTGCCTGCGGCAATGAAGCGCCAGACACCAGTTCACCCCCGCAGACCGATGAGACGCCCGGAAGCAGCCCGGACGCCGGAGAGCCGACTGTCATCAACTTCTGGCACCATTACAGCGCCCAGTCCGCAGAGAATGAAACCCTTATGAATGTGCTCATCCCCAAGTTCGAGGAGGAGCATCCCGAGTACAAGGTCAACGCCGTCTCCCATGAGTGGGCGGACCTGCACGACAAGATATTGATAAGCGCGAACTCCAACACCCTGCCCGACGTGGCGAGGCTGGACATAGCCTGGGTCCCCGAGTTTGAGGCCATGAACATACTGGTCCCGCTTGACCAGCAGATGGCTGATTTCAACGAGGTCGCCGCCACGCTGCTGCCCAGCGCCATGAGCACCGGCATGGTGAACGGCAGCTATTACGCCCTTGCGCTCAATACCAACACGAAAATACTGTTCTATAACGCCGAAGCCTTCGAGAATGCGGGCTTGGCCGCGCCCGAGACCATGGACGATATGCTCGCCGCCATTGCAGCGCTCTCCGGCACTAACGAGAACGGCCAGCAGGTCTGGGGCCTCAACGAGCCCGCCCTCGCCGGCTGGAACATCCTGCCCTACATCTGGAGCATGGGCGGCGAGATAACCAATGAGGACTACACCGCCGCCACCGGCTACCTCAACAGCGCCGAGACCGTGGCCGCCGTACAGATGCTCGCTGACCTCTACGCGAACGGCCAGCTCACGGGCTTCAACAGCGGCGACATCCCGATGACAGACGGCTTCGGCACGGGCCGATACATGATGCTGCTCGAGGGACCGTGGAAGACTGCCGAGATGGCCGGCGCCTACCCCGACTTCAAGTACGCTACGACCGAGATGCCCGCGGGATCCGCCGGCTCCATCTCCGTGCTCGGCGGCGAGGATATAGGCATGTTCAACACCGGCAACAAAGAGGGCGCCTGGGAGTTTATGAAGTTCATGGTCAGTGACTTTGCCCAGGAGGAGATGGCCAAGGTCGGCCAGATCCCGGTGAATACCACCGCGCTCGAGAGCGACACGGTCAAGAATGCCGACTACGCGCCCTTCCTCGAGGCCATCACCACCGCGAAGGCCCGCCCGCCCGTGGCGGCATGGGCAGACATCGACAGCGAGCTGACCACAGCCGTCACCGACATCATCGTCAACGGTGAGGATGCCCAGACCACTCTGGATGCGCTGGCCGCGAAGGTCGACGCGCTGCTCGCCGGATAACATTAAAAGTATACCAGATACTGCTCGAAATCGCAACAGCTTTGCGCGCGGGAGTTCCCACGCCGAATCTCCCGCGCGCTTTTTGAAAGGAGCCTCGATATGGAGCTGAAGCCGAGGCGAAACCGAATACAGCTTGCAGTGCTTCTGCTGCCGGGCGTGCTTGTCTTTGCCATGTTCACCATCTACCCGATAGTGAAGCTGCTCTACATGAGCTTTCTCGAGTGGAACCGTGACAACATGTTCGAGCACAGTTTTGCCGGTCTTTCAAACTATGCGGCCGTGCTGAGCGACGCCACCTTCAGGACGGCCTTTGCAAACACGCTCATCTACACCCTTGTCACTGTGCCGGGGCAGATGGTACTGGGTTTGCTGGCGGCAGTGCTTATCAATTCTATTCCGCGCTTTCGCGTGACCTTCCGGGTAATTTACTACCTGCCTGTCATAACGTCGTGGGTCATCGTTTCGCTGGTGTTCAGGTATATTTTTAACACCGAGGGCATGCTCAACTACCTGCTTACCAACGTCTTGCACCTGAGCGAGAGCAATATCCGCTGGCTGGATACCCGCTGGGGAGGCCTTACCGTGGCGATGATGCTCGGCATCTGGAAGGGCGTGGGCTGGAACCTGGTCGTCTTCCTCGCTGCATTGCAGAGCGTACCGCAGGAGCTTTATGAATCTGCATCCATCGACGGCTGCGGGCCCTTTGCCCGTTTCTTCTACATAACCCTGCCGAGCATAAAGCCGACCATACTCTTTGCCCTGGTCATGTTGACCATCGGCGGCTTCAACGTGTTCACTTCCATCAAGATGATAACTGACGGCAAGCCCATGCACCAGACAGAGGTGGTGCTCACCTGGATGTACTCCAAGGCCTTCAGCTCCGGCGACTTCGGCTACGCCGCGGCGCTGTCCTTCATAGTGGCCGTGACGCTGGCTTTCCTGGCTGTGCTGCAGTTCAAGGCCATGCGCAGAAACGGCGAGAGCCAGTTTTGAGGTGTGATATGCACAGGAGATTTACAAAGAAAAACGCCGCAAACGCGCTCAAATATCTGCTGCTGCTCATAGGTGGCGCGGTGTCCGTCATGCCGATGGTGTACATGATAAGCACCTCGCTCAAACCCAACGGCGCGCTTTATGAGTTCCCGCCGAGGTTTTTCCCCTCTGCAGAGGAGTTGACGGCGGAGAATTATCAGTACATCTTCGCCCAGGAAAAATTCTATCAAAACTTCCTCAACAGCGCGGCAGTCACCATACTTACCGTGCTCATTGCGGCCTTCATTGCCACGGCGCTGGCTTTCTGCCTCGCACGTTTCCGCTTCCCGGGCCGAAAGCTGATTTTCGGGCTCGTCATAGGCACGATGATAATCCCGGGCACTACGCTCATCATAACGCAGTACCAGCTGGCGACCTTCCTCAAGCTCACGAACAAACTCTTTGGCCTGGTGCCTTTTTACGTCGCCTGGGTAATACCGTTTTCGACATTTATGATAAAGGGCTACATAGAGAGCATACCGCGCGACTATGACGAGGCAGTGTATATGGATGGAGGCAGCGTCTTCACAGTGTTTTTCAAAGTCATCTGCCCGCTGGCGAGCCCTGCGATCGCCTCCGTCAGCATCTTCAACTTCCTGACAGCCTGGGAGGAGTTCCCGTGGGCCATGACGGTCATAAACGATAACGCCAAGCGCACCTTGCCCATAGCCATCTCCGGCTTCTTCGGTCAGCACCAGTTCACACAGTGGGGCTACGTCTTCGCCATGAGCGTGGCGAGCCTCGTGCCCGTGCTTATAGTCTTCATCTGCTGCCAGAAATACTTCGTCTCCGGCCTGCAGGCAGGAGGCATTAAAGGATAATTCTTACGGGGAGGTACAGTATGAATAGCAAAAAAGCAAGCTTTAAGGCAACTAGTTTACTGCTGGCGCTGCTCCTTTGTTTCTCGCTTATACTTACACCCGCGCTTGCAACTACTTCGAATGTTTTTGGTTCCGTTCTGCCAACTTCTGATATTGGAGAGAATTTTACTCCCACAGATGCAATGGCGGATTCGGATATTCAGGAGCTCACCGATACCAGCACCGTCCTTGATGAAAGCGACATTATTTATATGGTGCTTACGGACAGATTTTATGACGGCGACAGTTCCAATAACGGAACATTGAATCTTGAGTACCGGCCGGGAGAACTTAAATATACCCAGGGAGGCGACTGGAAGGGCCTCACAGAAAAACTTGACTATATCAAAAATCTTGGGATGACTGCCATCTGGATATCTCCACCTTCGGAAAATGAACTGCTGAGCAGGGATGGCAGCGAGTCGGGATATCACGGTTACTTCACTCATGACTATAATTCAGCAGATCCCCATTTTGGCACGAAGCAGGAGCTCGTTAATCTTGTAAATACGGCGCATGAGAAGGGACTGAAAGTCATTCTGGACGTTGTTCCTAATCACTCGGCGGACTATTTTGACGGCACGAGTACCACATACAGTTCTGCCGACTATCAGCCCGCGGCGCCGTTCAATAATCCCGCCTGGTATCATCACTATGGCGATATTACGGACTGGAACAACGAATTTCAGGTCTTGAATTATGATTTGGGCGGACTGGATGACTTGAATCAGGACAATCCCGACGCCAGACAGGCCATCAAGGATGCCTACAAGGATTGGATCACCCTTACCGGCGCCGACGGCATCAGAGTCGATGCAGCCCGTTCCATACCAAAGGATTTTCTTGAGGAGTTCGAGGAGTATGTAGGGGTTCCGACATTCGGAGAGATATTCGTTGGCGACGTAGACTATGTGAGCGCGTTTTCAGAGTATCAGTGGGGCGTTCTCGACTTCCCGCTGTTCTTCCAGGCCCGTGAAGTGTTTGCACATGATGCCAGTTTTGAAACAGTAAAGGCGATTTTTGATCAGGATTATAAATATGAGAACGTGAACCATCTGATCACGTTCATAGACAATCATGACAGAGATAGATTCCTTTGCCTCGCTGATGACAATTATCAGAAATTGAGGCTGGCGCTTACATTCCTGTTTACGGTGCGCGGCATACCGGACGTGTATTACGGAACGGAACAGAACTGCTATGGCGGCGGCGTACCAACAGAGTGGGCAGGTATCGCAAATAAAGAAAACCGCGAAATGATGCCAGGCTTTTCTGAAAATGGGATTAACTATAAATACATCCAGCGCCTGGCGGAGATAAGAAAGGAGTACCAATGCCTGCAGACTGGGACACAACGCGAAATGTGGTGTGAGGCTAATATCTACGCTTACTCGCGCCGTGATGACTCCACGGGTCAGGAGATAATCACCGTCATCAACAACGGCACCAGCAATGAGACGAGGCAAATACCCATCAGGGCTGAGAGCAGCTTGGCGGTTGGAACTATCCTCACCAACTTGCTTGACACATATGTTACCGCGCAAATCACTTCTGGCGGTGTTACCGGCAAGCAAATAGAACTTACTATTCCGGCTAAAACGGCGTTTGTGTTTACCTCCGACTCCGTCGAATACTACACACCGACTGCCCGCACAGTTACCACCATAAGAGTACACTATGATGTCGGATTGGGTAATACAATGTATTTGCGTGGCGATGAGTATCCGCTCACATGGGACAGAGGACGCAGCATGTTGAATATAGCTTCGGACTGCTGGATATATGAGTGTGAGCGAATTCCTGCCGGCGAGACGTTCGAATTCAAACCCCTGATAAACAATGAGACATGGTCAACGGGCAATAACTTTGTCGGAACAGGAGGAACGACTATAGACATATATCCAACGTTCTAGCTGGTTAGTGCGCCCTTAGCAAGCAGGGCACAGAGGGCCCCGGGCCCTCAAAATGCATGGAGCGCGGGGTCGTCCCCGCGCTCCTTTTGCTTGTTGGGGCGGACGCCCCAGACCCCGGATGCTTCGCAGCGGCGCGCCCATACAGGCGCTTATCTCTCGCCGTAGATACGGCGGCCTTGTTCGGTTTTATTGTCGGAAAGCAAACTCTCGACGTTTTGCCGGTGGATCAGCAGCTCACGCTGCTCATCACGGAGGGCGCGGTATTCTGCATAGGCTGCACGCTTTTCTGTAACGAGAACGTTGAACTCGGCGTTCAGGTCTTTTACCTTCGGCAGCTTTTTGAGACCGTATTCGTTGAAGTATCGCTTCGCCTCGCGGTGTTTTTCAATGTCGGCCTCGTGCTTGTTGCAGAACTCTCGTGAGTAGCCGCCGGCCTTGTAGGCAGCAAAAACTTCTCGCGTCCCTGCATAGCTGACTATTTGCTTCCGCAGCTGGGCGACCTCGTCTATCCTTGCCTCAGCCGCCTTGATATTCTTTCTGACATCAGCAAGTTTTTCACCCACGGCGTCGGCACGGGCTATAAGCTCTGCGCGGCTGCTGATGCTATGCTCCTGCAGATACAGCAGCGTTTTGGCCATTTGCTTTACATTGAATACCTTCGCCCAGCGCTCATAGCCAGCGCCTTTGCCCTCAGCCAGCTTTGCCTCAATGTCGATGACAAGGCTCGTACGCTCGCGTTTGCTGCGCGGCAAATGCTCTGCACGTCCGGCGATAGCAGCCCGCAGCTCGGCCTCAGAATAGCCCTCACCGAGTGAGCGCAGCCGTATGGCCCGCTGGCCGCTTTTACGGAAAGTGACGTGCGCTCCGGTGCTGACTTCCCAGCCGGTTTGACGCAGGCGGTCGAGCAGTTCATCAAAGGTCTTTGGCTTCTCCGTGAGTACTGCATCGATGTCAGCTCGCAGGATGTCTCTATGAGATGCAGGTTTCTTCTCGCCGAGCCACTTGTCGTAGGTCGAGTGTGCGTAGCGGCGCGGGTTTTGTATCACGGATAGTCCATGCTCAATGCAGATTAGATCTGAGAGCCGCCCGAGGGCACGGCCTGAGCCGAGGAAGTCGCGGAACTTCGCTGTGCCGTCGAGCGTCGTGGAGTTGAAAATGATGTGGTTGTGTATGTGCCGCTTGTCGGTGTGAGTACACACGATACAGGCATGACGGCCTTTAAGAAATCGCTCGGCCAGCTCGCGCCCAATACGGTTAGCGTCCTCAGGAGTTATCTCGCCGGGCTTAAACGACTGCCGTATGTGGTACGCGATAACTCCCGGCTCCCTGCGCCCTGTGCGTTGCGCATACCGGCGCTTCGAGAGCGCAAACTCGGCAGCGACGAGCTGAGGCGAGCAGCCGTAGGCGCAGATGAGTGCGCCGTTTTCAGTTTTCTCCGGGTTCTTGACGTAGTCCGTGCGCTCAGTGAGCGAGCGAATGACGCTCTGCCCATGTGAGCCGCGGATGGGGATAAGTCGCGTGGCGGCCATTCAGTGCCTCCCAGTTTTTAATTCTTTTGATAATAATGTTGTGCACCTTCCTATTGACTAAAGAGGAGGAAATGCCATAATATTGATTCAAAGACGAGGATTAAGGAGGAGGGCATATTGAGTAACAAGCAGAAGGAAGATAAGCCGGTTCTTGCCATATGCTATGACTTTGATAAGACATTGACGCCGGATGATATGCAGGCGCAGGGTTATATACAGTCGGTCGGTTATGACATACCGGACTTTTGGCAGGAGTCCAATTCGCTTGCAGCAGATAACGAAATGGATCAGAATCTGGCCTATATGTACCTGATGAAGCGAGAAGCCGAAGGTATCATTCCATTTACTAAGCGCAAGCTAACAGAATATGGCTCTAAAGTTCAGCTGTTCCCTGGTGTTGAGGAGTGGTTCGAGCGCATTAGAGCTTATGGTGCTGACCGCGGGGTCATTGTGGAGCATTACATTATTTCCTCCGGCCTGAAAGAAATGATTGAGGGCACAAGCGTAGCAAAAGCCGGGGCATTCGAGCGGATTTATGCGAGCTCATTTTATTATAATGACAGAGACGTGGCGATCTGGCCAGCACAGGTGGTGAACTACACCAGCAAGACCCAGTTTCTTTTCAGAATAGAGAAGGGTGTGCTGGACGTAAACGACCAATCCGTCAATGAATATTTCCCACCGGACAAGATTCGAGTGCCTTTCCGCAACATGGTGTACATAGGCGACAGCGATACCGATATCCCCTGCATGAAGCTCGTCAACATTTACGGAGGTCACTCCATCGGCGTTTATAATGCGGAGACAAGCGACAAGACAAAGGTCTATAAAATGATGCGGGATCAGCGGATAAAGTACTTTGCCCCGGCGGATTACAGGGATGGTTCTTCGCTGGACACATTGGTAAAACTGATCATTGAACGCACTGCAGCAAACGAGGCGCTGGAGAATGTCCACTATGACTGCCATGATGAGTTTGCAGAGGCGGACAAAGCTGAAAGCGAGGAACAGAAGCAAAAGCGCGAGCTGATCATGGCGCTGGAGAGCAGCGACAGCTTCGCAAGGACGCACTCGGTCGTTGCCAAGCTCAAAAAGTGCTCAGGCTGGTCGGCAGATGAAAAGGAGCAATTGTTTGATATCGCGGTCAGAAACAGTCAGGTGCTGTACATTTTAAGCGATGCGGACGTAAACAAGTTCTATCAGGGACTTTTGGAGGGTATGACTGAGCTTTCTGAAAATGCGAGCAAAGTCAAAGAGCGCATGGGAAAAGAGTGAGCCACTGACAATGGAGGCTGTTGCAGCCCGAGAATATGCAGCTTACTCCAACGCCGCCAGCTTGCGCAGCACCGCGTCTACTGCCGACCACACTTCGCCAAGGCGGTGCTGGATCTCGGCAAGATCGTTCTCATACAAGCGGCCTGATGCGTTTGCTTGCTTGGCGATCTGATTCACATTTGCGCTGGTGCGCCTCAAAAGGCTCACCAGCGTTTTTATTTCGGCCATGTCGAGCAAAATTATACGCCCGTCTATGGCCATCTTGCGCAGGTAGGCCGCCATGTTCACAGTGCCGGCTTCGGCCATCTTCTGCCGGATCACCGCCAGCTCCGCGTCATCTACCCAGAAGCGGATGCGGCGATTGCGTTTGCGTCCAGTCTCCATCTCACAGCTCCGGCACTGCGGCTTTGGCTGCAGACCTCGGCGGCGTCTCTGCGCTTTGCAGCTTCTCCTTGACCGAGGGCTTCCTTTCCAGCTCGCGGCGGGCGTGGGTGACGAGGGCGTCGGTGAGGACGGGGTGGGCCTTGTCCACGACGTAGCTGCAATACAGGCCCCGGCGCTCCGGGTCGGGCGGGAGAGGCTGGGACTTGGCCCAGGCCTTGTTCTCGCGCGAAAAGCGCCCGTCGTAGTCTTTCTCTCGCACGGTCATGGCGAGGACAAAGGCGGCGCGTTTTGCTCCGAACTGCGCGGTGACGTCGCGCCAGACGGCGTCGGCGTCGAGGCGGTTATCCCGGTAGTTGTCCCGGACAGACTGCTCAATCGCCTCCTTGCATAGCACGTTCAGGCGGCTGGATTCGCGGTACTCGTACAGCTCGCCGTGCTCGCGGGCGTAGTCCGGCGGCTGGGTGTAGACCGGGGCCGTGCGCTGCTTTTCAAGCTCCTTGTCGGCCCGGTCTATGATGCAGTCGCGTATAGCGGCCATGTGCCCGTCCTCAACACTCTCGAAAGCCTGAAAGACGTCCTCAAGCGGACTCGGAGATGCGAGCAGCGCCTGAGCCAGAGCGCCGTCTATGTCGTCGTATTCAAGGCTGAGCAGTATGTCCTCGCGCATGGTGTACTCGTAGCTGTGGTTCAAAACCTCCTCGGGCGGCTGGCCCAGCAGCCACTCGCGGTATTTCTCCTGCTCTGCGAACATCTTCTTATACAATGCTGTGTTCAGTTCCTCATCTGTCATTTACCTGCAAGCCTCCTTTGCTTGGTGCTGTTTCGGTTCGTATAAGGGTATCGGTTCCTTGAGCTTGGCGAGGACCGAGGGCTTTTCGGCCTCCTGCGGCTCGGCGTTATTCTCCATGTCCAGCTCGGCGTTCAGCTCGACCAGACGGGCAGACTTCTTGCGCAGCTCGTCCTCCTGCGGAAACGGTTTCTCCAGCTCCTTGCGGGCGTTCTCGACCTGACGCTCAAGGTCGGAGAGGCGCGTGTTGAGACCGCCCAGCTTCTTGTCCAGCGCCGTCAGCGCGTTTTCAATGCGGCTTATGTTGCCCCTCGCATCCGCGCCCAGCTCGACGTGGTGCTCAAGCGTTCCCTTGAGCGTGAGGACGTGCTTGCCGAACTGTTCGAGGGAGACCTCCACATCGAAGCCCCGGAAGGAGCCAATGTGAACGGGCTCTGTGT
>URDJ01000059.1 GCA_900546615.1 uncultured Eubacteriales bacterium | reverse complement strand
TCTTTCCCAGCTAAAGAAAACCTGCCGCAGAATTTTTCCATTCTGCGACAGGCCCATCCTACATAATTACTTCGCTATGGGTCTGCGTCGAACTGCGGGGCGGTCTTTTTTCACCGCTTGTCGCTTTTGCCGAGGACGTTGTCGACACTGCACTTGTAGAGTTCGGCAGCGTTTACATTGGAATGTCGTTTTTGCCGGCCTCGTGCTTCGAATAGCCCACCTGCGACTGCGTCATATCCACATCCTCGCGCAGGTGCTGGCCGTTGATACATCTATGTCACCTTGGACACAGCGTTTCATTTCATAACCTTAAACAGGTTTAATCTATTACCGAGGTGAGTATATGACGGGCTACAAGGAAATGTATCTGCAGCTGTTCCGCGTCAGCGAAGATGCAGTGAACATCTTAATCAAGGCTCAGCGTGAGTGCGAGAAAATGTATATGAGTGACGAAGAGACACAAGCCTTGCCGACAGATGTCGATCAAAAGCCTGAAAAGTCATAAATAACGCTTATGCCCCGGGGCCGTGTGGTCCCGGGGCTGCATTCTATTTCAGCTTGTCGTACCGCATTCGTTCGAGGGGAAGAACTCCTCGACAGGGAAGCGGATCTGGGAGAATATCTCGCAGGGGTCGTCGCTGCAGCTGCCGCCGGCGCACTCCTTTTCGGGGACGCAGTAGTCGTAGGCCGGGATGAGCAGCTGGGTATCTCGCTCGAGGCGGATGATAGAGAACTGTCCCAGCGTGACGTAGAGCCTGCGCACGGCGTCGCCGGTGACGAGCGCCTCGCCGAAGCGGTCGAGGATGCAGGCCGGTATATCATGCCTGTCGTTGTCGCAGCAGACGGTGCAGTTGGCGTCCACGAGCTTAAGGTGCAGTGCGATGGGGTCGACGGCCTCGACATAGGCGATGGGCATGCCGTCGTCAACGCAGCTGCAGTCGCACAGGTCGGAGGAGAAGGTCTTGACTGTGCCCTCGCCTCCGCAGAGCATTACGCGCTTATCGAAGATGGCGAGTCCCGTGACGAGGTTGCCGCCAGGGAAGGTCTCGCCCGTTATCTTGTAGAAGTAGGTCACGTCCACGGTGTAGTAGCCCTTGTTGAAGGTGATGGCCTCGACGTTCACCTCCGCGTAAAGCAGCTCGGCGCTCTTGGGCCGTACGCTGAACGCATTGTCTATGTAGGTCTGAGAGCCAACGGTGGGATAGACCCGGAGGTCTTCGATGCAGTCTTTGTCCCTGCAAGAATCAAATATTTTCTTGGTATGGACGCAGACGGCTTCCCGGATGCAGGCCGTGCTGTCCACCGGGCCGGGCAAAACCCTGTCTGCCATGTTGTTTCCTCCTATTTGATAAATTGAAGCGGACTTCATTACAGTGTATGCGCCGAACCGCCGCTTGTGAAAATAAATGGTGTACCTCGTGCGCGAACTGTGTTATAATGTCTGAGGATGCGGTTTGGAGGTGCAGATATGGAGCGTTTCGGATTTATCCACGGTGAGCTGGACACTAAGATCCTCATACTGTTCGTGCTCAGAAGGCTGCCCAGGCCGGTGGACATGAACACGCTCGCAGAGCTGTGTTTCTGCGACGGCGGCGTCGGTTGGTTCGAGTACGCCGACTGCCTTGCCTCTCTCGTGGACAACGGCCATATCGAAAAGGTAGGCAGCGACCGCTACCTCATCACCGAAAAGGGCAACAGGAACGGCGAGGCCGCTGAGACCAGCCTCCCTTACTCAGTGCGCACCAAGGCTAAAAAGCTCATAAAGCCCATCGCTGACCAGATGCGCCGCGACGCCATGATAGTCACCGAACACGCAATGGACGGCGGCAATGTCAACGTAACGCTTGCACTCTCGGATGAGCAGGGCCAGATACTCAGGGTCGAGCTTCGGGCGAAGTCCGAGCAGGAGGCCCTTCAGCTGGAGCAGAGGTTCCGCAAGGAGGCAGAGCTGAACACCCGCAGGATTATAGATTTACTTATGGATGGAGCGACGAAAACATGAACACCATAGTCCCTGAAGGCTATAAGAGCATACTATCAGTATATGATACACAGAAGGCCATCGGCCTGATGAAAAGACTGTTTGAGGACAGGTTTGCGGCTGTGCTGAACCTGTTCCGCGTGTCAGCGCCCCTGTTCGTCGAGGGAAAGAGCGGCCTGAACGACAATCTCAACGGCTGGGAACGGCCCGTGGATTTCGACATAGCCCACACTGGTGCCCACGCGCAGGTCGTGCAGTCGCTGGCGAAGTGGAAGCGTCTGGCGCTCAAGCGCTACGACTTTTATCCCGGTAAGGGCATCTACGCCGACATGAACGCCATCCGCCGTGACGAGGACGAGCTGGACAACCTCCACTCCGTCTACGTCGACCAGTGGGACTGGGAGAAGGTCATCTTGCCTGAGAACCGGAATATTGACTACCTCAAGAGCACGGTTATGGATATCGTTGGCGCGATGTGCGATACTCAGGACACGCTGCAGGCCATCTACCCCGCGCTGACCTGCCTGGGTAAGATAAAACGTCAGGTAAGCTTCGTGACCTCTCAGGAGTTGGAGGATCGCTGGCCTGAGCTGACGCCGAAACAGCGTGAGCACGAGTATCTGAAGGAGCACGGCACAGCCTTCATCATCGGCATAGGTGCGCCGCTCAAGTCAGGCAAGCCGCATGACGGGCGCTCGCCAGACTACGACGACTGGTCGCTTAACGGGGACATTCTCGTCTGGTATGAGCCTCTCGACTGCGCGTTTGAGCTGTCCAGCATGGGCATCCGCGTAGACCCGGCCTCGCTCGACAGGCAGCTGAGCATGTCCGGCTGCGATGACAGGCGCGAACTTATGTACCATAAAATGCTATTGAATGGCGAACTGCCGCTGACCATCGGCGGCGGCATTGGGCAGTCCCGGATGTCGATGCTCATGCTCGGCAAGGCGCATATAGGTGAGGTCCAGGCCTCCGTTTGGGACGAAGAGACCATCGAGACCTGCAAAAAGGCAGGCATTATGCTGCTGTGAACGCATAAACAAATGTACCCCGTCGGCGCACATGACTGCGAAGCCGACGGGGTGGCTTTATGCGGTTATTGATATATGCGTCAAGTAATGCTGCGATATTGACATATAATTTGTGCAATATACGCATTGACAATTTAAAGCAAAGTGGTATAATGCACACAACTGAAAGACAGTCAAAGGCTGTGACTGCGCAGAGTACCCGGATTTTGAACCTGCAGAGAAGTGCCGGTCGGTGCAAGGCATGAGGCGAGAGCCGGGGAATACACGCAAGAGCCGCCCCTCGAAAGCGAGCATTCGCCGGTAGGATGGGCCGGGCTTCTCCCGTTACAGAGATAGGGTATAAATCCCATTTATTTGGGCGTACCCGATAAGGCCGTGAGTCGTGAGGCTCCGGTAAATTGAGGTGGTAACACGGGATTTGGCGCTCGTCCTCTGTCTGGGAGGAAGGGCGTGTATTTTTTTCTCTTCTTCCGGCGTCCGTCGTCGCCAAAGGGCGGGCGCAATATGAGAAAAGGAGAGCAAAAAATGGCCAACATCAAATTCCACACCGGCATGGACATCCCCCTCGAGCTGCACAAGGTGCGCATGGTGCAGAAGCTGAACCTGCAGCCCGTCGAGCGCCGCGCCGCGGCCATCGCCGAGGCGGGCAACAACACCTTCCTGCTGAAGAATGAGGACATCTTCCTCGACATGCTCACAGATTCCGGCGTCAACGCGATGAGCGACCGCCAGACGGCCGCCATGCTCATCTGCGACGACAGCTACGCCGGCAGCGCGTCGTTCACGAGGCTCGAGAACAAGGTGCATGAGATATTCGGCACGAAGTTCCTGCTCCCGGCGCATCAGGGCCGCGCCTGCGAGAACATTCTTGCCATGGCGTTTGTAAAGCCCGGCGACGTGGTGCCGATGAACTTCCATTTCACGACGACTAAGGCGCATATCACCCGCCTGGGCGGCCGCGTGGAGGAGCTGGTCATCGACGAGGGCCTTGCCACGACGAGCGACTGCCCCTTCAAGGGCAATTTCGACCTCGAAAAGCTCAAAAAGCTCATCGCCGAGGTCGGGGCGGAGCATATCCCCTTCCTGCGCGTGGAGGCGGGCACGAACCTCATCGGCGGCCAGCCGCTGAGTCTGCAGAACATGCGCGAGACCTGCGAGATCTGCCGCGAGCACGGCATAATGACGGTGCTGGACGCGAGTCTGCTGCAGGATAACCTTTTCTTCATAAAGCAGCGTGAAGCCGCGTGCAAGAACATGAGCATACGCGAGATAACCCGGGCCGTGGCCGACCAGTTCGATATCATCTACTTCTCGGCACGCAAGTTCGGCTTTGCGCGCGGCGGCGGCATCGCAATGCGCGACCAGAAGCTCTGCGAGCAGATGCGTGAGCTGGTGCCGATGTTCGAGGGCTTCCTCACCTACGGCGGCATGAGCGTGCGCGAGATGGAGGCCATCACCGTCGGTCTTGAGGAGACGATGGATGAGGACGTAATCAGCCAGGGCCCCATCTTTATAGATTTCATGTGCAAGGAGCTGCAGAAGCGCGGCGTGCCGGTCGTGACGCCGGCGGGCGGCCTGGGCTGCCACCTGAACGCGCGCGAGTTTCTGCCGCACGTGGACGACCACGAGTACCCGGCGGGCGCGCTGGCGGCGGCGGTGTACCTCGCGGGCGGCATCCGAGGCATGGAGCGCGGCACGCTCTCAGAGCAGCGCGAGCCGGACGGCACTGAGCCTATAGCAGACGTCGAGCTGCTGCGTCTGGCAATGCCGAGGCGCGTATTCACCATGAGCCAGGTGCTCTACGCGGTGGACAGAATAGCCTGGCTGCACGAGAACCGCGAACTGGTAGGCGGCCTGCGCTGGGTAGAGGAGCCGAGCTCCCTTCGCTTCTTCTTCGGCAGGCTTGAACCCACCAGCAACTGGCAGGACAAGCTCGTAGAAAAATTCAGAGCCGACTTCGGCGAGAGCCTTTGAAAATTGTTTAATACTTTTGCCTACAAATCCAGTCAGAGGGGAACCGGGAATTGCCGGTTCCCCTCTTGTGTTCCTAATTTTGCAAGAGCAGAAATCTAATCTTGCAAATAGACGGCAACATAGCGTAATAATTAGGCAAAAATGCAAAATTAGCTCTTGCCAAATTCATTTCCGGTGTTATAATAGGTGCAGACTCAGGGAGAGGAGCGGCGGCATGATAGAGCTGAACAGCAAAAACAACGTCCTTATGGAGTGCGAGTACAAGTACAGCCTGCAGGACAGAGAGACGGGTAACCTCTACCGGGATATGTTTCCCTATGAGGAGATACCCAAGTGTACCTTCAACTTCCGCCTGACCCCGGCGAACCCGCCGGAGCAGATATGGATAACGGATACGACATTCCGCGACGGGCAGCAGAGCCGCGCGCCCTATGAGCCGGAGCAGATCGTCGAGCTGTACAAGATGCTGCACAGGCTCGGCGGGCCGAAGGGTATCATCAGGCAGTCTGAGTTCTTCGTCTACAGCGAGCGCGACAGAAAGGCGCTGCGCATGTGCCAGGAGCTTGGCTACGAGTTCCCGGAGATAACGGGCTGGATACGCGCCAGCCGGGAGGACTTCAAGCTCGCGCGCGACCTTGGCCTGCGCGAGTGCGGCATTCTTGTGAGCTGTTCGGATTACCACATATATAAGAAGCTGAAAAAGACCCGCCGCCAGGCGGTGGACGGCTATCTGGCCGTCATAAAGGATGCGCTGGACGCGGGAATATATCCTCGTTGTCACTTCGAGGATATCACAAGAGCGGATTTTTACGGCTTTGTTGTGCCATTTGCGCACGAGATAAGCGAGCTGATGGCCGAGAGCGGTATCCCGATAAAAATACGTGCCTGCGACACGATGGGCTATGGCGTACCCTACGCCGGCGCCTCGATGCCCCGGAGCGTGCCGGGCATTGTCTACGGCCTGCGCAACTACGGCGGTTTCCCCTCGGAGCTTTTGGAGTGGCACGGGCACAACGACTTCTACAAGGCCGTTGTGAACTCGGCGACGGCCTGGCTTTATGGTGCCTCGTCGGTGAACTGCTCGCTGCTGGGCATAGGCGAGCGCACGGGCAACACTCCGCTCGAAGCTATGGTCATCGAGTACGCGCAGCTGCGCGGCACGCTGGATGGCATGGATACGACTGTCATCCGCGACATCGCGGACTACTACGAGCGGGAGCTGGGCTATCATATCCCTGCGAACACCCCCTTTGTGGGCGAGAACTTCAACACGACGCAGGCGGGCATACACGCCGACGGGCTTTTGAAGGACGAGGAGATATACAGCATCTTCGACACGCGGAAAATACTGAAAAGCCCGCCCCGTGTGGGCATCTCGCGCAACTCCGGCGCGGCGGGCATAGCGGTATGGCTGACGCAGAAGCTGGGCAGGCCCGTGGCGAAGACCGAGGAGATAGTGCACATCTTGAAAAACTGGGTGGATGACCAGTACGAGGCCGGGCGTGTCACGAACATAGGCGACGGCGAGCTTTGGCAGGTATATAAGCAGATGGAGGCGGATGAAGCATGAACGCAGCACAGAAACTGATAGCGAGCCACCTCGTCTCGGGCGACCTGACGCCCGGCGGCGAGATAGCGATAAGGATAGACCAGACCCTGACGCAGGACTCGACAGGCACGATGGCATACCTGCAGCTCGAGGCCATGGGGACTGAGAAGGTTAAGACGAAGCGCTCGGTGGCCTACATAGACCACAACATGCTCCAGTCCGGCTTTGAGAACGCGGACGACCACAAGTATATCCAGACCGTGGCTGCAAAGCATGGAATCTGGTTCTCGCGGCCCGGCAACGGCATCTGCCATCAGGTGCAGCTCGAGCGCTTTTCGGTGCCGGGCCAGACCCTGCTGGGTTCGGACAGTCACACGCCGACCTGCGGCGCTGCGGGCATGCTTGCCATAGGCGCGGGCGGCCTGGACGTGGCGGTAGCCATGGGCGGCGGGGCCTATTACCTTGCCATGCCGAAGATCTGCAAGGTCGAGCTGGTGGGCAGGCTCAGGCCCATGGTCACGGCCAAGGACGTCATCCTCGAGGTACTGCGGCGGCTGAGCGTCAAGGGCGGCGTGGCGAAGATAATGGAGTACACGGGCGAGGGCCTCGCCGGCCTCTCGGTGCCCGAGCGCGCGACGATAGCGAACATGGGCGCGGAGCTGGGCGCGACGACCACGGTGTTCCCGAGCGATGAGGTGACGCGTGAGTTCTTCGCCGCGCAGGGGAGACTCTCCGACTGGTCGGAGCTGAAAGCCGACCCCGACGCGGAGTACGACGAGGAGATCACAATTGACCTTTCATCCCTGCACCCGCTGGCGGCCATGCCGCACAGCCCGGACAACGTGGCACGGGTCGCGGACAAGGCCGGGATAAAGATCGACCAGGTCGCCATCGGAAGCTGCACGAATTCGTCGTATGCCGACATGATGAAGGTGGCGGAGATACTCGACGGGCACAAGGTCGCGCCGAACGTGAGCCTTGTCATCTCGCCCGGCTCGAGGCAGGTGCTGACGATGCTGGCCTCGAACGGCGCGCTGGCAAAGATGGTAGCGGCGGGCGCGAGGATACTCGAGTGTGCCTGCGGGCCGTGCATAGGCATGGGCCAGGCCCCGGCGACGGACGCGGTGAGCCTGCGCACTTTCAACCGCAACTTCTGCGGCCGGAGCGGCACCGCCTCGGCCAGCGTGTGGCTGGTAAGCCCGGAGACGGCGGCGGTATCGGCCATCACGGGCGTGTTGACGGACCCAGAGACTTGGATGCCGGTGGAAAAGCCTGCTATGCCGGAGCGTTTCATGGCCGACGACAGCATGGTGCTCGCGCCCTCTGACGACCCCGACAGCGTCGAGGTCGTGCGCGGACCGAACATAAAGCCCTTCCCGAAGGCGAAAGCCCCGGCGGAGACGATAGAGGGACGGGTGCTCATAAAGCTGGGCGACAACATCACGACCGACCACATCATGCCATCGAACGCAAAATTGCTGCCCTACCGCTCGAATGTGCCCTACCTGTCGGAGTTCTGCCTGACGCCCTGCGACCCGGATTTCCCGAAGCGCGCGCAGGAGCAGGGCGGCGGCTTCATCGTGGCTGGCCAGAACTACGGCCAGGGCTCCAGCCGCGAGCACGCGGCTCTCGCGCCGCTGTACCTGGGCGTCAAGGGCGTCATAGCCCTGGACTTTGCTCGGATACACAGGGCAAATCTGATAAACAACGGCATCCTGCCGCTCTGCCTCGAGGACGAGGCGGACTATGAGGCCCTCGCCGAGGGCGACGAGGTCACGATAGAGAACGTGCACGCCCAGATAGCCGCCGCTGCGAGGGGCGAGGGCGTGACGCTCAAATGCGGCGGGCGCGAGATAAAGGTCAGGATGACGATAACGCCGAGGCAGCGGGATATACTGCTGGCCGGCGGACTGCTCAATTACACCCGCGAACAGGCGGGGAAGGAGGACGAATGATGCGCGGAGTAACTCTTATACCGGGCGACGGCATAGGCCCGGAGGTAGCGGCAGCGACCAGAAAGGTAGTAGACGCTTCGGGTGCGAAGATAGAGTGGCACGTGGCCGAGGCGGGCGCGGCACAGATGGAGATATGCGGCACGCCCCTGCCGCAGGCGACGATAGACTCAGTGCGCGCCGACGGCCTCGCGCTCAAGGGCCCCATCACGACACCGGTTGGCTCGGGCTTCAGGAGCGTCAACGTCGCGCTCAGGAAGGAGTTCGGCCTCTACGCCAACGTGCGTCCGGCGCGCACCTTCGAGGGCGTGAAGGGCCGCTATGACAACGTGGACATCGTCACCGTGCGCGAGAACACGGAAGACCTCTACGCGGGCATAGAGCACATGGTGGGCGCGGACGCGGCGGAGAGCATCAAGCTCATCACGCGCAAAGGCTCGGAGAGGATAATAAGGTACGCATTTGACTACGCTGTGAAGAACGGGCGGAAAAAGGTCACGGCAGTGCATAAGGCGAACATCATGAAATGCACGGATGGCCTGTTTCTGGAGGTTGCGCGGCAGGTGGCGGCGGAGTACCCGCAGATAGAGTTCGAGGACAAGATCGTGGACGCGACCTGCATGCAGTTGGTGCAGAAGCCGGAGGCCTTCGACGTGATGGTGCTGCCGAACCTGTACGGCGACATCGTATCCGACCTGTGCGCCGGACTGGTAGGCGGCCTGGGCCTTGCGCCGAGCGCAAATATAGGCAAGGACTGCGCGATATTTGAGGCGGTGCACGGCAGTGCGCCGAAGCACGCGGGCCTGAACGACGCGAATCCGACGGCGCTCATCCTGTCGGCGGTCATGCTGCTGCGCCACACAGGCGAGACGGAGGCGGCGTATAGAATAGAGAAAGCCGTCCTCGAGCTGATAAAGGAAGGCCGGGAGACGACCCGCGACCTCGGCGGAGAACTCGGCACGGACGAATTTGCGGATGCGATAATTAGAAAAATGTCTTGCATGGCCTGAATAAGTGTGCTATACTAATCGGGCATTGCGGGTGTAGTTCAATGGCAGAACATCAGCTTCCCAAGCTGAATGCGAGGGTTCGATTCCCTTCACCCGCTCCAACAAGAATGCTTGAATACACGCTGTAGTTTACACAGCATGCATTCAAGCATTCTTGTTGCCACCTCGCGCATTTAGTGCGGGGTGATTTTTTATGTTTAAGCCCGCGTTGCGGCCTCGGTGGTGTACCGGGGAGAGATGCGGGCTTATTTTAATTTTGGGACAACTATTTTCGCCTCTCAACAGTCTATATTACAGAGCGACGGCTCGTCACAATTGTGAAAAGGAAGAAAACATTTATGGACAAGTATGAGTTTGCCCGGCGGCTGCAGACGGACAAGGCAAAATTCTACCGCATCGCATACTCCTACGTCAAAAATGAGCACGACGCGCTGGATGTGGTCGGCGAGGCGGTTTATAAGGGCCTCCGTAACCTGAAATCGCTCAAAAGCGCGGAGTTTTTCAACTCGTGGATGACGCGCATCGTAATAAACTGCGCACTGGACCAGCTCCGTCAGGGCGCCCGCGTCACGTTCATCGACGATGCGATGCCGCCGGAATGGGAGCCTCCGGACGATGCGTCGCTGGCGGCGGAGGACCAGCTCGACCTGTATTCGGCGCTTGATGCGCTCGGAGAGCGGGACAGGACCTGCGTAGTGCTGCACTATTTCGAAGGGTATACCTTCGCGGATCTGTCGCGAATACTCGACGAGCCGGAATCAACTGTGAAGTCGCGCATGTACAGGTCGCTGGGGAAGATGCGGACGTTTTTACAGAAGGGAGAAAGAGCATGAATATCGGCAAGGAAAAATACGACAGCATACCCATACCCGATGCGCTCGACGGGGTCGTGGATTCAGCCATGCGCCGGGCGGAGAGGTCGAAGCGCCTGCATGTGCTCAGACGCACGGCGGCCTGTGCTGCGGTGGTCGTGTGTGTTCTGTTAGCAAGCGCAAATATTATGCCGATCTATACCTATGCCTCACAGATACCGGTCTTGGGCAGCATCGTACAGGTGTTGCAGATCGGCAGCGGGGGAGAAATAACCGACGGCGTACAGGGACAGGCGGAAAACTATGGCGAGAGCGTGAAGATAAGCTTCAGCAGCGCCGACGGCGAGTTGAACGCCGTGCCGCACTACAGTGTGACGCATTACTCCGCGCCAGATCGTGTGGTGCTGACTCTCAGCGGCGTCCGGGGCATCGACTTCGAGTCGCTGCTGGGCAGTCTTCTCGGGACTGATGGGGTCTTGGACGCCTACAGGATGATGATACTCGACGACTCGCGTTTCGGCGTGGTCATACTGCTCGAGGACGGCTGGAGCTGCGAGGCCGCAGAGTACAGCGACCCGGGCGCACTGGTGCTGAGATTCAAGGATACCGGCGAGCGCTCCGACGGCTCGGAGATATACTACCTGCGTACAGAGGCCATGCCTTACACCGACGAGCTGGGCCTTCTCTGCGAGGAGTACCACAACGAGAACGCCGCTCAGCTCAAGACTCAGAGCGGAGAGTACATCGTGACGATAGGCGAGTACGGCTCGGAAAGTGAGGCGCAGGAGGCGCTCGAGGCCCTCAATGAGCTGCACGGAGACCACGGCCTGTTCGTGGCCTCCGGTACCGCACAGACTGTACCTGAGAACTGATTGTACGGGAGGACAAACTACGATGAAAGCAATAATTGTGTCCCTTGCCGCCGCGCTCATAGCGCTTATGCTGCTGACGGCCTGCGGCACAGAGACGGCGGTGGTCAGCATGCCGCCGGCAGACACAGAGGCGCCCTCCGACGCGCCGACGGAAGCACCGGCGGAGAGCGGAGATATGGATACGCTGAGCGAGTGCCTCGCGCTTCTGGGCATGGACGATGAGACGGCAAAGGATGCGCTGGGCGGCGGTGAGGAGAATTTTGCGGCAGATGGTGAGACCCTGATCGGCAGGTTGTATGCCACGGAGCTGTTCGGCGAAAAGGTTGAACCTAGCACTATGTACGACGGCGACGGAAGGGTGATCGCTGTATCTATCTACCTCTCGGGCGAGAAGGCAGAGCCATATGTGGAGAGCCTCACGGCGGCTTACGGCGAGCTGGACGAGGCCAGCGACGGGGCGTCCTCCGAATCCGGCGCAACCTGGCAGATCTGGAAGACCGACGCCGGACAGATAAAGCTCATACAGAGCTATGGCCTCTGCTCGCTGGAGCTTGCGCCGTAAAACTGCACATAAACGGAAAAGTCCCCCTGCCAAAGGGGGACTTTTTGCGGTCCTATTTGCCGATCATGGGTTTAACCGCTCTCGTTGCGATGTAATCCGGTATATTGAATTCGTGCAGGCGGCCGTACCCGTTCGTATCCTCGTAAAGGTCGGAGAGCACAAAGCCTGCCTTGAGCTGGCCGCCGAGCTGTTCCTCGATGGTATGGGAGAACTGGATGCCGTCGTTGTTCTTGAGCGAGCGCTCATACAGCTCCGGGTCCCTCAGCGGGTCGAAAGGCAGGGGGTGCTCGAGCCTGCCAGTGTCCTCGTTAAAGGCGTATTGCAGGCCCAGCCCAAACCCGCCCAGCAGTATGCCGCCGGGCCTCAGCACGCGTATACATTCCGCAAATATCGGCTCGACCTTCTCAACGTAGCAGTTCGACACTGGGTGAAATATGATATCGAAGCTCTCGTCCCCGAACGGCAGCCGCCGGGTCATGTCTGCACAGACGATATCTACCTCGTAGCCCTCGCGCTCGGCGACCATGCGCTCGCTGCGGCACTGCTCCTCGGAATAGTCGAGCAGGGTGCAGCGCGCCCCGAGCGCCGTGAAGATCGGCAGTTGCTGCCCGCCGCCGCTGGCAAGCCCCAGCAGCTTCCTCCCGGCAAGTTCCCCGAACCACTCATGAGGTACAGCCCTGGTCGGCGTCAGATACACATCCCAGTCGCCCGCCAGCGCCTTCTCGTACACCTCGTGAGTTATCGGACGGCCCCATTCCCAGCCATTCCTGCACCAGCCGCTGATTACCCTGGAATTTATATCCTGATATCTCATGACGATCCCTCCCGTGCTGTCGTATCCTGCTTATTTTGCCGCAGCTGCGACGCCCTGTCAAGGTTCGCGCGCAAGGGGATAAAATCCCCCTTGAACCGAACCAGATAGTGCTGTACGTACAGCCTGGCGCGGTTCAAGGGGGGCGAGTGGGGTCAAAACGGCCTGAGCGGCACCTGGATTTCCGTCAGGAACTCCGAGGCGTCGCTTGTAAAGCCCTGATCTATCATCGTTATCTCGAGTGCCGGGCCGTCTGGACTGCGGCCTTTTTCGTCGAGGTAGGAGAATATCTTCCCGTAGTTTTCCTCGGCCTTGTCGTGCCCGCCTATGTACCTGAGGGTTATCCCAAAGGTCTCTGGCAGCTCAAGCACTCGTCCGTCGTGCTCCTCATCTTCCTCGAGCACGACGAAAAGAAAGTCGCACGGCCGCACCGTCCTCCGCTTGAGCGAGTCCACCGACAGCCCGAAGCCTATCTTGCCAAGGAAAACGGATGCCCTGCTGCCTCCGCCGTCCAGCTCGCGTATGGCCAGCTGCAGCTCGGTGTCGTCTTCGGGATCCAACCTGCGGCTCAGGATGGCCAGCCTGCGCGCCGGCAGCTTGCCCTCTGTTATCAGCCCGAGGCTCAGGTCGCGGCCGCGGTCTATCTGGTCCAGCCGGTTCTCTATCTGTCTCTCGACCGCCCCCAGCTCCTTGAGCTGCTGACGCACCTGAACCAGCTGGAGCTCCAGGAGCCTGCGGATGTCCGCAAGGCTCCTGTTATTCACAAAGGACGATATCTCCGTCAGCGGCAACCCGAGCTTTCTCAGATACCGTATGGTATCGAGCGTTTCAAACTGCCGCGTGCTGTAATACCGGTAGCCGGTCTGCTCATCCGTGTACTCCGGCCTGAGCAGGCCGATGTTCTCATAATGTCTCAGGCTGCTGACGCTGATGTGGAAGATACGCGACATCTCTCCTATCTTGAACAACCCGCCAGTCTTCATCTGCCTGTTTCGTTCACACGCCCTGAGCCATCATTGCGGCGGCGACCTTGAGGAAGCCGGCGACGTTGGC
>URDJ01000058.1 GCA_900546615.1 uncultured Eubacteriales bacterium | reverse complement strand
TGGGGCGCCACTCCCGTTTCTTTGGGCAAGGGCCAAAGAAATGGGGTGGCATTTTACAAGAGGCCGGCTTTCCCCCATGAAATTCTCTGCCTATTATATTTTACAAACCCGCAAAAAGGAGGAACAGGATGAGAACCATAACCGCGGCGGCGCTGCTCTGTCTGGTCATCGCCCTTGCACTGCCACTGCTTTTATACTCCGCCCCCGGTCAGGACGGCGGGCCGTCGGAGGCATCCTCCACCGCTCCGGCGCCGGGCAGCAGCGACTCCGAGCTGAGCTTCACCGTGCTCTCGGGCGGCGAGGTGCTGACCGTCACCATGGCCGACTGGCTGCCCGGGGTCGTGGCCGGGGAGATGCCCGCCTCCTTCGAGCCGGAGGCGCTCAAGGCCCAGGCCGTCGCCGCCCGCACCTATATAATGTACAGCATGGGCCGCGAAAAGCCGGCCCACCCCGAGGCCGACGTCTGCGACGACCCCGCCTGCTGCAAGGCCCACGCCTCCGACGAGACCCTGCGCCAGAACTGGGGCGGCGACTACGACGCAAACCTCGCAAAAATACAGGAAGCCGTCGGCAGCACCGACGGCGAATACCTCAGCTACGGCGGCGAGGTCATACAGGCGGTCTTCCACTCCTCCTCCGCGGGGAAGACCGAGTCCTCAGGAGCCATTTGGCAGGACCAGCCCTACCTCGTGAGCGTGGACAGCCCCGAGACCGCCGAGGACGTGCCGGACTACGTAACCTCCGTCACCGTCACCGAGGCGGATTTCAAAGCCGCCGTCCACAGCCTCCACCCCGAGGCCGTGCTGGAGGGCGACGCCGCCTTCTGGCTCGGCGCAGCCGTGAGGGACGAGTCCGGCCGGGTCGAGTCCGTGGACATCGGCGGCGTCCTCGTGCCGGGCACGGAGCTGCGTACCATGTTCTCCCTGCGCTCTACCGCCTTCGCCCTCGACTACACCGACCCGGACTTCCTGTTCACTGTCACCGGCTACGGCCACGGCGTGGGCATGAGCCAGTACGGCGCGAACGTCATGGCCGAATCAGGCTCCGACTACCGCGAGATACTCAGCCACTACTACCCCGGCACACAGCTCGAGACCGCCGGATGGTGAGCCTCAGCCCTTATCCAGCAGCTCCCTCAGCTCCTGCAGCTCCGCCTCGCTGAGCGAGTTGGCGCGGAGCATCGAATTGACCATCATGCCCAGGCTGCCGCCGTAGACCCGGCTCAGAAAACTGTCGGTCTCCCGAGCGGCGGCCTTCTCGCGCTCGAGCAGCGCCGTGTACTCCCGCGCGCGCTCGCCCTGGCGGCAGCTCACCGCCCCCTTCCGCTCCAGACGCGACAGCATCGTCATAACCGTGTGCTTCGTCCAGCCCGTCTCCGCCTCCAGCGCATGCACCAGCTGCGTCACCGTCGCCGGCTGAAGCTCCCACAGCGCGTTCATCAGCGTCCATTCCCCGTTCGACAGGTGCTCCATCCCTCTACCTCCGTGCTTCTCATTCGTCTGCCGTCAGGATAACACATGGGTATACACTTGTCAACCACGTTTCTCTCTTGACGCGGTGCATTATTTGTATTATACTAACTAATACAAAGAGGAGGTGCAGGGGCTTGCTGCTGAGGCTGGATTTTTCGTCGCAGCTGCCGATATACAGGCAAATACGGGACCAGATCGTGGTCGGCATCGCCTCGGGCGAACTGGCTCCGGGCGAAAAGCTGCCGGCCATCCGTACGCTGGCGGAGCAGTCCGGCGTGAACATGATGACGGTGAGCAAGGCCTATGCGCTGCTCAAGCAGGAGGGCCTCATCACGACCGACCGCCGGGGCGGGACGGTCGTGGCGGGGCTGCCCGCCGGCGGCGGGCTGGGCGATGAAGCGCTCGGCCATCTCCGGCTCATAGCCGCCGAGGCGCGACTCTCCGGCCTGTCGGAGGAGGATTTTCTGGGGTTATGCCGCGAGTTTTACCGTGAAGGAGGCGGTGAGACATGAGCGACTTTACTGCCATGGTCATAACGACCCTCTGTTTTTATCCCGTGCTGCCCATCGTGGCCGCGCTCATGGCCAATGAGGCGAAGGCGAAGAAGAACATCGTCATCGGCTGCACCCTGCCGTTTACGGCGCAGCACGACCCGAGGGTGGAGGAGCTGTGCAGGGCGTACAGGAAATGGGTCTGGCGCTGGTTTTTCATCCTGACGGCGGCTGTTCTGCCCGCGTTTTTCATAGGGCGCATGTCGCTGAGCCTTGCGTGGCTGATGCTCTGGGTGATCGCGGCGCTCGTGCCGTACTGCGTGCTCTTTGCGCGGTACAACGGGCGGCTGCGTGCGCTCAAAAAGCAGGAAGGCTGGGCCACGCCCTACACGGGCGCGGTGGTGGCGGACCTCGGCGCGAAGCCGGAGGAGCTGGGAAGGCCCTATTCGCGCTGGCTGTTCATCCCGCCGCTCATCATCTCGCTCGTGCCCTGTGCGTTGGCAATGTTCTCGGAGAACGAGGGCGAACGCTGGGGCGGCATGATACTCGCCGGCACCTTTGCGCTCTGCTGTCTCATGAGCATCTTTTTCTACCCGCTGGTGTTCCGGCAGAGGCCGGACGTGGTGGACTCGGACAGCCGCGTAAACGCGGCGCTGACGCGGGTGCGGCGCTATAACTGGGGCAAGGTCTGGATGGCGACGGCCTGGCTCTCGGCGCTCCTGGCCGTGGCTATGTGGATATTCCGCGACAGTGCGCCGGGATTTTTGATCTCCACGCTGGTCTACACGGTGATACTGCTGTATTTCTGCATACAGGCGGAGTTCGCGGCGCGGCGGGCGCAGGAGCGGCTCACGCGCGAGAGCGGCCCGGACTATGTGGACGAGGACGAGTTCTGGCTCTGGGGCCTCGTTTATTACAACCCGAACGACCGGCGCGCGATGATAAACGACCGGACGGGCATGGGCATGAGCATGAACCTCGCGCGGCCCGCGGGGAAGATAACGATGGGCCTGTGTGCGCTGCTTCTCATCGTCTGTCTGCCGGGATTCAGCCTGTGGTTCATAGCCATGGACTACACGCCGCGCGAGGCGCGGATAGAGGACGGGGCGCTGTACTTCGAGCATTTCACGGAGAAATACGAGATAGCGCTGGACGAGATAAGCGGCACGGAGCTTTTGGACGAGCTGCCGAGCGCGAGGCGCGTCGCCGGCACGGGTCTCGACACGCTCTGCGAGGGGCGGTTCGATGTCGAGGGCTACGAGAACGTGCGCATCTCGCTCGACCCGGGGCAGGGCTGCTGCATTGTCGTGTTGACAGAGGGCGGCCTGACGCGTATATTCAACCTGATGACCGAGGCGGAGACGGAGGGTTTCTACGCTGAATTGACTGCAGCGCTGTGATATGCCACCCCGTTTCTTTGGCCCTTGCCCAAAGAAATGGGAGTGACGCCCCAAAGAAAAGCGGCTTTATATGAGCTGGGAGGACCCTTCGTGCGCTGGTGGGCCCGCCCGCCTAAGGCGCGCGGCCGGGTCGTCGGGACGCCGACCCCTACGGGTTTACGCGAAATGTACGCGCCTGCAAAACCGTTACGACGGCGCACCGGGGTCGGTGCGCCCTACGGGTGGCGATGTGCGTAACCATGACGACGGGCGGGGGTTTGTACAACGCCGTGGCGCGGCACCGCCCGTTAATTCCGCCCGCCTAAGGCGCGCGGCCGGGTCGTCGAGGACGCCGACCCCTACGGGTTTACGCGAAACGTACATGGTCGCGAAACCGTGACGGCGGCGCATCGAGGTCGATGCGCCCTACGGGTGGCGATGTGCGTAACCATCACGCCGGGCGGGGATGGAACCCCGCCCCTACGGCTACGCTGGAAGGTACGACGACAGACCCGCCGTCACGATGCGCGCCGCGTTCCAACCCAACGCGAAAACGCTGACGTAGGGCGCATCGACCTCGATGCGCCGCCAATCAAATCCAAACGCCGCAGGCGTTTCACCGCTTCCCGGAGACTGCGGAGGAGATGACGACGCATTCGCATTGACGACGTCAGTCGATATTAAAATAAACGCCGCCTTTCGGGCGGCCACATCCTTGTTCCCCTCGTTCACGCCGGTCAACAACCCGGTACAAACCCACCGCGCAAGCCTCCCGGTCTCAAACGTCGGATAGGACTTCCATGGTTCGTGGGAGAGGCGGGTGGGACGCTGCCGGTACGATGGGTCCACACACCCAATAAAAGCCGCTTTTCTTTGGGGCGCCACTCCCGTTTCTTTGGGCAAGGGCCAAAGAAATGGGGTGGCATATAAAAGATAACGATATACAGGAGGAAACACACCATGCTCAGGATTGAACACCTAACCAAGACCTACGGTGCCAAAAAAGCCGTGGACGACCTCTCGCTGCACATTCAGCCGGGCCAGATATACGGCTTCATCGGCCACAACGGCGCGGGCAAGACCACCACCATCAAGGCCTGCTGCGGCATACTTAAGTTCGACGCGGGCGAAATCTACGTCTGCGGCAAGAGCATCAAAACCCAGGCCCTCGAGTGCAAGCGCGACATAGCCTACATCCCCGACAACCCCGACCTCTACGACTTCATGCCCGGCGTCAAGTACCTCAACTTCATCGCCGACGTCTACGGCGTGCCCGCAGCCGCGCGCAACGAGCGCATACACCGCTACGCCGACCTCTTTGAACTCACCGACGACCTCGCCCAGCCCATCTCCGCCTACTCCCACGGCATGAAGCAGAAGCTCGCCCTCATCTCGGCCCTCATACACGAGCCGAAGCTCATCATCATGGACGAGCCCTTTGTCGGCCTCGACCCCGTGGCCTCCCACAAGCTCAAGACCCTCATGCGCGAGCACTGCGACAGGGGCGGAGCCATCTTCTTCTCCACCCACGTCCTCGAGGTCGCCGAAAAGCTCTGCGACATGGTCGCCATCATCAAAAACGGCAAGCTCGTCGTCTCCGGCACGATGGAGGAAGTGCGCGGCGATGATTCCCTCGAGGAGGTCTTCCTCGAGCTGGAGGAGGAATGAGCCATGTTCTCTGCGCTTCTCAGAGCCCAGTTTGCCTCGCTCTGGGCCTCGCTCACGCGAAACACCACCGGTAAACGCAAAAAAAGCGCCGGTAAAGGCGTGCTCGTGGCGATACTGTTCATCTACATCATCGGCTGCTTCTTCATGTTCGGCGGCATGTTCTACGCCCTCGCCGAACCTCTGTCGATGCTCGGCCTCGGCTGGTTCTATTTCGCCCTTGCGGGCATAGTCGCCGCCGCGCTCTGCTTCATCGGCAGCGTATTTATGGCCCAGCAGCAGCTCTTTAACGCAAAGGACAACGAGCTGCTCCTCGCCATGCCCATACCACCCTCGTACATCCTCGGCTCGCGAATGGCGGCGCTGCTGCTCGTGAACTACGCCTTCGAGCTGGTCGTCTTCATCCCCGCCGCCGTGGTCTGGTGCATGAAACTGCAAGTGACCGCCGTGGGCGTCGTGAGCTTCGTGCTCGTCTGCCTGCTGCTGCCCTTCCTCATACTCAGTTTCACCTGCCTGTTCGCCTGGCTGCTCGCGCTCATATCCTCGCGGCTGCGCTACAAGACCGTCGTCACGCTCGTGCTCTCGCTGGGCTTCCTCGGCCTGTACATGTACGCCGTCATGAACATGCAGAACTACCTCATGTCCCTGCTCGAGAGCAGCGCGCAGCTCGCAGGCTCCGTCAAAGCCTATGTCTACCCGGCCTGGGCACTCGGCAGGGCCATCACCGAAGGCGACCTTGTGAGCCTGCTGGGCTTCGCCGCCTGCTGCATCCTGCCCTTCGCCCTCGTCTGCGCCCTGCTGTCGCGCTTTTTCACCAGCGTGACCACAAAGCGCGCCTCTGTGCGGATAAAGTACCGCCGCACCGAGCTGAAGGCCGCGGGCGCGATGTCCGCCCTGCTCAAAAAGGAGCTGCGGCGCTTCGCCTCCAACAGCATGATAATCCTCAACTCCGCCCTCGGCAGCATCTTCCTCGTCATCATGGGCGTCGCGGCGCTCATATACCGCGACAGGCTGCTCGAGGTGCTGGGCTTCATGCCGGATGTCGGGGGCGACATGCTCGCCGGCATCGCCGTGCTCGCGCTCTCCTTCATGGGCGCCATGGACTACATCTCCTCGGCGACCATCTCGCTCGAGGGCAAGTGCCTGTGGATACCCAAGACCATACCCGTGCCCGTGCGCACGATACTCATGTCCAAAGTGCTGCTGAACGTCGTCATCGCCCTGCCCGCCACCCTCATCGCCTCGGTCTGCGTGGCGCTGGCCCTGCCCATGACGGCGCTGGAGCGGCTCTACGTCGTGCTCATACCCTGCATAGTCTCGGTATTCATCTCGCTCTACGGCGTGGTCATAAACCTGCGCTTCCCCAAATTCGACTACATAAACGAGGTGAACGTGGTCAAAAACAGCCTGAGCGTCTGCGTCTGCCTGTTCTCCTCATGGGGCATCCTCATAGCGCCGGCGCTGCTCTACGTCTTCGTCCTCGGCGACATGGTCTCGATGACGGCCTATCTCGGCATCTGCATGGCGCTGCTGCTCATAGCCTGCATGCTGCTCTATCTGAAACTCTGCCGCAGTGAGGAGCGATTCCTCGAGCTGTGATGAAAACCGCAAACGCAAAAGCGCCGCCCTCGCCGGGCGGCGCTTTCTATTAAACGTACCGTATTCAGCCTATTCTCTTTGCGCCGACGTAGTTTCTCGTGTAGTAGCTCTCGTCAAGGCCGGAGATCGTGACATAGCCCGCGCCCGAGCTGGCGTGGATGAACTCGCCGTCTCCTATGTAGATGCCCACATGCCCCACGGCGTAGGAGCTGCTCGAGAAGAACACGAGGTCGCCGACCTGCAGGTCCTCCTTCGCCACGTACTCGCCGTTGTAATCATACTGGTCGTAGGTCGTCCGGTACAGCGAGTAGCCGAAGTTCCTGAACACATAGCACACAAAGCCGGAGCAGTCAAAGCCGGTGTTCGGGTAGTTGCCCGCCCAGACGTAGGGTACGCCCAAATACTGCTCGGCAAAGGCCACGATCTGAGAACCGAGGCTGCCGTCCGTCACCGTCGCGGCCGCCGAGTCGGGCTCGACGAGGCTCACGTAGTCGCTCCTTATGTACCCGGTCTCGCCTCCCGCGACGACCTTGTACCACTCGCCCTCGACGCCGATTATCTCGACGCTCTCGCCGTCCGTGGTCATCCTCACGACTTCGCTGTCCGTGCCCGCCGCGGCGCGCATCCGCACGCTCGTGCCGTCTACCCAGCCCTCCGCCGAAAGCTCCATCGTCTCGGCAAAGCTCATGTACTGCGCCGACATGTAGCCGCTCTCGCCGTTGTAATTTACCTTGTACCAGCCGCTGCCGTCGTCCTCCTCGACTATCACCGCCGTGCCCTCTGCCAGCGTGGTTATGACAGAGTAGCCGGTCCCGGCTCCCGAACGCATGTTCACAGCCGTCGTCGTTTCGGCCCCGCCTATGCAGTCCGCCATCGCGCCCGTCATGAGCGCACTTACACACAGCGCCCCTGCTGCCAGCGGACGCACTACCGATTTTCTCATGTAAATGACCTGACCTTAGCTTTATTTGGAGGCCAATGCACGGTCCAGCCACACCGCCGCCACGTCCATGGCTGCGTACAGACTGCTCTTCTCGCTTTTCTTCACTACCCTGTCCCTGCTCCTCAGGTCAGGGTCCGTGAGCTGAAGCTGCACCGCGACCCGCGTCGCAACATCCAGATCCTCCACCTTCTTCGTCTCAAGGATCTGCATCATTATGATATACTTGTCGGCCATGCTGCCGAAATATATGATGTTGTCCTTGCGCCGAAGCGGATGTCCCTTGTATACCAGTTCCTTGGATGCTGCCATTTCAATACCTCCATTGCCGGGTACACACTCAACGTGTAACCGAATTGTAACTCATTAAAGCTAAATTGTCAACCATTTTTTACGCTTCTGTAGGCCGGCAATTTCTGCCGGCCCACATTTCTGTCTTTATGCTGCGATATCGCCGCCTTCGTCGGGCGGTTCGACGGGTTCGACCGGGTCGGTGGGCGGCTCGGTAAAGACCGGGGTATCGGTGGTCACCGGGCTTTCCGTCGTCACCGGCGTGTCGGTGGTGTCCGGCTCGGGCGTCTCGGAGGGCTTCGGGTTATCCTGCTCCTCCTTTTCCTCGGTGAGGTCGCCGAATATCTGCGTGTCGCCGCCTATCCATTCAGCGCTCGGGAAGCTCTTGTACTCGAGGCCCGCGTGCACCTGCTGCATGACCCGCTTCCACACCTGCGCCGCGGGGTTGCCGTAGATGGAGATGGACTCGGGCATGTCGTAGCCTGTCCACACCACGCCGACGTAGTAGGGCGTATAGCCCGCGAACCAGCGGTTCCAGTTATCCGACGAGGTGCCGGTCTTGCCGGCCACCGGCATGGTGTAGAAGTTCGCCTCAGAGCCGGTGCCGGAGGTCGCCGCCGTGTAGAGCATCGAGGTCATGTTCGTCGCGGTGCTCGATTTCATGGCCACGTGGGTGGTCGCCTGGTTGTCGAGTATCAGGTTCCCCGCCGAGTCCGTGACCTTCGTATAGGTCCGAGCCTCGGTGAAGATGCCTGCGTTTACGAAGGGGCAATAAGCCTGCGCCATCTCCAGAACGGTGACGCCGTTCGTCAGCTCGCCCAGCGCGAGGGGCGCGTAGTTGTAGTCGTCGGCCACGAGGCTCGTGATGCCCAGCTTGTTGATGAGGAAGTTCGCCGACTGCTGGATGCCCAGCTTGTCCAGCACCTGGGCCGCGACGGTATTCTTCGACTGCCTGACCGCCTCCGCTATCGTGATGATGCCGGCGTACTGGTTCGGCGAGTTCGTCGGGTACCAGTAGTTCTGCGACATCTCGACCTCCTCCCTCTCCGCGTCTTTCACGAGGGTGGAGGGGGTTATGAGGCCGTACTCCATCGCCGGGGCGTACACCGCCAGCGGCTTGAAGGAGGAGCCGGGCGCCCTGAGCGAGTCCGTCGCCCTGTTGAGGATGAGGTTCGCGTTCTTTTCGCCCACGCCGCCGGACATCGCCAGCACCTCGCCCGTGTACGGGTCCATTATGACCATCGCGGACTGGAACTGCTGGGAGGTGTTGTTCCAGGGCTTGGGGAAGTTCTCCACGTCCAGGTACACGTTGTCCACGCACTCCTGGATATACGGGTCAAGGCAGGAGTATATCCTGTATCCGCCCGAGGACAGCAGCTGCGCCGCCGTCTCCTGGCTGACGCCCTTCTGCTCCATGAGGTCTTCAATGACCTCCTTCCTCACGGCCTCGACGTAGTAGCTGTAGATCTCCTGCTTCTCGACCTCCGTCACCGAGCGGGAGAACACCAGCTCCTCGTTCTTCGCCTCGGTATACTCGTCGTAGCTGATGAAGCCCAGCTCGTACATCCTCCTGAGCACCGCCTCCTGCCTTGTCTTGTTGCTCTCCTCGGAGTAAAACGGGCTGTAGTAGGTGGGCAGGTTCACGATGCCGACGATGGACGCGCTCTCGGCCAGCGTCAGCTCCGACGGCTCCTTGCCGAAGTACTTCTCCGCCGCTGTGTAGATGCCATAGGCGCCCTCGCCGAAGTAAACGGCGTTTAAGTACCACTCGAGTATCTCGTCCTTGTCGTATTTCTTTTCGAACTCGAGGGCCTGGAAGATCTCTATGAGCTTGCGCTGCACCGTGACCTCATTGTTGCCGGTGAGGGTCTTGATGAGCTGCTGGGTGAGCGTCGAGCCGCCGAAACTGTCGTCCCCGCCGGTGAGCAGGGTGAACATCGCGCCGACCGTGCGGTACCAGTCCACGCCCTTGTGCGTATAGAACCTGTGGTCCTCGATGGCGACGAGAGCCTTGACCAGATGGTCCGGCACGTCCTCGAGGTCGACCCAAATGCGGTTCTCGCCGCCGTGCAGGGTGGCCAGCTCCTCATACTCGCCGGGGCTTGTCTCGCAGTAGATGATGCTCGTCTCGGAGAGCTTGTAATCCGAGAGCGAGACGTCGAGATCCTCCACGAGGCAGGTCTTGACATAAAAGGCGAAGATGCAGCCGAGCAGCAGGACGGTAGTGAGAACCACGAGCAGAACCGTTACGACGATCTTGGCCGCGAGGCCGACCGCCCCCACCACGGTACCCGCCGCGGTATCGGCGGCTTTGCCGGCATCTATCTTTAATTTCGAATGCTTATCCATATGCAAGAGAGCACCTCCGTGCGCGGGTGTGGTACGCTCGCACTCACACCATTCTAAATTATAAGTATATCACATTTCATCGAAAAGGAGTAGAGGATTTGTAAATTTTGCGCCGCGTATTATTTTTGCCCTTTCGTGGGATAATTTAGCCGAAAGGGGTGTGCAAAATGAAGCTATGGACAAAGCTTGCGGGCACGGCGCTGATAGCGGGCACAGCCGCGGTGTGCGCTGCGACGGCAATCGGCGGGATAAGCTCCGCGGCGGAGCCTAAGGCGGTCCCCACGGCCGAGTTCGACTACGTGCCGAGCTGCTCTCTGGCCGAGGCCGAATACGTGCTGCGCGAGTACGAGGGCTGCGTGGCGGTCTTCTCCTCGGTCGGCGACGTCAGCCCTGTCTCCCTCACGGACATCGAGGTCTCGACCCTCCGGGACGCCGACAGGCAGATACTCAAAACCGGCCTCGCCGTCTCCGACCGCGAGGAATTGCTCACATTGCTCGAAGATTTGGGCACATGAGACATTTTTCCGCGCTTTTGTGAGAAAAATACGATTGATTTATTGCCGAGTATGAGTTACAATAGGAGCAGAAAGACAGACGGAGGAACGGCCATGGACGAGGATCTCGGCAGCAGCTTCATAACCATCGAGGACGAGGACGGAAACGAGTTCGAGCTTGAGCAGTTGGCTACGATGGAATATAACGGACAAGAGTATTCCGCCTTCCTTCCCGCCGACATGGACGAGGATGACCCGGATTACGGGTACATCATCCTCAGGATAGAGGAAGAAAACGGTGAGGAGCTGTTCTGCTCGGTAGACGACGAAGAGGAACTTGCGGCGGTGTACGATCGTTTCATGGAACTGCTCTTTGACGAGGAGACAGACGAGGATACCGAGGAATAAGTTCCATACATGCGGCATAGGCTCAGATATGGCCGTGCCTTCGTGAAAGTTTTTGATCCTGCCCTGTTTGCGGGATTTTTGGGTCCTCTTAAACCCACATCACTAATAAGGGATGCCACATTCCTGGGTGAATTGCAGGCCTCCCGGCTCCCCATTCAGAGGGATGTTGGAAGTTGGAAGCGTGGAAGCACAGGAGAGGCGACCCACCTGCCGGAGACGTGCAGGTTATAATAGGACCCCCACGGCAGCGGCGGGGAAAGCCGACGGCAGCAATGCCGCCGGCTTTTTTATGCCCCATGGCAGCGAAAAAGGCTCCCCTGCACAGGGGAGCCTCAGTCTGTCGAAAAAGCCTCGCAGAGTTTCGCGGCCGCAGCCGCGAAATAGAATTCAATCATTTTCGGCGGCGGCGTGTACGTCGCCGAAAATACTTCTCGCGGAGCGGAGTGTCGAATTGTCCGCCTTTGGCGGACAACCGAGGCGCGGAGCGGAGTGCAATCCCTTTTGTCGAAGAAGGCCGTGCCTTCTTCGACAAGCTGCCGCGCGCCCGCTCAGGCCTCGCGCCTTATTCTCCTGATCACCGCGGCGCAGCGCTCTTTGTTGTAGACCACCGGCACCGGGTACACCGGGTTCGCTTCGGCCAGCGCGTACTTCACCATCGTCGGGATATCCTCGTCCTTTATGAAGTCAAAGCCCGTCGGGATGCCCATGCGCCGGTTCATCGCGCGTATCTCCGCTATGAAGGCCTTCGCCTTCTCCTCGGTCGTGCCGCAGGTCTTTACCTTCGCCAGCTCCGCCAGCCTGGCGAGCTTCGGGTACACCGCCTCGCCGTAGTCCTCGAGCACGATGGGCAGGATGACCGCGTTCGCAAGCCCGTGCGGCGTATTGTAAAACCCGCCCAGCGTGTGCGCTATGGCGTGCACGTTGCCTACGCTGGAGCGCGTGAAGGCAAAGCCCGCCTTGAAAGCCGCCAGCATCATCTCCTGCCGCCCGTTTATGTCGTTCGGGTGCGCGTACACCTTCTCGAGGTTCACGAATACGCTCTGCACCGCTTCCTCCGCGTCGCGCCTGCTCTCCCGCGTGTTGTATGTCCAGCACAAATACGCCTCCACCGCGTGGGTCAGGGCGTCCATGCCCGTCGTCGCCGTCGTCCTCGGCGGCAGACCGATGGTCAGCTCCGGGTCGAGTATCGCGTAGCGCGGGATGAGGTGCAGGTCCATTATAGCGTACTTGTGGTTCGTCTCCCGGTCCGTTATCACCGCCGCGACCGTCGTCTCGCTGCCCGTGCCCGAAGTCGTCGGTATCGCGATGAGCGGCGGGATGGGGCGGCCCACCTTCAGAAGCCCCGCCAACTGCGTCAGCTGCTTATCCGGCCTCGCGCACAGCGCCGCCGCCGCCTTCGCCGCATCCATCGGCGAGCCGCCGCCCAGCGCGATGAAACCGTCGCAGCCGTTCTCCTGATACCGCAGATATATGCGCTCCGCCGTCACCGCCGAGGGGTTTGCCTCCACCTCCGAGAACAGAGCACAGGATATCCCGGCCTCGTCCAGCAGCTCCAGGATGCGCTTGCCTATGGTCTTCACGATGTTCGGCCCCGTGACCAGCATGGGCTTCGTCACGCCCGCGTCGGCCAGCAGCCGCGGTATCTCCCTGATGCTGCCCGGCCCCGTCACCAGCTCCGGCTTGCGCCAGGCCATGAACTTCTCGCCTGCCCCGAACACGCCCTGGAACGTGCGGTAATACGCCCGCTTGACCTTCTCCAAGTCCGCCATTTCCTCTCCTCCTTTATTTTATCCCCCGCCGCAGATGGGCAGAAAGCTCAGCCGGTCTCCCTCCGACAGAGCCGTCTTATACCCCCGGCGGAGCTGTATGCTCTCGCCGTTTACCACTATCAGCATCCGCTTCGCCTCTCGGTACGCCTCTTTGGAGTACCGTTTCCGTATGTGCGCCATGACCTCAGAGACCGTCCCGGCCTCGACCCGCTCCGCCGACAGGCCCATCAGCTCCGGCAGAGCGCCCCGGTATGTGACCTCGACGCTCATCCCGCCGCCTCCTCTATGCCCAGCCGGCGGAGCTTCCGCCTGGTCGGGCGGCCCTCCTTGTCCCAGCCGCGCGTCTTGTAGTATATCGGCAGCATCTTCTCGAGCGGCACCCGCGTCCTCGGGTTTGAGGGATCCTGCAATTCCTTTGTCAGGCGCTTGGGCAGCGTGTCGTCCTTCGCCGTCAGGCCCTCGCGGAGATTGTACAGCCGCTCGAGATTATACGAGCGCTCGCCCAGGTCGAGGAAACCGCCCGTGAACATTTTAAGTCCCGTCGCGCGCCGCAGCGCCTCCGCGTGCGGCAGGAGCAGCAGCGAGTTGAAGGCTATAGCCGGCGTAATATTCAGCATGAGCGCCACCATCGGCCCCATGTGCGGCATTACCTTGCCCACCAGCTTTGTCACCGCGCTGTTCGGCCCGAGCTTGAAGAACACCCCCGGCACGAAGGTCTGCGCCGAGAACAGGCAGCAGCCCGCCGAGGACACCGCCT
>URDJ01000057.1 GCA_900546615.1 uncultured Eubacteriales bacterium | reverse complement strand
AGTGCCGAAAATACTTGTCTGGAGACGGACCGGGAAGATAGGTCAGTGCCAACACAAAAGAGACACGGCAAGCGCTGTGTCTCTTTTGCTATACTTGAGGAGGCGGGAGGATGAAGGACTATATCTTATTTATCGCGGCGATGCTGATCTTTGGCTCTAACGGTGTGTTTGCATCCATGCTGGACATGTCGGGAGCGCAGCTGGTGCTGATGCGGACGCTCATAGGCGGCGCGATATTGTTCATAATAGTTCTACTTACCCGCAGCCGGCTGCCGAAGGAAGTGCTCGTGAGGGAGAAGTGGCGGCTGCTGTTTTCCGGCGTGTGTCTGGGTGTTAACTGGGTTCTGCTGTTTGAGGCCTACGATCTTATGAACGTCTCGCTGGCTACGCTCACGTATTACACGGCGCCGGTCATGGTGCTGGTGCTCGCGCCGCTGCTTTTGGGTGAGAGGCAGAATCGCTGGGCCTATGTTGGCATGCTGGTCGTCGCGGCCGGGATGCTGCTCGCGGTCGGCACCGATTTCGGAGAGGGCGGAGTGACTGCTTCGGGGCTTATAGTCGGTCTCGGCTCAGCGGTGTTTTATGCAGCTCTGATGCTGGTGAACAAGAAGATAACGGGCGTTTCCGGCCTGAATCTGACGTTCATTGAGATAGTCATAGCGGCCGTAATACTCCTTCCCTACGTTTTTGCGACCAGCGGCGGCGTGCCGCTGCCGACGGACGCGAGGGGCATTTTCGCGCTGCTTTTCCTCTGCACGGTGAACACGGGCTTTGCCTGCTGGCTGTACTTCGGCACGATGAACCGGCTGCCGGCCAGAGCCGTTGCGCTGCTGGGTTACTTCGATCCCGTTTCCGCTCTGATATTCTCGGCGGTCTTCCTCGACGAGAGGCTGACGCCGGTACAGGTAGTCGGCGCGGTGCTGGTGCTCGCGGGCGCGCTGGTCGGGCAGGGCCGGGCACGGCGCTTTACAAAGGCTCAGGATGAGAGTATAATGTAAAGAAAGCGTAAAGAGAGAGCGCGTTTGGAGGCGGTGCCGTGAAGCCCTGGAGGGAGCTGTTTTTTGAGGAGGTCGAGACCCCACATCATTTCCACATCGGGATGCGTATAATAAAGACTGTTCTTGCGGTGTTCGTCTGTTCCATAATCGGCTGGCTCAGAGGGGAAATGACATTTTTCTCTATGATTGCGGCGGTATTATGTATGCAGAAGTCGGCGGAGAAGACGTTCACGACCTCTTTCAACCGTATCATGGGCACAGCTGTCGGCGGAGCATACGGCGTCATGGTGCTGTTTATAGAGACGCAGGTGCATGCGCAGAGGATCATGCCTCTCTACTGCCTCATCGTATCGCTCATGCTGATACCGGTCATACTTACGACAATAGCTATCAAGAAGCCCTCGACGGCTGCCTTTGCCTGCGTGGTGTTTTTGAGCACGACGATATATCATGTTGGCGACGCGGACCCGTACACCTACGCGCTCAACAGGATGCTGGACACGGCGATCGGTATAGTCGTCGCCCTGATAGTTAATCTTGCGATGCCTGGTCCAAGGCAGAAAATACCGGCCTCGGCAGCGGCGGACCTGGACGGCCCGGGTGCGGAACAGGCGGCAAAATAGGATCCGAGCGCCGGTTTTCAGCCGGCGCTTTTTTATCCCCGGCTGTTTCGCTTGAAATTTACGGTGGGCTATGAGACAATGACTGATGGAAGGGGGGCGAGACTGTGAAGGACACCCTGCGCGATATCTATGATGCGGTAGACGAGTTTTTCAGCGGGATGGGCAGCCGAAGGATTACCACGTACTCAGCAGCCTGCGCCTATTACCTTTTCATGTCGCTGGTGCCGGTCATAATGCTGCTGGTCGCGGTGCTGCAGTACACGCCGCTGACGCAGGATGTTGTGCTCGAGGCGGTTTCCGAGTACGTGCCTGAATCGCTGTACGAGATAGTTTATTTCATAGTGACGAGCATTTACAACGGCGGCAAGGTGGCGCTGACGGTGTCCATCCTGCTGACGCTCTGGTCTGCCTCGGCCTGTATGAAGGCGCTCATGCGCGGGATGGACTCGGTTTACGATGCGGTCAGGCTGGACGATTACATCAAGTTCAGCCTCAGGGCCTGCCTCTACATGGTCATCTTTGTCGTCATACTTCTTCTGAGCTTTTTCGTCATGGTCTACGGAGGCAAGATACTCGACTTCATTGAAAACTCCATGCCGTCTAACCACTCGCTGGACTTTCTGTTTACGCTGGCGAAGCACCTGAGGTTCCTCGTGATACTCGCGCTGCTGGCGCTGGTGTTCAGCCTGCTGTACAAGTGGATGCCTGCGCGGGGACTCAAATACAGGCGGCAGCTGCCGGGGGCCGTCTTCAGCGCCGTGGTATGGTCGGCGTTCTCCTTCATATTCTCGTTCTACGTTTCGCTGTCGGATAAGTTCGGCGCATACGGCTACATCGGCACCATTATGGTGGCCATGATGTGGATATTCTACTGCTTTTATTTCCTCCTGCTGGGGGGATTTATCAACCACTATATAGAGATGAAACGGGCGGAGCCTGAAAAATGACTGATATAAGCGTACAAGACCTGAAAAAATCTTTTGAGGTGGGCCATCCCGTGCTGGACGGCCTCAGCTTCGAGGTCGCGGCGGGCGAGCGCGTAGGCATACTGGGCGCCAACGGCTGCGGCAAGACAACACTGTTTCGCATCCTCTCCGGGGAGCTGGAGCCGGACGAGGGCACGGCGGCCATAAGGCGCGGGCGCAGGATCGGCCTCATAAGCCAGATACCCGTCTATCCCGCCGGCTGGACGACCGAGGACGTGCTGAGGGAAGCGCACAGCCGCCTGCGCGCCATGGCCGAGCGTATGCAGGAGCTCGAGGGCCTCATGGCCACGGACAGCAGTGAATCGCTGCTCAAGGAATATGACCGGCTGGCGGACGACTTCCGCAGGCTCGGCGGCTACGACATGGACCGCGAGCGCAACCGTGTGGCAAACGGCCTGGACATTCCCGCAGAGATGCGTCAGCGCGAGTTCGCCCTGCTCTCCGGCGGTGAAAAAACCCGCGTGAACCTTGCGCGGCTCATACTCGAGGACACGGACATCCTCCTGCTCGACGAGCCGACGAACCATCTTGACATGCGTGCAACGGAGTGGCTCGAGGACTACATACTCCATTTCCGCGGCACGGTGCTGGCCATCAGCCACGACAGGTACTTCCTTGACGTCGTGGCCCAGCGCTGTGTCGAGATAACCGAGGGGAAGGCCGAGCTGTACTCGGGCAACTACAGCTTCTACACGGTAGAGCGGCAGCGCAGGTTCGAGGAAAAGCTCAAAAAGCACGAAAAGGACCAGGCGAAGATCGCCCAGCTCGAGGCTGCGGCGGCAAAGCTGCACCTCTGGGCCTTCATGGGCAACGACAAACTGCACAAGCGCGCCTTCTCAATGGAAAAGCGCATAGAAAAGCTCAGCCAGACGGAGCGGCCCAAGATGGAAAAGCGCCTGCACGCCGCCTTTAAGGAGCGCGAGTTCCGCGGGGACGAGGTACTCACGGCCGAGGGGCTGACGAAGGGCTACGAGGGTAAGGCGCTGTTTTCCAACCTCGCGCTCGAGGTCACGGGCGGCGAGCGTATAGCCATAATAGGGGAGAACGGCAGCGGCAAGACGACGCTGGTGAAGCTCATTGTGGGCGAGGAGGAGCCGGACGCGGGCTGGATACGGCGCGGCCCGGCGGTGAAATACGCCTACCTGCCCCAGCATGTGAAGTTTGCTGAGCCGGAGCGCACGGCGGTGGACACGCTCATCTACGATTGCCGCTGCTCGCCGCAGGAGGCGCGCGACTCGCTGGGCGCCTTCGGCTTCTCGGGCGAGGACGCGCTCAAGGCCGTGGGCACGCTCTCGGGAGGCGAGCAGAGCCGCCTGAGGCTCTGCATGCTCATGCGCGGGGATATAAACCTGCTCATCCTGGACGAGCCCACGAACCACCTCGACCTCGCCTCGCGCGAGTGGATGGAGGACGCCATCGCGGACTACTCCGAGGCGCTCATCTTCGTCTCGCACGACAGGTATTTCATAGAGAAATTCGCAACGCGCATCTGGGCCTTTGAAAACGGGCGGCTGACGGATTTCCGCGGCAGCTTCTCGGAGTACCGGGAGTACCGCGCGAGGCAGGAGGCCATCGCACAGGCAGCGAAGGCAGCCGCGCCCAAGCCCGAAAAGAAATCCCAGCGCAAAAAGGGCACGCCCGAGCGCGAGAAAGATGCCCGGCGCTGCGAGCGCGAAATTGAAAAGATAGAGTCCCGTCTGCGGGAAATAGAGCGGGAAGCGGGGGAACACGCCTCGGACTACCAGCGTCTAATGGAACTGGAGGACGAAAAGGCGCGCTTAAACCCCGAGCTGGACGCGCTCTACTCCAGATGGGAGGAACTTCAGGATGAAGGGTAAGATGTGGCTCATCTTTGTGATACTGCTGCTGGTGGGCGCGGGCCTGCTGTTTTTCGCGGCCACCGGGCACGACTATGTGGCCGCTCTGCTGGTGCTCATAGCGGCGCTCATTGTGATATACCGTTTCGGCGGCCACGGCCTCAGGGTGGCCGTGACGGTGCTGCTCGTCATAGGCATGGCAGCGTTCATTATCATTGAGATACCGATCGTCAGGGAGGCGCGGACGGACGCGCCGGACGACTGCGAGTACGTAATAGTGCTCGGCGCGGGTCTGAAGGGCGACGTGCCGACGCTCTCACTCAGGAACCGGTTGGACGCGGCGCTTGAATGGCTGGAGGCTCACCCTGACTGCGTGGCCGTGGTGTCCGGCGGACAGGGTCCCGGCGAGAACATGCCCGAGGGCGAGGCCATGGGCATCTGGCTCGAGGCAAGGGGCATAGAGCCGGAGCGCATCATCGTCGAGGACAAGTCCACCTCCACAATGGAGAACCTCGAAAACTCCTTCGCACTCATACGCGAGGCCGGCGGCGAGCCGGACGGGAACTGTGCGATAATCACGAGCGAGTACCACCTCTGCCGCGCGAAGCTCATGGCCCGGTCGCTGGGCGTCGAGGCATGGGGCGTCGCGGCGCACACCAGCTGGCCCTCGCTGATGCTCAATTATTTCATAAGAGAGGCCTTCGCGGTCACATATTACAGAATTTTCGGAGCCATATGATATGGAAAAGGTAAACGTCTACGATTTCGACAAGACCATCCTGCCCTACGACAGCACGGAGGCGTTTTTCCGGCACTGCGTTCGGAAATACCCGCGCTGTCTGTTTGCGGCGCTGCGGGCCGTGCCGCTGCTGCCGGGCATGCCGCTGAAGCTCATGTCGAAGACACGGGTCAAGGAGGCCTTCTACAGCTTTTTGAGGCTCGTGCCGGACATAGACCGGGAGGTAGAGCTGTTCTGGCAGGAGCATCTGCCCGACATCAACGGCTGGTATATGGCGCAGAGACAGCCGGACGACATCGTGTCCTCAGCATCGCCGGAGTTTTTGCTGCGGCCCGTGGCGGAGCGGCTGGGCTTCCGGCTCATGGCCTCGCGCGTCGACAGGCACAGCGGCTGGACGCTGGGCGAGAATAACCACGGCGAGGAGAAGGTCAGGCGGCTCCGGGCGGAGTATCCCGAGGTGGAGATTGCGGAGTTCTACTCCGACTCGCTCTCGGACACGCCGCTGGCGAGGCTGGCAGAGCGGGCCTGGATCGTGAAGGACAGGCTGCCGCAGCCCTGGCCGTGGAAATAAGACATCGGGAAGGAGGCTCGGCATGGACAAGCTGAGGGACAGCGGCTCTGAGGCCACAAGATACCGTCTGGCCAGAGCCATGGAGGAGTGCATGAGGCAGCAGCCCGTGGACTCCATCACCGTCACGAACATAGCCGAGACCTGCGGCGTCACGCGCCAGACCTTCTACCGGAACTTCCTCGACAAATACGACCTCATAAACTGGTACTTCGGCAAACTGCTCGAGCGCTCCTTCGAGCACATGGGCAGCGGCCGGACGATCGCCGAGGGCCTCGAGCGCAAGTTCGAGTATATCCGCAAGGAGCGCGTGTTCTTCGCCGCCGCCTTCCGCGCCGACGGCACCAACAGCCTCAAGGAGCACGACTTCGAGGCCATCATGGACTTCTACATGGACGTGATAGAAAAAAAGACCGGCGCCCCGCCGCCGGACGACATACGTTTTTTGCTCGAGCTGTACTGCCGCGGCTCCGTCGCCATGACCGTCAAGTGGGTGCTCGGCGGCATGAAGGAGGCCCCGGCAGAGATGTCACGCCGGCTAGTTGCCGCCTTGCCCGGGCAACTGTCGACGCTTTTCGCCCGTCTGTCCTTTCTTTGAGACAGACGGGTTACATTTTTGCCCTTTTGTCACTTTACGCAGGGGTTTCGGGGGAATAAAATACACTCAGATAGTTAAAAATTTCACCACTGAAAAACTGAAAGGGGTAATCATCCATGGCAAACCGCATTATGCTCAACGAGACTTCGTATCACGGCGCGGGCGCAGTCAGCGCCATCCCGGGCGAGATCAAGGCGAGGGGGCTTAAAAAGCCGCTGGTCTGCTGCGGCCCGTCCATACTGAGGCACGGCGTCGTCGCGAAGGTGACGGACCTGCTGGACGCCGAGGGCATCGCGTACGAGATATTTTCCGACATCAAGGCCAACCCGACCATAGAGAACGTGCAGGCGGGCGTCGCGGCCTTCAAGGCGGCGGGCGCGGACTGCATCGTGGCCATCGGCGGCGGCAGCCCCATGGACACCTCCAAGGCCATAGGCATCATCATCAACAACCCCGAGTTCGCCGACGTGCGCAGCCTTGAGGGCGTGGCGGACACGAAGAAGCCCTGCGTGCCCATCATCGCCGTACCGACCACCGCGGGCACCGCGGCCGAGGTCACCATCAACTACGTCATCACGGACGTGGAGCGCCGCCGCAAGTTCGTCTGCGTTGACCCGCACGACATGCCGGTGGTAGCCGTCGTCGACCCCGAGATGATGGACTCGATGCCGAAGGGCCTCACAGCTGCGACGGGCATGGACGCCCTGACCCACGCCATCGAGGGCTACACCACCCTCGCCGCCTGGGAGATGACGGACATGTTCCACCTGAAGGCCATCGAGCTGATCTCGAAGAACCTGCGCGGTGCGGTCGCCGGCACGAAGGAGGGCCGCGAGGGCATGGCTCTCGGCCAGTATATTGCGGGCATGGGCTTCTCGAACGTCGGCCTGGGCATCGCCCACAGCATGGCCCACACGCTGGGCGCGGTGTACGACACGCCGCACGGTGTCGCCTGCGCGATGATGCTGCCCATCGTCATGGAGTATAACGCCGAGTGCACCGGCGAGCGCTATCGCGAGATCGCCCGCGCCATGGGCGTCAAGGGCGTGGACGAGATGAGCCGGGCTGAGTACCGCGCCGCCGCTATCGAGGCGGTGCGCAAGCTCTCCGAGGACGTCGGCATCCCCGCGAAGCTCGAGGCCCTCAAGGAGGAGGACCTGCCCTTCCTCGCCGAGAGCGCCTACAACGACGCCTGCCGCCCCGGCAACCCGAAGGAGACCAGCGTCGAAGACCTCACCGCCCTGTTCCGCAAGATCATGTGATGTGATAAGAATAAAACATGCCCGCCTCCGGCAGATGCCGGAGGCGGGCTTTTTGCTTTTTTGGAAACTCAGAAGATGGGCACGACGGCGCCGTTGTAGGTGGCCTCGATGTACTCGCGGCAGGTCTCGCTGGTGAGGGCGGTGATGAGGGCCTGGGTCTTCTCGGTGCCCTCCTCACCGGCGCGGACGGCCAGGATGTTGGCGTAGGTCTGCGCGGCGTCGGACTCGGCGCTCTCGCTGGCCAGGGCGTCGTTGCCGGTCAGGCCGGCCTGCAGGGCGTAGTTGCCGTTGATGACGCCGAAGGCCACGTCGGGCAGGCTGTGCGGGATGTTCTGAGCGGACATCTCGATTATCTCGAGGTTCAGCGGGTTCTCGGCAATGTCGAGGATGGTCGCGGTCTCGGTGGAGGCGTCGATGCCCTCCTTGAGGGTGATGAGGCCCTCGGCCTCGAGCAGGAGCAGCGCGCGGGCCTCGTTGGTGCCGTCGTTCGGCACGGCGATGGAGTCGCCCTCGGCTATCTCGTCGAGGCTGGCCTTCTGGCCGCCGTAGATGCCCATCGGCTCGTAGTGCACGGCCACGGCGGAGACGAGGTCGGTGCCGTTCTCGGCGTTGAAGTTGAGCAGGTAGGGCTCGTGCTGGAAGTAGTTCGCGTCGATCTCGCTGTCGGCAAGGGCGAGGTTCGGCAGGACGTAGTCGTCGAAGATTTTGACCTCGAGCTCGTAGCCCAGGGCCTCGAGCTCGCCCTTGAGGGCCTCGAGTATCTCGGCGTGCGGGGTGCTGGAGGCGCCGACCACGAGCTTCTCAAGCTCCGCAGACGGGGCGTCGGTGGCCGGGGCGGCATCGGTCGCGGGGGCGTCGGTGGGGTCGGAAGCGGCGGTGCCGCAGGCGGCGAGGCCGAGCACGAGCGCGGCGCACAGCAGGATGGAAAGCAGCTTTTTCATTTTCATTTTCTCCTTCATTTCATGATTTATTTCAGTCTCCTGTCGCTCAGTCTCACGGAGGTCTTGCCGAGGGTCTCTATGAGCTGGACGACAACGACGATGACAGCGCACATGGTGAGCATCACGGCGTAGTTGTAACGGCTGTAGCCGTAGTTGATGGCGATGGCGCCGAGGCCGCCGCCGCCGGCGACGCCGGCCATTGCCGAGTAGCCGAGGATGGTTGTGGCGGCGATGGTCGCGCCGGAGAGGATGCTGGGCATGGCCTCGGGTACGATGACCCGGACGACAACCTGCCAGACCGAGGCCCCCATAGAGCGGGACGCTTCGATCACGCCCCGGTCCACCTCCCTCGCGCTGGATTCGACGAGCCTCGCCACAAAGGGGAAGGCCGAGACGAAGAGCGGCAGCAGCACGCCCTTCGTGCCTATCGCCGTGCCTATCACGAAGCGGGTGACGGGCAGCATGGTGTAGATGAGTATCAGGAAGGGCACGCTCCTGAGCACGTTCACGATGGCGCTGAGCACGAGGTAGATGCCCTGATTCGGCCGCAGGCCGTCTTTGGCGGTGACGGCGAGGACGAGGCCGAGCGGAAGGCCGACGACGTAGGCGAAGAAGGTCACGACGACGGTCATGTATATGGTCTCGCCCAGACCCTGTAGAACCAGATCCAGCATGGTCAATCCTCCTCCGTGAAGCTGATGTGCTGCCCCTCGAGCCAGCGGCGCATTTTGTCCGCGACCGCGGGGTCGCTGGGCAGCTGCAGGACGGTGTGGCCGTAGAGCCTGCCCTCGATGCTGCGGGTGTCGGCGTAGACGATGCTCACCGGCGCGCCGAGCGAGAGTATCATGTCGGCGATTATGGGCCTGTCGGTGGTCTCGCCGTCGAAGGCGAGACGGATGAGGCTGCCGCGGCACTCGTCCACCGCGCGGTTTTCCCTGTCCTCGGTAAAGCCCTCGAGCTTTCCGGCGCGGGAGGGGAGCACCAGCTTCTTCGCCGCCTCGGTCTGCGGATGGAGGAAGACCTCCTGAACCTCGCCCAGCTCGGCGATGCGGCTGTCCGCGATGATGGCGACCCGCGAGCAAATGCGCTCGATAACGCGCATCTCGTGCGTTATCACAACGACCGTGACGCCCAGCGAGCGGTTGAGGTCGCGCAGCAGCTCAAGTATACTCTCGGTAGTGGTGGGGTCGAGGGCGCTTGTGGCCTCGTCGCAGAGCAGGACCTTGGGGTCGGTGGCGAGCGCTCTTGCAATCGCCACGCGCTGCTTCTGGCCGCCGGAGAGCTGGGCTGGATAGGCACTGAGCCTGTCGCCGAGGCCGACCAGCTCGAGCAGCTCCTTCGCCCTCTTGTTGGCCTCTTTTCTCGGCACGCCGGCGAGGTCGAGCGGGAAGCGGACGTTGGCGAGGGCATTGCGCTGCATGAGCAGGTTGAAGCTCTGGAATATCATGCCGATCTCGCGTCTGGCGGCGCGCAGCTCCTTTTCGGAGAGCGCGGTCATGTCCGCGCCGTCTACGATGACGGAGCCGGAGGTGGGACGCTCGAGCAGGTTTATGCAGCGGACGAGCGTAGATTTACCCGCGCCGGACAGGCCGATGATGCCGAAGACCTCGCCCTGCTCGATGTCGAGGGAGACGTCCTCGAGGGCGTGGACGGCGCCGTCGCCGGAGCCGAAGGTTTTGCAGAGGTTTTTTATCTCTATGAGCGCCAAAACATATCCCTCCGAATAAAAAAATCGTCCCGGATGCGAAAGCATCAGGGACGATGAAATATCGTGTTACCACCCTAATTCGCGCGGGCCTCACGACCGGCGCCTCACGGAGTACCAACATACTCCTGACGCGATAACGGGCGCACCCGTCGCAGCCTTACCTTTACAGGTTCGGTGCGCGGCTCCGGAACCATGTTCATCCGACCTTGCGCGCCCCGCTCTCACCTGCCCGGGGCTCTCTGCGCCGCATCAAACGGACTACTCTTTCCTTCACAGCCTGTGACTGCAATTGAGGATAACACCGAAGCGAGGCTTTGTCAATCGGCGCAATGCACAAATACAGGCAGTCCCGGCACATAATGTCTTAGCAAAAAGTTCAGCCTTTGTTCATTCATAGTTCGCAATCGCCCGTATAATAAAAAACCCGCCCCCGAAGGGGCGGGAAAACCGATTTAGGTTTGTACGTTTGAGCTATAGGTAATTAGGTGGCAGGCTGAGTCTCCTCAGTCCAGTCAACGCTGCTAATGGTGATGGTGTTGGCGGCGGGGACAAACTTGAAATTAAGGGCTGCGTCGCTATCTTCAGCGCTGTACTTATTAATCGAGTAGAGAGCCTCGTCCGTACTCAGAGTGAGCTTAAGAAGCTTACCATTTCCGTTGGAATCGGCATCTGCAGTACGATATAAGCTAAACGCATAAGTGCTGCCAGGAATAGCCGGGAAGGTAATCTTGTCAGCATTGGCGTCCTCGCTGCCACTCTTGAAAGAGTAGTTTTTAGCCGGGGAACTGGTGGGATCGCCCAAGCTTAGAGTAAACTCAGCAGTAATGCTGTTGATGGTAACAGTGTTGCCCTTCGGGGTGAACTTAATCCAAATCTGCCCGGCAATAGAATTCACTTCAGCGGTAGCAGCGGTCGTGTTATTCACATACGCAACTTTCGAAGCTATACCAGCAGCAACGGTACTACGCAGGAAAGCGAGATCAAGCGCACCGCCAACGGGCATCTCTATGCCAGTGGTCGGATAGGCGGCGCTACTAGCCATGCCGGCGTACTTATAGTTGACGGAGAACTCTTTCTGCTCGTTGACGATGGTCACTACCATGTTGATGGCGGTGACTTTGACCGTCGCATTCTTGTAACCTTCGCCGAGGATGTCGTTGAGGTCAACGACTATCTTTTTGGTGGTGTCAGCAAGCGCAGCCACAGTGCCATCGACTGTCTTTGTAGCCGAAGCGCTGCCGTCCTTGGTGTAGCTCACCGCAACCTTGACGGTGGTGCCGACATCAAGAGCATTTACAGGATCACCGGTGATGACGAGGTCCTCGTCCTCAAAGAGAGCAGCATCAGAGATGCTGAAATCACCAGCAAGGCCGGTATCGAGAGAAGCCTTGACCGCGCCGAGATTGAACTCTACGACGTAGATGGTGGAGATCTGCTTGTTCTGCACAACGTACGCTATGGCAAACGGGCCGTACGGATTGACGTCAGACCAGTTGTTGCATTTGATGATCTGATCAACGCTCTCGATCTTGTCGACAGTGGGAGCCAGCGTGCGGGTGTCAACGACCTTGCAGTCGCTAGCGACAGCAACGTTATTGAAGTAAGTGGCGCCGTTGATCACAGTTACACTGAGTTCGGTCCTGTCGTAAACGAACTTCTGATTTTCAAGGCGGTTGACCTTGTAGTAGCCGGCCTCATCAACGGTATAAGTGTAGAAGCCGCGCCGCAGAGTGCTATTGTGCGTGCCCACAAAGTAAGTCTTCGTGAACTTGGCGGTTTCAGTCTCAGCGGTTCCGTTCTTGTAACCGGTGACAGCCATGTAGTTGTCGGACACGCCGCTCCAGCCATTGACATCCTTCGGGAAGAAGATGTAGCCGCCCCTGGCAACCGCCGTATCATAGGCGAAGACGGTCACAGCGACCATGTTGCCGGCAGCAGACTTGGTGTAGGTGATAGCAGCGTTCTTGAGCGTCACGGCAGAGACGGTGGTGTTGTGCTTCGCAGCGTAGCCTTCGACAAGGCCGGTCACGCCAACGTACTTGTCAACGACCAGCTTGCTGCCGTTGTAGTTGGCAATGTAGAACACCACAGTGTCGTCATAGTAGACTTTCTCGACGCCGACAGTCATGTACCTGTTAGTGCCGGTCGTGTTGATGTTGAAGGTCTCTTTGTCGGCGTAGCCATACTTCAGGCCGTAGGTAGTATCACCTCTTGTGAATACCGGCTTAGGCTCGTAAGTCTTTTCGCCGTACAGCTCGTCAGTGATGTCGTAGTAGCCCTTAACATTGGCGGTCTTGACCCAATCAGAAGTGACAGGGATCTCCTCGATCTCGCCGGTCTCGATGTCGACGAACTGAGCCTTGTAAGTGGCATCCGGCCACCAGTCGTTGGTGCCGCCGGTGTACGCCTTGGCGCCGGTGAAGTAAGCGACGGTCCTGAACTGCTCCTGAGACAGATAGACGTAATCGCCGTGAGTGTCGAGCAGGAAGTAATAAACCGGCTTGACATGCTTGTTGCTCTCAAGGTCGGCGATCAGATTCGCACGCTCAGTCTTATTGTGAGTCAGGCTGGACTCCTTGATCTCCGTGCCGTCGGACAGAGTGATGGTGTAGAAGCCGTTGGCAGTCTTGGTTACCTTGGAAACAGCGCCAGAAGTGGCGGTAGTAGCAAAGACATGATACGCCTTCTCGCCGGCCTTGATGACCACGTTCGGGGTCACAGTGGAAGTGATGCCGCTGATGTCGGTCTTGATGTACTCGTTCTTGACGTTCTCATTGCCGACATAAGTGGTCTTGCCAGCAGTGGAAGCGTAGCCGAGAGGTGCCAGGTACGCATAGGTGGTAACAGTGACAGTGCCAGCACTGACAGCAGAGTTGTCGACTATGTCGTACTCATACTCAACAGGCGTAGCGCCCACAACCGTGACTTTGCCGATGTTGAAGTTGCCCTTAGGGGGGGTGGTGAGCTTCGCAGCAGCAGCCTTGCCGGTGGCGATGTCGCCGCAGCAGTACTCGGTGGTCTTCGCAAGATCCTTGACGTACACAGCGGTGCCGCTGGCAGCCTTGGTGGTGGTGGCGGCAGTGCCGGTGAACCAGACCTTGGCAGCGTGATACATCATGTCGAGACCAGTGCTGGCCTTGATGTTGGCGATGTCGGCGCCGGTGTAGCTGGAAGCGATATCGGTGGTGCTGTTGCCCATGGCCTCGTTGTCAACAACGATGCCGGTGGTGCTGTACAGCTTCCAGACGTTCGCGCCCAGAGTGCCGGTGTAGGTGTAGCGATCAGCGAAACTATACTTGTAGATGTAGTCGCCGAGAGCCTCGGACCAGACAACGCACTTCACGCTCGTCAGAGCGTTGAAGGCATACAGCATGGCCTGCTGACGCTGCAGAGCAACGTGGTCGGCACCGGCCAGATCGCCCGCGAACAGGTCGACCGTGTGAGCAACCTTGGAGGTGTTCAGGCTCCAGGTGTCGCCCTCGAACTCGCCGTTATAGCCGAAACCAACAGCGCAGAGCAGCATCTTCGCCCACTGGAAACCGGTCAGAGTGCCGGTCGGCTTGAAGGTGGTCTCGGTCACGCCGTCGATGATGCCCTGCTCCTTGCAGAACGCAA
>URDJ01000056.1 GCA_900546615.1 uncultured Eubacteriales bacterium | reverse complement strand
AAGGAAAAGGAGGCCGACTGGCTCTCGCAGCAGATGACGCTCGACGAGCTGCTGGGAGACGCGGAAACGGATATGGAGTTTAGCGAGGCGTAAAAAACAACAGGGGTCAGGGACTGCTTGCAGACCCTGACCCCTGTTTTGCCCGGTCAAGTGTAATTTACTCCCCAGGTGTATACCGGCGTATCAATGGTGCCGGCCGGGCTGCTGGAGGAGGTGATGACCCTGTTCTCGCAGCTTTCCCAGGTAACATTTCCGTTTGCATCCTTCTTAATGAATTTGAACGAGAAAGTTGTGTCCGCGGGTACGCTGACGTGCAGGAACCACTCCGGGTAATTCGGACACATCATGGCTTCGGTGCATTTATCGGTATCCCAGCTTCCAAGTTCGGGTATGGAGCCTACTATATGAATGGTCTCACCAAAGTTAGTGCTTGCGTTTACATGGAAGATGACCTGATTAGGGTCGCCAGAGAGTACTGTGTAAGTAAAACCGTTACTTACGCTCGAACCTTTGGTCACGGTTATCGTGTTCTCACCGACGGCGGCATTGGCGGGAACGATGGCCTCTATCATTTCATCGGAAGCAGAAACTACAGTGGCTGTCGCGTCACCGAATTTGACTGTTGGTGTTCCACCAAGACCTGTGCCGTAAATGTATACGGTATTGCCAGCTCGCCCCATGGTCGAGATAACGTTGCCTATTCTGGGAGTGTCGGTGCCGAGATCGGGGTTATACGACCACACGCAGACCTCGCCGCCGCCGAGAGTGAAGCTCTGGAGGCTGCCGGAGCTGACAGTCGCGCTCTCGCCGTACAGCAAGCCGTTGAGTACGTCATTATAAGTGCCGTTGGGCAGCGTGGTGTTGAGTGCGGGTACGGTAAAGCTCTGGTCGGGCTGACGGTTTATTGCAACTATCACCTGTTTGGAGTAAAACTGCCTGGAGTAGACCACCACGTCGTTTGAGGAATACAGGATGTCAGTCGTGCCGTAGGCCAGCGCGTCATTTTCCTGCCGAAGATCAGACAACGCTTTTATGAGCTGAGTGGCGGTCGTAGACTCGAAATCGGAGACTGCGCCCATGTAAATGCGGCCCGCTCCGCTGTCGGGAGCACTCAGGTATTGCTCGGTGCCGTAGTATATGTTGGGAGTGCCCCTGCACGTAAGCAGCGCGGCGATGGCGGCGTGGAAGGGCTTGTCGTTTGACTGCACGTATCTGAACCTGGTGACGTCGTGGTTGTCGATGAAGGTGACGAACTGATTTTCGTATGTATAGTCGTCGTCAGTGTATTCGAGCATATTCGCAAAGTCTGTCATGGACTGCGAGAAATTGCCGAAGGTCTGGTTTACAGAGTTGTAAAATTCAAAGTCCAGATTGGTAACGCCCGTCCTGTCCGGGAAACTGGCGTACTCACTGTATTTGCTGTCCGGCCTGCCTATGAAGAACTCGCCAAAGTGGGTGATCGGCGCATTCTCGGAGTCAACAGCATCCTTTGCATTCTTGACAAAAGCAGGGTTCATATGGAGCGTAGCATCATGGCGGATGCCGCTGATGCCTTTCTCTGCCCAGAAGTTGAGCGCATCTTCCATATATTCTGCTACGGCAGCATTTTCTTGGGAATAGTCAGCGAGATAGGCCAGCTCTTTGAAGCGGTAGCCAAAGGTGGAATTGTCCGTGCCACGGTCGCCGAGGTGGTGGAACCAACCGTTCGTGTCATTGTTGGGGTCGGCCACGAGGTTTTATGTTGTGCCGTCGTTGTTGTAGTCCACCGGCTCACCGGCGGCGTCAAAGACGAATTCGCCGGAAGCGTTCCGGTCGGGCTCGTATATCTTGCCGTCGTAGCGGCTGTCGCTGGAGTGGTTGGTCACAAAATCTATGACTAGTTTAATGCCGGCGTCCGTCAGCTCCTGCTGGAGCTCGTCGAACTCCGCCATGGTCCCGAAGTGCTTGTTGGTCGTAAAGTAGTTCCTCGCGTGATAGCCGTGGTAGCTCGTCCAGCCGTCATGGGTCGCCTGGTCGCGGTTGGCATAGGGCGAGGAGATCCAGACAGCGGTGACGCCCATGCTCTTAAGATAGGGTATCTTGTCGATTATGCCCTGCCAGTCGCCGCCCTGGTAGAGGCGGATATCGGTGCCGGTGCCGTCAAACAGGTCCGGGTCGAAACCGGCGGGAATGTTGTTCGTGGGGTCGCCGTCGTAGAAACGGTCTGTGATGATCTGATAAATGACGTCCTTCGGCGTGACAGGCCCGAGATAGTCGTCCGTGATCGTGCCCTGCGCTCCGGCAGGGGTGAGGAGCAGCGCGGTGATAAGAAGCAGGGACAGCAGCAGAGATAGAATGCGCTTTTTCTCTTTCATAGTTCTCCTTTCCGTCGATAGGCACTGATAACATTTTCCCTCAAACAAGCGCGCTGGGCCGGTAGCTCTACTTTTTCCGCACCTCCGTTTCGTTTGCATGACGGACGACGCTGTACTTTACGGCGCGCGGCGGGGGCATTATGCGCACAGCGCCGCCGTCATGGGATATCTCGGTCACAAGGCAGTCCGACTCTCCCTCGCGCAGCTCAAAGCGGCCCTGACCAGGCCAAAGGTGCAAAATTATACGCTCCGGCAAATCATCCGTGCAGTCCGGCTCCTGCATTGGGACTATCCCTCCGGAACGGACGAAAACGGGGATGCGTTCGAGCGGACAGCGCAGTGTGAGCCTGCGTCCGCCCTCGTACACTTCGTCGGTGAAAAAGTCGTACCACAGGCCCTCGGGCAGCCAGAGACGTACTTCGGCGGCGCGCTTCTCGCCAGCGCCGGGCGCGGTCACTGGGGCAACTATCAGCTGCGAGCCGAACTCATACACGTTGGGATACTCGTAGGCTTCTGGACGATCAGGCCATGCGTGATAAAGCGGCCTGACCAGCGGTATACCTTCAAGGTGACTGCGCCAGTTCATGGAGTGCAGATAGGGCAACAGCCTGTGCCGCAGGGCGAGAAAGCGGCGCATTATCTCTGCGATCTCAGGGGAGTAACGCCAGGGCTCCTTGCCTGCGTCCGGGCTGCATGTGCTGTGCAGCCGGCAGATGGGCGAGAACACGCCGAATTGCAGCCAGCGGCAGGCGAGCTCTTCGTCCCTGAGCCCATCGCCCATATGCCCGCCTATGTCGTGGCTCCACCAGCCGAAGCCTATGTCCGCCGCGGCGGCGGTGAAGCGCGGCTGGAAGTCCAGAGAGGCCCAGCTCGCTATCGTGTCCCCGGAGAAGCCGACGGGGTACCTGTGCGAGCCCGCCCCGGCATAGCGCGAGAGGATGAGCGGCCTGCGCCCCCTGCGGGCGGCGTCGAGAAAGTGCCAGTGGTTGAGCAGCCAGAGCGGGTCAAGGCCCTCGACCGTCGAGCGCGTACCCTGCTGCCAGTCTATCCACCAGAAGTCCACGCCCATATCCTCCAGCGGATGCAGCAGCAGTTCAAAATAGGCGCGCCGGAAGCGGCGGTCGTTGAGGTCGAAGGGTATGGTCTCACCGCCGGTGACGCCCATAAACTCTGCGGCTTCGCCGTAGCGCTCCTCAAAGGGCTGCACTCCCTCCGCCGGATGCAGGTTCAGCGAGACGTGCAGGCCCATCCCGTGCAGACGCGCCAGCAGCTTGTCCGGCTCCGGGATGAGCTCCCGGTTCCAGGTGTAACCTGTCCAGCCGCTGTATCCCTCCGGCACGCGAGTTAGGTGCCAGTCCATGTCCAGCACGGCCACGGAAAAGGGCGTCCCCTCGGCGTCGAAGCGCTCCATGAGCGCCAGGTATTCCTCCGCCGTGTACGGCCAGAAGCGGCTCCACCAGTTGCCGAGGGCAAAGCGGGGAAGGAGCGGGGGACGGCCGCTGAGGCGAAAAAAGTCCCGCAGGCCGCGCTCAAACTGCCTGCCGTACAGGAACAGATAGATATCCCGCGTCCCCGGACGCCTCGGCTGGAGCTCGCCGTCCGCGCCGAAGAGCAGACTGTCATCCGAAAGGAGCCCGACGCCTTCCCTTGAGAAGATGCCGGGCTCAAGTTCTATGGCCCCGTCGGCGTTGTCCAGCGTCCGGGCCGTGCCGCCTAAATGGTTCAATTTCTGCCCGCTGCGCCAGCTCAGGCCGTCCGTAAGGGCCTCCAGCTCCAGCCCGCCGCCGATGATGACCCGGCAGCCCTCGGAGCGCAGTTCGAGGCTGCCGCCCCGGAGCTTTGCGCTGCAACAGGGCTCCGGGAAGCGGCGGTCCAGCGCGAATTGGCTGGGCCTGTCCTCAAAGATGCGGTCCTCGTCGTATTCGAGCCGCAGCAGTCGCTCGGTGAGGACACTCACGCGGCAGTTTCCAAAGCGGTATTCCATTTCAGGACTTGTTGGCGCCCGCGGTGACACCTTGGATGAGGTACTTCTGCAGGCAGACGTAGAGGATGGTTATGGGCACGGCGACGAGTATCGCGCCGGCGGCGAAGGTGGTGAAGTTGTTGTTGGTGTTGGCGTTTATCATGTCGTAAAGGCCGATGGCGAGGGTCTTTTTCTCCGGGCTGGAGAGTATCATGCGCGGGAAGATGAAGTCCATCCACGGGGTTATGAACTGCGAGAGCGCTACGAAGATGAGAATGGGCTTCATGAGCGGCAGCACTATCTGCGTGAAGATGCGCAGGTTGGAGGCCCCGTCGAGCTTTGCCGCCTCGTCGAGACTGCGCGGGATGTTGGCGAGGTAGCCCTTGACGAGCCAGGTGTTGTAGGGCACCTGCCCGGCGGCGTAGGTGAGGATGAGGCCGAAGTGCGTGTCCAGGAGGTTCAGCTGCCAGAGTATGTTGTAGGTGGCCATCATGCCCATGAAGCTGGGGAACATCTGCAATATGAGTATCGACAGTAGCCCCGCCCGCTTGCCCTTGAAGCGGAAGCGGGAGAACACATAGGAGGTCATGGACGTGAGCACGACGGAGATGGCCATGTTTATAATGGCTATCTTCAGCGTATTGGCGTACCAGTAGACGAACTTCGTCTCCTTGATGAGCTTGACATAGTGCAGCACCGTTGGGTTCTCCGGGAAGGCCGTGGCCGAGAGCAGGCTGCTCATGGGGTTGAAGGACGCGCCTATTATCCAGACGATGGGCGTCAGGACGAGCAGCGCCATGAAAATGAGCAGCGCGTAGACGCCGAAGGTGGCAAGGACGTCACGGACGGTGACCCTTTTGCGCCGCGCAGGCAGGCTTGTGGTCGTTCTGCTCATCCCATCATGTCCTCCTCTTTGAAAGACTTGGTGCGCAGGAAGTTCCAGGTGGATATCGTGGCGATGACCACGAAGACGAGTATGGACATGACCGCCGCCATCTGGAACTGGCGGTTGTCCTTGGTGAGCTTGTATATCCAGGTTATGAGGATATCTGTAGAGCCCGCAAACTTGTAGCTCGGGTTTATCGGGTTGCCGTCCGTCAGGAAGTAGATGACGTTGAAGTTGTTGAAGTTAGTGGCGAAGGACATGATGAGCAGCGGCGCGGTGGAGTAGAGCACGAGCGGCAGTGTGATGCGGCGGAATTCCTGCCTTGGCGAAGCGCCGTCTATCCTCGCGGCCTCCAGCAGCTCCGGCGAGATGCTGGTCATGACGCCGGACATCATGGTCATGAAGTATGGGAAACCCAGCCAGAAGTTGACGACGAAGATGACCAGCTTGGCCAGCGTCGCGTCCGAGAGCCAGGGTATGTTCTGAGATATGATCCCTGCAGAGCGCAGGAAAGTGTTTATGGGGCCAAACTGGCCGTTGAACATGTTGCGGAAGATGAGCAGGGAGATGAGCCCAGGTATGGCCCAGGGCAGTATGTAGATGGTGCGCCAGAATTTGCGGAATTTCACGCGGCGGCTGTTCACGAGGCAGGCCATGCCCAGCCCGCCGAAATAGCAGCTGAGCGTGGACACAACGCTCCACAGCAGTGTCCAGCCCAGGACGCCCCAGAACGTGTCGTTCCACATGGGCAGCCGGAACATATCCGCAAAGTTCGAAAAGCCGACCCAATCCACCAGACTGCGCGGCGGCAAATAGTGTGGGGCCGAGTAGTTCGTGAAGGCGATGAGGAAGCCGAAGAGGATGGGGACGACGACGAAGAGGAGAATGAGTATGACGGCGGGGATGAGCATGGCATAGGGGAAGGAACGGTCGCGGAAGCGGCGGAACCACTCCTTCGTTCCCTGAAGGTGCTGCCCCTGCTCCATCCTGCCCCGGTCGCGGACGGCGTCTGAAACACAGCCTATGTAGATCAGCACAAAGACAACAGCTATGATCGCCCAGGCAATTCCGAGTATCATCAGTATGATGGAGTTGTCGCCCGGAGTGACCTTGGAGCCTTCGATTATCATTTCTGTCTCGCCCAGAGTGATGAGGCCCCAAAGGCCGTGTATCATCGACGGAAGCGAGACGATAAGCCCCACCTGCGCCAGGAAAAAGAAGGCCGCCTTTATGTACTGCCTGTTCCAGAGCTGACCTGAGCCCCATATGACCGCGCTCATCAGCCCGGCTGACCATTTTTGACTTCTGTGAGGCATTTTACGCTCCTTTCAGCCCTCTCCCGGCCGGGCCGGGAGAGGGCGTGCGGATTTTTGCTCGAACCGTTTGGAGGGGCTTATTCAGCGACTACGAGCGAGCTGTAAAATTCCTCGCTTGCCGCGGCAAGGGCCTCTTCGGGAGTCTGAAGCCCATCCCAGACCGCTATGACAGCTTTCTGATACGGGGCCCAGACGTTAGACATCTCGGGAATGTAGGGCTGCGGCAGGGCGTCGTTCACGGCTACGGCGATGCTGGACATGAAGGGGTCGTTGGCGTAGAAGTCGAGTTTCTGGCCTTCGATGCTGGCGCTCAGCTCGTTCCTCGTCTCATAGAGCAGCTGGAGGCAGTCGGGGTCGGTTGCGATGAACTGGGCAAGCAGCATGGCGGCCTTGGGATACTGGGTGTAGGCGCTGACGCAGACGGTATCGACGGTGGAGAGGGTCTTGGGCCGGACGCCGTTGTCCATCTTGGGCAGCGGGGCGATGCCGAAGTCGATGCCAGCATTGGTGAAGTCGGCTATGGACCAGGGGCCGGTGATGACGTAGGGGGCCGCGCCGCTGGAGAACATGGTGTTCATGGCGTCCCAGGTCGCGTCGGCGGAGGCGACAGGGTAGACGTCCTCCTGCAGCGTCTTGTAGAAGGCCAGGCCCTCGGCCGCCTCGGCGCTGTCCCAGCCCAGCTGGTCGGGGTCGTCATGCGTGGGCCCGAAGAGGTCGTAGCCGTAGCCGCCGAGGAAGCCATGGGCATAGTAGGGCTCCACGGCCTGCCAGAGGCAAGCGAACTTGTTCTGCGCCGGGTCGTTGAACTCGGCGGCAAACTCCTTCATCTCCGCCCAGGTGTCGACGGGCGTATCCACAAGGGCCTTGTTGTAGAACATTACGATGGTCTTCATGGACAGCGGGAAGGCGTATATCTTGCCGTCATAGCTCACGGCGTTGATGGCGTTCTCCACGAACTCGGAGCGTATCTCGTCGGAGAAGAGGTCGATCTCCAGAATGTTGCCGGACTGAGCGGAGATGGCAACGCCGTCGTGCGCCTGGACAAAGACGTCCGCGCCCATGCCGGTGGGGCCGTCGAGCTCTATCTTGGTGCGGGAGTCGGTGGTGCCGACGTTCTCGACCGTGAGCGGGATGTCGGGATACTTGGCGTTCCAGAGCTCGACTATCTTCTCGTTGTAGTTGTCGTTGTCGAACCAGAGCTTGAGCGAGGCGCCCTCCTCGGGTACGACCGCGCCGTCATCCGCGGGCGGCGTATCGCCGGAGGTGTCTGCCGGGGGAGGCTCGGTGGGCGCGGGCGCGGGTCCGCCGCAGGCGGCAAGCGCGAGCAGCATCATTGCGGCGAGCAACATCGCAAGAGTTTTCTGGACCTTTTTCATGTTTTTCTTCCTTTCCTTTTTGAATTTATTCGTTCGGCTGATTTGCCAATAGCTACAAGTAAAGCGCTTAACCTAGGACAAAAAATCGCAATGCCGTCAGTATTCGAGAATTTTTGCGGACATTGCTTCAAGTTCGATGCTCGTATTTCCGGCTCCCTCCGGGAGCTCTATCGTTCTTGGGGCCTCGGAGACGTTCATGGCTATAGTGAAGCCGTGGCCGTTCAGCTCCGCCTTGTATGCCAGCGCGCTCTCGTCGGAAAAGAGCTCGCGCCAGCCGTATTGGATGGCCTTGACGTGTCTGTGCCGCAGCTCCGCGGCCTCCCGGATAAAGTCCGAAAGCGGACACTCGCTGCCGCTCCAGTCCATGGGCTGCCTGTATTCTGCCTCATGCCAGCCGGAGAGCCCGCGCTCGTCGCCGTAGAAGAGCATAGGCACGCCGGGATGGGTGAACAGGAACAGCGCCGCCAGCCTGAGCCGACGCTCATCCCCGCCGCACTTGGTGAGGAAGCGCGGGACGTCGTGGCTGTCGATGAGATTGAGCTGCGCCTGCTGTATGCGCCGCCGGTAGCGTACCAGCAGCTGCTGTACGCGCTGCATGAACTCCCGGGCGCTGGGCCTGCCATAGGCGAAAAAGTCGTCGATGGCAAAGGTGAGGTTATAATTCATGGCCGAATCGAACTGCTCTCCATCGAGGAAGGAACGGGCGTCATCCCAAATCTCTCCTATGAGCACTGCGTCGGGCTTTAGCGCACGGACCTCGCGGCGGAAAGCGCGCCAAAAGTCGTGGTTAATCTCGTTTGCCACGTCGAGTCTCCAACCGTCGATGTCGAACTCCCTTATCCAGTACAGGCCCACGTCTATGAGGTATCGAGCCGTCTCCGGATTGCCTGTGTTGAGCTTGGGCATGCTCCCGACATAGGCAAAGCACTCGTAGTTCGGCAGGGAAGAGGCATCCAGTGGGTAGGACTTGGGATAATACCAGTTCCTGTAGCGCGAGCCCTCGCCGTTTTCGACCAGGTCGCGGAAGGCGAAGAAGTCCGGGCCGCTGTGATTAAAAACGCCGTCGAGCACGAGGCGCATCCCGCGCTCGTGGCAGGCGGAGACCAAGCGGCGGAGCTCATCCTTGCTGCCGAAACAGGGGTCGATCTCGAAGTAGTCGATGGTGTCGTACTTGTGCGGGCTGTTGGCCGCGAAGATGGGGGTGAGGTAGATGCAGTTGAAGCCGAGGGCGGCTATGTAGTCCAGATTCTCCGTTACGCCCCGCAGCGTTCCGCCGAGCTTAGATGCACAGGCCCGCCCGTCGGGCAGGTGTTCGACGCGGCACTCGCAGGAGATGCGGCGGCGCGAGCTGGCAAAGCTGTCTGGGAAGATCTGATATACCACAGCCTTCCTCCACCAGTCAGGCACGGAGTCCATGTCCTCGCTGCGTATGTAGTGAAAGTTGTAGTATAGCTGGCGGTTTTCCTCGGGCTGTTCATGGAAGCAGTCGCTATAATAATACAACACTTCACCGCCGGAGCTCAGCCGGAAATAATAACACAGCCGCGTGACGCCGGGGTCTATCTCAACCTCGAAGTAATCAAACATCGCGTCTGAAAAGCGCAGTGTCATTTCCGCCTCCGTAATGGAGATGGGACTTTTCGGCTCCATCCTGTCGCCAAAGCAGAGCGTACAGCTTTCGAGGTCAGCCTTGGCTGCCCTTAGTCGTATGACGACCAGGTCCGCAGCTTCAGCAAAGCTGTACTCGGAGTATGTGCGATGGAATATCGCCTCTTTCTTCAAATGGGCATTCAGCTCCTTTCGTGGGGAGGGGCGACAGAGTCGCGCTCTATCAGCTCCACCGGCATGATGATGTTTTCTATTTCCGCGCCCGGGTCATTGATGGCCTGGACTACCTTCTGCACCGTGATACGTCCCCTGTCATACGCAAACTGGGCTACGGAACTGAGAGCGGGCATGGAGTACTCGCACTCCTTTGTGTTGTCGAAGCCGACGATAGACAGGTCGCGCGGGATGACCCGCCCGGCCTCGTAAAAAGCCTTGAGTATGCCGAAAGCCACTATGTCCGCTGCGGCGAATACTGCCGTTATTTCCGGGCGCTCCAGCAGCGCCTTCCCTATGTTATACCCGCCGCCGAAACTGAGAGCGTCCTGGAATATAAAGCTTTCGGCGTCCAGACCGGCCTCGGTCATCGCCTTCACATAACCCTTGTAGCGCCTATGTATAGCGCCGTCAACGGTGATGTTTGATGCAGCGATAGCAATGCTTTTGTGTCCGCAGTCAATCATCAGCCGCGTCGCATCGTAACCGCCCTGCTGGTCGTCGATGCCGACGGTGGAGTGCAGCTGGGTGCCCTCGTCATAGGAATCTATGAGTACGAGCTGACGGCCCAGAGCCTGCATCTCCTCGGAGATGACGTGCGTATAGTTGCCTATGAATATCGCGCCGTCAAGGTCGCGCTTGAGTATCCAGTCCCGGCAGCTCTCGCCCATCCTGACGCCCTTTATGAGCACGTCATAGCCAAGTTTTGCGGCCTCGAACTCAACGCCGCTGACGAGTTCGCCGTAGAAGGGGTTATCACGAAGCAGAAGGCTTGCGCTGCTGTCTTCCTCTGTTATGGGCAGCAACAGCCCGAGCATATCCGAGCGACGCTTGGCCAGGCTGCGGGCCACCAGGCTGGGCTGATAATTGAGCTCTTGCATGACGCGAAGGATGTTTTCCCTTGTAGCTCCCGAAACTTTGTCAATTCCATTTATTACGTTTGAAACAGACGCCGGCGACACGCCTGCGCGCTTCGCAATATCCATGATTGTGACGCGTCTGCTCATCCCAAATCCCTCCGTCGCGCTTAGTTAAGCGCTTTACAAAAACTATTTTATTACACAAGCATAGAGATATGTCAAGAGAAATCGTCGATTTAATACAAAACACAGATGCTAAAACAATGATTTTGTATATTAGCACCAGAAGGCACATGACTGCTTGTGTAAAATGACAAGTGTACCGCTTTCATCTATGCCCGTATTTAGAAGGCATATTAGAAATGCATTCCTTTCCACCAAGTATAGCCTCGGCGTTGGCGCGGTAGGTCAGCAGCTTTTTCATCTCGGCTCGGGCCTCATGGTATTCCGGGTATGCGGCCCGTTTCTCTGCGAGGAGGGCGGTGTACTCGGCTTGCAGAGTCTTGACCGTGGGAAGCTTTTTCAACCCCAGATCATTGAACGCTTTCTTTGCAGCTCGGTGCAGAAGGATATCATGCTCGTGCTCGGCTAAATACCGTTTCGAGTAGCCGGAGGATTTATACGCGCGGAAGGTCTCCCGCGTCCGCAGGTAGTTTATGACCTGCTTTTTCAGCTCCTCGACCTCGGACATACGCGCTTCCGTCGTCTTCAGCTTCTCAGTCAGGGCGCTGCACTTCTCGCTCGCAGCCTCGGCTCTGCGTGAGAGTTCGTCAAAGTCCATGTCGCCGTTCTCTTTGAGAAAGTTTATGGTCTGCGCCATCTGCTTGAGGTTGAACACCTTCGCCCAGCGCTCATAGCCCGCGCCTTTGCCCTCGGCGAGCTTGGCCTGGATGTCTATGAGCAGGCTTGGCTTCTGCTCCGCAAGCCACTTGTTGTAGCTCTTGCCGCGGCGCTTTGGAGCCTCGACGACGGACAGCCCGTGCTCGATGCAGAGCGTGTCGCTCAGCGCCCTCACTGCCCGCGAGCTGCCCCAAAAGTTGTTGAACTTGCCCCGGCAGTCGAGCGTAGTGGAGTTCCAGAGTATGTGGTTGTGGATGTGCTGCCGGTCGGTGTGGGTGCAGACGATGTAGGCGTGCTTGCCCTTGAGGAAGCGCTCGGCGAACTCCACGCCGATGCGATTAGCTTCCTCCGGTGTGACCTCGCCCGGCTTGAAGGACTGGCGCACCTGGTAGGCTATGACGTCGCTCGTCTGCTCCCGGCCCGTGTATTGCCTGTACTGCCGCTTAGAGAGCAAAAACTCCGCGTCCGCCGTGTGTGGGTCACAGGCGAACGCGGAGATCAGTTTTCCGTTTTCAGTTTTGTCCGGGTTCATTGCATAGCCCGTGCGGAGCTTGAGTGCCGAAGCCACGCTTTTGCCTCCGTGCATGGGTATGATCCGCGTTACCGCTATGCCGCCACCCCCTTAGCTATATACGGCGTCCTGGATGGCGTACCTCAGTCCGTGCAGCTGAGCTATGAGCCACGCGGCGAGCATCGGCAGCCCGTAGGGGCTTATGAGGAAGGCGACGCCCAGCACGATGACGCCGTTCACGGCGCTGTCGAGGATAAGTATGGCCAGCCCCAGCAGCCCCAGTACCACCGCCGCAATGCCGAGCATGGCGGCGGAAACGCTCAGCAAAAACGTGAAGAACCAGCCCGCTACCGCAAGCGCGGCCACAACGGGCGCGCAGAGTATTTTCAAAAGGATACGCATTTTCCTCACCTCCGTGTTCAGGATACGATGATTCACCGGACAGCGCAAGGATGCGGCGCTTTATTTCAGCTTGGCCAGACTGAGCACAAGGTCACGGACGCTTTGCCAGAGCGTAGCTTGGGAAGACTGAATGTCCTCCAGGTCGGCGGCGTAGACGCGGCCGGTGGAGTTGACACGCATGGCGATCTGGTTGAGGTTGCCGCTGTACCGGCGCATGAGCGAGAGAAGCTCGCGCAGCTCCGGGAGGTCGAGCTTCAGAATGCGCCCGTCTATGGCCATCTTGCGCAGGTATGCGCTGAGGTTTCCTGTGCCGAGCTCAGCCATCTTCTGCTCGATCTGCTCCTTCTCGTCGGGCGTGACCCAAAACTCCAGCTTGACGTTTCGCTTGCGGCTCACAGCTCCGGCACTGCGGCTTTGGCCGCAGACCTCGGCGGCATTTCGGCGCTTTGCAGCTTCTCCATGACCGAGGGCTTTTTCTCCAGCTCGCGGCGGGCGTGGGTGACGAGTGCGTCGGTGAGAACGGGATGGGACTTGTCCACGACGTAACTGCAATACAGGCCACGGTGCTCCGGGTCGGGCGGGAGAGGCTGGGACTTGGCCCAGACCTTGTTCTCGCGGGAAAAGCGTCCGTCGAAGTCTTTTTCCCTGACCGTCATGGCGAGGACGAAGGCGGCGCGTTTGCTGCCGAACTGCGCGGTGACGTCGCGCCATACAGCGTCGGTGTCGAGGCGGTTGTCCTTGTAATTGTCCCTTATGGACTGCTCTATGGCCTCCTTGCAGAGCGCGTTCAGGCGCTTGGATTCGCGGTATTGCTCCAGCTCGCCGCGTTCGCGGGCGTAGTCCGGCGGCTGGGTGTAGACCGCAGCTGAGCGCTGAACGGCCATAGCATCGTCGGCGCATGTTTCCATTGCGTCGTGCATTTCTATCATCAAAAAATCGCTGTCCGTATTGCGGTAGGTCTCAAACACTTCCTCCAGCGGAGCTCGTGAGCGCAGCAGCGTTTCAAGCTGCGCCGGAGACAGCTCTGCGGACTCCGCGTGCATCAGGATGTCCTGCTTGGTCGTGTATTGAAAGGCGTTTTCGAGTATGACGCTCGCCGGCTGCTGCAACAGCCAGGCTTCATACTCGGCAAACTCAGAATGCATCTTGGTGAGCAGCTGCTCCAACTTGTCCATTTATCTGCAAGCCTCCTTGCTTGGTGCGGTTTTTGGTTCGTATAAGGGTATAGGCTCCTTGAGCTTGGCGAGCACCGAGGGCTTCTCGGCCTCCGGCGGTTCGGAGTTGTTCTCCATGTCCAGCTCGGCGTTCAGCTCGACCAGCCGGGCGGACTTCTCGCGCAGCTCGTCCTCCTGCGGGAAGGGCTTCTCCAGCTCCTCGCGGGCGTTCTCGACCTGACGCTCAAGGTCGGAGAGGTGGGCATGAAAAGCGCCCAGCTTCTTGTCCAGCGCAGTCAGCGCGTTCTCAATGCGGGTGACGTTGCCCCTCGCGTCCTCGCCCAGCTCGACGTGGTACTCAAGCGCTCCCTTGAGCGTGAGGACGTGCTTGCCGAACTGTTCAAGGGAGACCTCCACATCGAAGCCCCGGAAGGAGCCAATGTGAACGGGCTCTGTGT
>URDJ01000055.1 GCA_900546615.1 uncultured Eubacteriales bacterium | reverse complement strand
TCTTTCCCAGCTAAAGAAAACCTGCCGCAGAATTCTTTCATTCTGCGACAGGTCCGCTTTATATGTTCTGTCGTCAACGGTGTATCAAGCCCTCGTCATAAACATCGTGCCGCCATGCTCCCACGCTGAGCATGTTGGGTGAGTGTCCGGACACTCACATTGCTTGCACGTAAACGACTAAGATTAATCGACTGCTCCAAAGAGTATGCGGTGTGCAGAGGTAAAGCGCTATCTGTATGTGCTGTAAATATTGAATATATGCAGGATTGCTTTATACCATATTGTGTGCTAGATTATAGATGTAAATTTGTGGTCTGAGGTGCGCGATGGGAATTCCGCTTAAACAAATATGGGCCAAGACCGAACCGTTTCAGTCGGTGCTGACACACGGCATCGTTACTGGAACAATTTCGCAGGAGCTATTCTGCGGGATGCTTACGCACGGTGCGAGGGAAGAACTTTCTGCTGCTCTCGGCTGTGCTGAAGAGTTTCTGGAAAGTATATTGGCTTATATCGCCTCGCTGCACGACATAGGCAAAATAGAAGCTCATTTTCAAGCGTCATGGCCTGAAATGTCGGCGATTTTGCGCAGCTATGAGCTCTTACCCGAGCTTCCCGGTAACGTAAGGCACGAGAAAACAACAAGCAGAGTTTTATCCCGTATTTGGACACAAAACAACTGTACAAATAAATCCATTTCTTTCTATTCCAAAGTCCTGTCAGCTCACCATCAGGGTCGTTCGGGGCTACCCGGCAGATTGGGCGGTGAAGAATGGAATACTCTTCAAGACGAGTTTGAACTGTATATGCGAAGAGTTTTTCTAAATTCAGAATCAGTTGCGCTTCCGACGCCGGACAGAGAATTCAAAGGGGCGGTCGGAGCTTTATTTCTTGGCACAGTAGTGCTCGCAGACTGGATCGCCTCGGGCAATGAATTCGCAGACGCGGAAAGCTGGGTGCAGGGAGAGGACAGCATACCACAAATTCGTCTCAAAGCCAGACGCTTCATGGAGGATAGCGGCTTGAAAAATGCTGTCTTTAACCTCGGAGAAAGTTTCCCTGAGGTTTGGACAGAAATCCCTCGAAATGGTATGCGGGACCTCCAACGTGAGACAGAAGCTGTGTTGTCCGATGCTGATGAGCGCATATCGGCCATGCTGATAGAGGCGCCAATGGGAGAGGGAAAAACCGAAGCGGGCGTTTATGCAGCGTTGACCTTGGCGAAAACATGGGGTAAAAGCGGGCTTTATGTTGCCATGCCGACAGCCGCCACCTCCAATCAGATGGTAGAGCGCATGAGATCGCTGCTGAAAAAGCACTCAATGCAAGAAAAGGTGAGGCTCCTGCACGGCACAGCCTGGCTTACAGACAACGCAGCTTCACATATAGACAGTGAAGAATCCAATTTCGCCGCAAGCTGGCTGCAGCCAGCAAGACGAGGAATGCTTGGCCAGTTTGCCGTTGGCACTGTGGACCAGGTAATGCTGGCAGTGCTTATGGCAAAATTCTCTGTCCTGCGTTTATTGGGTTTGTCGGGCAAAGCCCTTGTAATAGATGAACTGCATTCCTACGACGTCTATATGAGCGAAATAATCACGCTGTTGCTGCGGTGGTGCCGGGCCCTGGAAATTCCGGTAGTTATGCTTTCTGCGACACTGCCTCCTGACAAAAAAAGCCAGGTTCTGTCAGCATTCACAGACGAACAAACGCCTCAGGCATATCCCGCTATAACGTCCGTTTCAGAAAACGGAAAAGTCACCGTCCGGAAAATCAAATCAAGTGCAAAAAGCTGGAGACTGAAAGTGGACGTATTGCCCGCTCTCGGCTCAGCAGATACCATAGCTGCCACAACCACCGCAAACGTTTCAGAAGGCGGCTGCCTTTGTGTGTTAATGAATACCATAGCCGCTGCGCAGAAGGTCTATTTATCAATTAAAGCCTCAGGCTTTGACGGAACATTGCTTCTGTTTCATGCAAGGTTTCCGGTAAACCGGCGAACCGAGATAGAGCAGGAGTGTATAAAATTGTTCGGGAAAGACAAGTCTCACCGTCCGCAAAAAGCCATATTGGTTGCAACACAGGTGGTAGAGCAATCGCTCGACGTGGACTTTGACGGTATTTACAGCGCAATAGCACCGATAGACTTGCTGTTACAGCGAGCTGGTAGAATCCACCGACACGAATGCGTGTCAAGGCCTGACAAGTTGTCAGAACCAAGGCTTGTTGTTTTGACGCCTGAAAAATCAGGGGCTTATGGAGACAATGCTTTTGTCTATCCGGAATGCCTCCTTGACAGCAGCCTTCGGCTGATCTCAGAACGCGACCACGTTAATATACCGGAGGATATGCCGGGACTGGTGGCGGCGGGCTACGACCCTTCAGAAGCAGACGATGGAAGCATTTCTAAGTGGATGGAGCATCTGATGGACAATGAAGTAAAGGCAGCATCCAGTATTCAATATGAAATTTCACCGCCTGATAAGGGATATACACCGGTAAACGTTCCTGATGATGTTTTGTTCGATGATACGGAAGACTTGAGCTATTTGTCGGTAAAAACACGTCTTGGAGAGGCGTCTATGCGCATAGTGCTCTTACCCGAAAGTAAATACAGCGTCGTAGCAGCTCGCGCCAGGAAGCATGGCTCCGGCTATCTGCTGTCCGATGTTTCGTGCTGGGAGGCGAGAGAACTCATGCTCGCAAGTGTGGCGGCAGGGCTCAGGCTGCTCGGCGAAGTTCCTGAACGGGAGTGTATAGATGGGCGAGGCATTTTGAGCGGCCTGCGCATATATCTCGCCGATGTCGATGAAAAAAGTCGGCTGTACCGCAGCTTCAATGGCGGAAGACGGTTGATCCTTGACGATGAGCTTGGAGCTGTCTTTGTAAAGGAGGAAAAAGATGAACTGCAGCTTTAACGTCCTCTATGATCCGTGGATCCCTCTCATGGGGACAGACGGAGTCTGTGTTGAGCGGGGAATTCTTGAGACGCTCGAACACGCCCATGAGCTGAGGTCAATAAGCGACGCCTCGCCCATGGTGGAATACAGTACATTCAGGTTTCTCATCGTTTTCCTGATGGATGCGTTGCGCCCGGACGAGCTGGAAGATATTGAAGCTCTCCTGGACGTCGGCCATTTTGACATGGACAGAGTGTGCGCATATGTAGAGCAATGCATCTCCGAAGGCGTAAGCTTTGACCTTTTTGATGACACAAGGCCGTTTATGCAGACGGAGGTGTCAGCAAGATGGGATAAGGAAACAAAGCCGGTGGCTGCATTGGACTACACCGTGCCCAGCGGCAATAATCACATACATTTCGACCATCTTGCAAAAAGTGAAAGTTATTCACCGGCCAAGTCTATGCGGATGTTGCTCTCTGCCCAGATTTTCTGCACTTCCGCTGCTCAGGGCTATCCGTCCAATGTCAACGGCGCCCCGCCGTGGTTCACCCTGATAAACGGGAAAAACCTGTTTGAGACGCTCGTACTGAACATGGTCAGCATTGACGAAACAAGGGTGAAGTTTGACGATCCTCCCGTTGCCTGGCGCAACAGCGAAATTGTAGAAAGCAAAAAGGATGTCGCGCAGACATCCTGGCTGTATGGAATGCTTTTCCCTGCCAGACGCATTCACCTCATTCCTGACGAGGATGGGCGTGTTTCCAGTATATATCTTAGTCAGGGTATGAATTATGTGAATCCGTCCAATTGGTTTGACCCTCATGTCATTTACAACGTCAACGAAAAAGGCCGGTTCAACTGCAAACCGACCACGGAATTTGCAATTTGGCAGAATCTTGCCAGCCTCATAAGCACCAGAAACGAATGTGCCCCTCAGGTGCTTACAAATTATGTTCGGTTCCATACAGGCGGCGTAGTAGACATGACCCTGTACGGGGTGGCCACAAATCAGGCGAGCTATTTACAGTCTTCCCGAAGCGACCTGCATTTGCCTGTCGGAATAATCGGCAGTGAAACAGCTGAGGAGTTTATACGCCTCTATGTGTCCTCCGCAAAGAGTATTTCAAAATCTGTGCGTTTGGCTCTGGCACATCGGGAGGTGCCGGAGAACAGCCGCAGGGAAGCAATCGCGGATTTCAACAGCACAAGTGAGAACCTGCTTTTTGAGCTTCTTGAGACCCTGTGCGGCGGTGCTGACATTCGGTCGCTGCTGCTGGAGTCTGAAGAGAAACTGCTGAGCAAAGCATATTCGTGCACGGCAGAAAAGCTCGGAGAACTGGTGCTGAGAGGCCGAACTATGCTCGAGACCGCAGAACTCAGGCAAAAGGAACTGAATAAAGCCGCAAAAGCTGTAAGGAGGAAATGGGAAAATGAATGACGAGACAATCAGAACATACTTCGATGCACTCGATACGCTTCCTCCCGGTGAGCGGACGGCATTGAAACGCGATGCAGGAAATATGCTCGAAAAGGCAGACGGCAGAGCAATACGTGTATTTTACAAGTGTATGCCGTATTCAGTGCCGCAGTGGCAGGAAGGAAGATGGTTTGCCGCTGGCTGCCTGCATTGTCTGTGGAGCACCGATACAACTGAAAGGATTAGCATTAGGCAGACTTTATACAGGCTCGGTACTGATCCGGATGTCTCAGAAAGTACGGCGCACAGGCTTGAAAGCCTGCTGGATCTGAAATGGGACATCGACGGATATATGCTTACCAAGCTGTCAAGGCTCGCAAGGCTGATTAAATCAAAAGGCCTAGCAATAGACTGCGCAGACCTACTGAGAGATCTTATTGGTTGGAATTCAGACAGTCAAAGCGTTCAGCGCAAATGGGCCAAGGCTATGTATGCAGCGCCGAACGCAGACGAAGAGAGCAAGGAAGGAGAATAAAAATGCTGTACGAGATCCATATGTTGAAGAACTACCCTCCGGTGAATCTCAATCGGGATGAATCGGGCGCGCCCAAATCCTGCACCTTCGCCGGTACAACGCGCGGGCGCATTTCAAGCCAGTGCCTAAAGCGAAGCTGGAGGACCTCGGCCATGTTTTCCTCGGCAATCGGCGCAGAAAACCTGGGCATACGCACGAGAAAACTGCCGGAGTTGGTAGGCGCAAAGCTGATCGATATGGACGTCTCCCAAGAATATGTCGACATACTTCTGCCCAAACTATCCGGCTTTGGAAACAAGGATGGCAAGGAGAACAGCAAGGGAAGCATAACGGCGCAGGTGATTTTTTATGCGCCCGAAGACATAGACGCCGTGGCAGCGTCCGTGAAAGAGCTGCTCGATGCTTGCAGCTCCGTAAAAGAAGTGAAAGCTCTGAAGGCCAAAGATCTTCAGGACGCCATCAAGGGCGCGGACGTTCGGCCTATCACCCTCGACATGGCGCTCTTCGGAAGAATGGTCACTTCCAACGCATTCCGCGACGTAGAGGCCGCCATGCAGGTCGCCCATGCCATATCTACAAACAAGCTCAATATGGAATCCGACTACTTTACCGCCATGGACGATTTGATTTCTGGAGATACAGTAGAAGATTCCGGTGCAGGAATGATAGATGACACAGACTACAATTCCTCCTGCTATTATATTTATGCCTCTCTCGACACGGACATACTGCACGAAAATCTCAAATATACGCCGGACAGCGAAGAGCTGATAAGGAATGCCGTCCCGGCGCTCGTGCGCACGATGGCGCTCACCAACCCTTCCGGCAAGCAGAACAGCTTCGCAGGGAATGTCCTGCCCAGCGCAATACTCGTCGAATGCAAGAGCGAAAAAGTGCCCGTCAGCCTTGTAAACGCATTCGCAAAGCCCGTGAGGCCGGCGCCCGAGAACGACTATGACCTGATCCGAGGCAGCATACAGTGCCTTTGCAAAGAGGATGACAACATGCAGCATACATTCGGCCTGAAAGTGGACAAGCGTCTTTGGCTGTCTGCGGCCGCCGGTGACATAAGCCCCGCTGGCGAGACGGAGATCTGCGAAACATTGCCTGGGCTGCTTGACGCTTTGGCGGCAACACTGGAGTGAAAAAATGGCGGATAAAACTCCAATCATAGCCCTCAGGCTTGAAGGTGCGCTCCAGTCCTGGGGAGACCATTCCAAATGGGATGAGCGGGACAGCGGCAACTTCCCGACAAAGTCGGGCGTTGTAGGATTGATTGCCTGCGCAATGGGTCTCAGCAGAGAAAACGAGAAGGTCGTCGATTTGACGCGGTCGTTTCAGATGGCTGTCAGAGCAGACAGGCCTGGTACCAGGATCATAGATTTCAACACCGTGATGGGAAATCCACTGTACACGGCTGGCGGCAAGCGGCCGCAAAGCGCCTCTACAATCGTATCGCACCGCTGTTTTCTGGAGGACGCTTCCTTCCTGGCGCTGATCGAGCCGTCCCCCGAGTGGATAAGGCCGATAATCGATTCGCTGAAAAGCCCCAAATGGCCGATTTATTTGGGGCGGAAAAGCTGCGTCCCGTCAAGGCCGGTGCTGGAATGTGTCACTGAAGACTATTTGAGCCTGGCCGATGCCCTGACCCGCTTCCCTCTTTGCGAGAGAAGTGCTGCCGGTGAATACATCCGCTATGAAAGTGACTTCCCGATGCCCGGGGCCTCAAGCTACACACGTTCCGACCTTTTGTCCAGCGCAGACAGGAATTTTTCCAAGCGCACTGTGTATACCGGCGTCATTAGGAAGGAGGCATAGCGTGTACCTGACTAAAATCACCTTGTCCTTGGCAGACCGCAGCATCCAGCGGGCACTCGGAGATTGCCAGCAGATGCACAGACTGATAATGGGCCTGTTCGATACGGACCGCGCCTCTGCGAATGTGCTCTATCGCCTGCGCAGCGATCAGGGAGCCATAGCTGTCTACATATACTCATCCGCTCCGCTGAAGAGTGACCGGCTCACGCTCGGGATGAAGTTTGCCGGTGAACGCGACATGGGTCCTTGGCTGGAAAGCCTTTCTGAAGGACAAAGATGGAACTTTGACTTGCTCGCGTGTCCAAGCAAAAAAGTCGCCGTCGAAGGTATAAAAAACAGCAGGCGCCGCATATTGCGCACGCCTGATGAGCGCACAGACTGGCTGCGGCATAAAGCCATGCAAAACGGCTTTGCTGTAATGACTGTGCGCGAGCTTGGATCCTCTCAGCAGACAGGACATCACCCTGCCGAAAACGGCGGGCGGCTGTATATTGACAACTATCATTACCAGGGAACATTACAGGTAACGGACGCCGCTCTATTTCGCAGAGTGGTCTCCTCCGGACTTGGCCCCGGAAAGGCATACGGGCTCGGAATGCTTTTGCTGACGCACTGATACCTGAACAGTAAACTTGAAATCTTTGAAGAACATTTCCCACGAAACAGTTTAAGTATTCTTTGTTATTTTTACTTTCTGCAAGTATTAACCCCACGCACGTGGGGATGAACCGCGCGTGAACGACGTGGCGCAGGAGCCTCACGAATTAACCCCACGCACGTGGGGATGAACCGCCCGCAAACGCTGTCGTAATCCTTTTGCAGTAATTAACCCCACGCACGTGGGGATGAACCGGTTTCGAACCTAACAACAATCCAGCAATATCAATTAACCCCACGCACGTGGGGATGAACCGAGCAATGCGGCAAGAAGAAAGGAGCAAGCGCCATTAACCCCACGCACGTGGGGATGAACCGTTGGTCGGCATGGGAGGGAGTTATGCCATATGATTAACCCCACGCACGTGGGGATGAACCGAAACCTGAATACACGCTCGCGGAGGCCGACAAATTAACCCCACGCACGTGGGGATGAACCGGAAATGTGTGAGGCATACGGCACGCTCGATCCATTAACCCCACGCACGTGGGGATGAACCAGCCGAGCGGGCGGCGGGTATGCGCTACATAGCCATTAACCCCACGCACGTGGGGATGAACCGACATCGACCGCGCCGCCCGCGTTATCTGCTATCATTAACCCCACGCACGTGGGGATGAACCGACGTTTCCTTCGAGGGCGAGGCCGAGCCGGATATTAACCCCACGCACGTGGGGATGAACCGCTCGTCATCGGCATCTCGACTGCAGGCTCGCATTAACCCCACGCACGTGGGGATGAACCGCAGTAATACGCTATCATCGTCTCGGCGTCGCCATTAACCCCACGCACGTGGGGATGAACCGCCCTTCATAGCCGTCATGGAGCTGATGGTCTCATTAACCCCACGCCCGTGGGGATGAACCGGATACGTTCTTCCCGTACCGCCGGTATATGTAATTAACCCCACGCACGTGGGGATGAACCGTGGATGCCGAGCGTGATCATCAAGGTGGACTCCATTAACCCCACGTACGTGGGGATGAGCCGGCGCCGTTCCAGTACCACTCCCCGCTCGCGTCCATTAACCCCACGCACGTGGGGATGAACCGCAGTTCGTGGGCGCTGATGGCTCGGTTATCACCATTAACCCCACGCACGTGGGGATATAGCAGGGACCAAAGCATAATACGGCAACTGTTTTTAATAGGGTGGTGTGCAGTGCAGAATTATCAGGAATTGCCAAAATTGGAGGACAGTATAAGCTATGTTTACGTTGAGCATGCTGTTGTCGAGCGCAGTGACGCGGCGATAGTGGCTATCCATGAGGATGGAAAAACGCCAATACCTATTGCGGCCATTACGTGCTTACTCTTGGGTCCCGGCACAAAGATCACACATGCGGCAATACGGGCGATATGCGATAACGGCTGTATGGCCATTTGGTGCGGTGAGCACGCAGCCCGATTCTATGCTTCAGGTATAGGTGAGACGCGCAGCGCAAAAAACTTGCTCCTTCAGGCTCGCGCCTGTATGGATAGAGAAGAACATCTCAACGTCGTCAGACGTATGTACCAAATCAGGTTTCCGCATACAAAAACAGATGGCCTGACAATTCAGCAGCTGCGCGGCATGGAGGGCATAAGAGTCCGCAAGGCTTACGAGTTGGCCAGCAGATCGTCCGGCGTGAAATGGACAAAACGAGCATATAAGTCGAATTGCTGGGAGGGCGCTGATGAGATTAATCGAGCGCTTTCTGAAGCGAACGCAATGCTCTACGGAATATGTCACGCGGCCATAGTATCTTTGGGATACTCTCCCGGGCTAGGTTTTATTCACACAGGAAAACAGCTTTCTTTTGTATACGATGTCGCAGATCTCTATAAAATTGAAACAACAATACCAGCCGCCTTCTACGCTGTAAAATCATTGTCGAAGTACTCTGGAGACTTGTCAAAAGCTGTTCGTATTCAGTGTCGATCATATTTTTCAAGAGCAAGAATACTGTCGAATATTGCTAAGGACCTTTCGTGGATCTTGGGCGGCCCCGATGAGATGAATAATGATGATCAGCCTATTGCAGGCGATTTGTGGGATGATGGCGAAAGTAATGTAGGCGGCGGCATTAACTATAGCTTTGAGGTGAATTCGTAATGACATTGATCGCCATGGATAAAGCGCCAGAGGCAGTTCGCGGTGAGCTGACTCGTTGGTTTTTAGAGCTAAAGCCCGGAGTATTTGTAGGAAAGGTCAATGCACGAATACGTGAACTTTTGTGGGAGCGATTATGTGTGGAATCTCCTGCAAACGGAGCGGTAATGGCATATTCTGCAGCCAATGAACAGGGCTTTGAACTGAGATTTTTTGGAGCGCCAAAAAGAAAAGTTAAGGATTTCGAGGGCGTTCAGCTAATTACCGTAACAAGCGATGAATAGAAGCAGCAGAAATCAATGCAGTTAAACTATCGATTAATACCACATAATGCCATAAGGCGAAGACCACCCATAGTGGCCTTCGCCTTTTCTAATCAACTTTCAATAATAACAATTTAGGCTGCGGTGCTGTAACAATTTCTATGGAAACAACAAGCAAAAACAGGGGGTGAACGCTTGCTCATTCCCCCAACCTCGCGTAGTCCTGATACATCAGCCTCAGCTTGCCGGTCTCTTTGACCGTGTGGAAGTGCCCGGCGTACCAGCGCTTGTAGTCCAGGCGGCGCTCGATGCCGTCCAGCCACTCCTCTGTGCTCGTGTCCACCGTACGCTGGTCGATGAAGGGCAGGAAGGCCTCTCTCGGCTCGAGGCTCAGCGGGGTGGTGTGGCTCAGGACTATGTCTGCCTGCCAGCCGCGGCTCGCCAGCACCGACTCCACCTTGCGCTTTATGGCGGCGCTCGGCTGCTCGTCCGGCCACCAGCCGCCGCCGCGCATGAGGCGGTACTCCTTGTCGATGCTGTACGCGCCGCCGATGGCGATGCAGCTTTGCCCATCCAGCTCGTACACCTCGCCGTCCAGCGCGAAGAGCTGGTTCGGGAACTCCGGCTGTACCATGACCTCGCCGCCGAAGCGCCGCATCCGCTCGTATCCCAGGCCCGCCGTCGGGCGGCGCTCGTGGTTGCCGTGGATGCACAGCAGCGTTATCGGCATCGACGCTATGTACTGTTTCAGCTTCTTGTCCCGGTGGCCGCCGTAGTAGTTGATACCGGCGTCGCCGAGTATGATGAGCAGGTCGTCGGGGCCGGTGCCGTTGTCCTTGCAGAAGCACGCAATGCGCTCAAAGCGCCCGTGCGTGTCGCCGGTGAGATAGATATTTATACGGGCACCTCCTCAATTGTGTCATTTCAGCAGCCGCGGATAGTCCGTTTTGCCGTTCACGACGCGGTAGATGGTCACGACGCCGTCTATTATGCGGTAAACTGCGACATAGGTGCGCGTCAGCACCAGCTTCCTATAGCCGGACTGCGCGAGCACGGGGTCCGGGTGCGTCTGCCCCATGAGCGGGAAATCCGCGAGCAGCCCGAGCTTGTGGCGCATATCCGCGTATATCTTCCGCGCAGAGGCCGGGCCGACCTCGCTGATGTGGAACTTGACTATTTCCTCCATGTCCTCCAGCGCCGGCCGGAGGTAGACGATCTCAGCTCTCGGCGGCATTGAAAAGCGCCTCCATACGCTCATCCAGCTCGGACTGGGAGCAGACAGGCTCGCCGCTCAGGCGGCTGAGCTCGGCGGCGTAGATGGCGTCGCGGTGGCGAAACATCTTCTCGCGCTCCTCAAACGCCTCGACGCTCATGAACACGCCGTCGCCCTCGCCCTTATTCGTTATAAACACCGGTTCACCTGTTTTCCTGGCGAGCTCGGATATGGCGTTGTAATCGTTGCGCAGGGCGGAGGAAGGCCGGATCTGCATATCCTCATCTCCTTATCAGCTTCTTGATATTATTATATCATGTTTTGCCTAAGATGCAAGCCGGGCCAAGGACGTTATTCATTCCTCGCCCTTTCCCTCCAGCTCTGCCACATCCTTGATGATGTCCGTCACGAGCTTCATCGTCCTGGCGTTACCGGCGCTGATGACCGGGCGGCCCATCTCCTGCTCGAGCTCTTTTCTCGCGTTGCCGGCGACGCGGCCGCCGCGCTGGGCGACGGCGAGGTTTTCGGCCATGCCCTCGGGCTTCTCGGCCTGCGAGATGCCGGTCGTGGACGCCTCGGCGAGCATATTGAGCACCAGCTCGAGGTCGCTCATGTTGTCGCGAAGGTTCTCCTTTTTCAGCCCCTTGAGCTGTTTATACTGGAGCGTGGTCATGCCCGACCACGCCTTGCTTATTTCGTCGGTGAGGATTGCGTACTCCTTGCCTTTTCGCACGCCGCGCTTTTGCCACTCGTCGGTCAGCTCGTTGCGGATGCGTATCGCAAGCAGCCGCTGATGTACCCACTCCTCGCTGTAGCCCTTTTTGAGATACGTCTCGAGTGCGCGGTCTATCGCCTGCTCGGGGTCTATCGTCTCCTCTATACGCTCGCGCCCGACCTGCGCCAGCCAGAGCTTGAACGGCTCGGCCTTCGGCGAGGGGATGGACTGGATGATGCGCAGAAGCTGCTCCGTGTCCGCAACGTCGGTAAGGCGGCGTTTGCCATCCTTAGACCTCAGTTTCAACTGCTGACAATTTGTCAGCAGTTCATCTGCTCCCTCTGCTTTAAGTCTCTGCTTGAGCTTGGCCCAGTAGTTGCTTGCGCCGCGCTGGTCTTTCTGGTCAGTCAGCGCGCCGACCACGTCTACTACAGAAAAATACCACTCCTCGCGCTCGGCATCCCACGCGGAGCGTATCGGCTGATCCTCGAAAAGCTGTATGGCGTCGTTGTTCATAATGTGTACCTCTCAATGCAATTAGTTAGAAAACGGTTTGACATATACGATTTTAGTATCCCGCCTTGCGCAGTTCATCGAGCATTGCGCGCCGTGCCGGGTACGCCGCCTTCCAGCGCTCGGCGAGCTGGATGTCCGGTCGATTGGGATAAGCGCGCAGTTTCTTCAAATGGGCGATGGTGCGCGCGTATTCGTTGCGGCTGTAAGATGTCCTCATGATGGAGTCGACGCAGCGCACACAGGCCTCCGTAAACTGCTCCGGGAAACGCGGCAGCAGTTCCGGCGCCCAACGCTCAAAAGCCGAAATGTCGTTCTGCTCTATTACAAGCGCTAAAAGCCTGTCATACAGGCTCTCCTCAAGCAGCAGCCTCTCGCGCGAACTGTTGTACAACGTCCCCGCAGCGAGTATTTTGTCCCGCAACTCAGGCCAGTCCCCGAACCCGGCAAGCGCTCTCAGCTTCTTCACATATTTCAAATTCGGCTGTGGGTAATGAAACACCTGGTACATCAGCTCGTCGCGCAGCTTCTCTGTTTGTTCGGTCTGCTCGTATAAGTTTATAAGCTGCTCGCTGTATTCAGCGGCAAGTCCGCGCCATTCTGAGTAGAGTTCTTTTCCTTCTATGAGCAGCGATTCGGCCTCGGAATAGCGTTCTTCCGCCATCATGCGCCGTATTATCTGCTCACGGACACCGGACACTTCACTATATTTTTCCTCATAAAGCTCAATCTCACGCCTGGGTGAGCCCAGATGCTCCATCAGCTCCAGGCGTTTTAAAACCAGATCGCTTATATAATAACGTTCCCGTCCTTCGGCCTGACGTTCGCTGATTATTTCGTCTAGCGTCGCTATATTCTCATGCACAAACTCCGGTTCTGTGAACAACTCAAGCTGCGCTTTCATAAAACAATCCCGGCTGAGCTCAGGCGTGTTTTTATAACTCTTTTGGAACGAGCGGAAAATTTCGCGCTTCAGCTCCGGCGGCGACACTCTGACCTGCTTCTCCCACAGTTCAAAGCAGCAACCGGCAAGCATGGATAACCCGCCGTCAGAGTCGTCCATGTTGCAGCCCGCCGCCGCGTTCAGGGCGTAGCGGCTGAGCTCAAACGATTCCCGGATATATCCTTTGAAAAGCAGGCTTTCGGCGATTTCCGACACAAAATCGGCAAGAGAGCACATGGCACTCCACGCATGGTCATACTCTATGTATCCATGCCTGCCCGGCGCGTTTTGCAGAATCGCGTCAACGCGCGATTTCCAGTTCTCAAGCGCCCTGCCGGATACAGGTTCTGCGTACAGCCGTATGAGATCTTCGATGTCCTCGTCCATTTCAGCCAGCCGCAGCAGCAACGAGTGCGACGCGCTGAGGTCTAAGGCTCCGATCACATCCTCAATAGGCTCACGTGCTGCTGCCTCGACTGGTAGTGTGCGCCGGGGTTCTCCATAGAGCGCGTAGAGTACTGCCGCCAGGTGCTTGCATGGGGTTCCGCCGGCAGCGTAAGGGCAGTCGCAGTGCCAGTGTGATATCCTGCCGCCGTCAAACTCTGCCTCAACCTCGTACAGCTCGCTGCCAAGCACCTCGGCCTCGACACGATTCTCTCTTGTGTTCAGCGACTTCACCGCGCCCGTGAGATAATAGTCGTATCCGCGCTGCAAAATCCTTGACTCGAACAGCTCTTTCCATATCGTGCGCTCCATGCCTGTCCCTCCGAATGACTGTAGTTGCTGTCTAAATTCTACCACATTTTACCCGAAACCACAACGTTTATGTAACTTTTCGGCCCACCTCCTGCATTGCGGAGCAGAAGCGTTCCCACGGTTCCAACGTTGTCTGTGACGGGTCGCCCTCGCGGATACGCATGGTACGGCGGATCTCTTTGGGGATAACTACTCGGCCCAGGTCGTCTATCCGCCTGACTATGCCGGTCGCTTTCATTTTCTTTTCCTCCTGCCTTTATTTCTTTTTGCAGGAATTAGTATCCGCAGTTTCGTTTTTCCTATGCGCAGCCCAAAAATTGGCGTGTCTCCGCCGGACTTACTTTCTTATCCCCTCTTTATCGAAGTTTCTCCTGAGCGCGAGCTCAGTCGGGATGATGGACAGCAACGGCGGGATCAGCTGTGCGCCGCAGACTATGCCGCCCATGATGCTGATGTGCTCTCCAAAATCAGTGTTAGATTTGAATTCATAGCGAATTGTCAAACTAAGAGCAACAGGAATCGAGCTCAGCATCCCACAATT
>URDJ01000054.1 GCA_900546615.1 uncultured Eubacteriales bacterium | reverse complement strand
GATCGAACCGCTGACCTCTTGAATGCCATAGTCACGTTTTGAGAATTTCCGAACAAACAATCATACATAATAGACGCATTTGCAAAATACAATAGAATTTCTGCACATTTTGTGATAATAGGTATACCAGAATCAAACCTGGTTCTGGTACGCATTCTGGTACGCCCGGCCCTGCTTGCGGGCCGGGAGAAAGGAGGAACAATGAGAAAGCTGGTATCCTGCGAGTTCAACATCGACACCGCCTGCGTCGAGCTGCGCTATGCCGACGGCGAGGTACTCAGCATCTACACCCCCGGCATCGAGGACAGCTTCGATACCACTGGTGCTTGAGTGAACATTGGAGCAGTATCTGCGTGAAGCAGCAGGAACGCATGGGCTGAATGTGGGCTGAAGGTAAAGAACGAAAAGGTCGCAATATGCGACCTTTTCTTATTTGCAATAGTATTTCGGATCTCTACACTTATCATTTCGATAACATTGCTTGTGTTAGCAGTCTTGCGGTCTAACTAATCTGTACCTCGCTGCGCACAACTCGCGCCTCCCATGGGCGAAGGACTTCAGGCTCTCCTTCACCGAAATAGTTGCATATTAGGCACTCCCCAAGCGCGGTCCCCGGCTCCGACAGAGGCACGGTTTCGGACGAGAAGTTGCAGAGAATGGTGAGCCTTTCGCCCTCGTACTCGCGCTCATATGCAAATATCCGCTCATCATCCGGCCAGAGCAGCCTGAAGGTGCCTTCACGCACAGTGCGGCTCTCCTTCCGGAGCCTAAGCGCCCGCCTGTAAAAGTTGTATACGGAGTCCTCATCCGCCAACTCTCTCTCAGCGTTTACGGCACGCCAGCTGTGGCCGGGGCTTATCCAGGGGTCGCCGGAGGTGAACCCGGCGCAGGCTCCGCTGCTCCACTGCATGGGTGTCCGCGCGTTGTCCCGGCTGGTGCACGCAAGGTAGCGGAGCATGGTACGCTTGTCCAGAGCGCCGCTGCCTACAAGGTCTCTGTAAGCATTCAGGCTCTCAACATCGCGGTACTGCCCGATGTCGGAGAAGCCGGCGTTGGTCATGCCGAGCTCGTCTCCTTGATAGATATAAGGCGTCCCCTGCATGAAATAAAGGCAGGTACATAGCATTTTTGCCGACAGCGCCCTGAACTCAGGCAGCTCGCAGCCGAATTTCGACACAGCCCGGGGCTGGTCGTGGTTGCCCCAGAAGAGGCTGTTCCAGGCCCGGCCGTAGAGCCCGGTCTGCCACTTCTCGAACACCCGCTTGAGCGCCGGAAGCGGAGTTCTGGCATCGGTCCACTTCCCAAACCTGCCGTCTGTGAGGCCGGTGTGTTCAAAGTGAAAGACCATGTTCAACTCCCCGCGCTCTGCACCGGCATAGTCGAGCGCGGCATCCACGGTCAAATTGGGGCACTCGCCAACGGTCATTATGTCGTACTTTGAAAGCACCTCGGAATTCATTTCACGCAGATACTCATGCACATGAGGGCCGTTCACGCAAAAGGGCGACAGATCCCCGCCGGGGCCGTCGGGAAGTTCGTCCGGCTTTGATATGAGGTTTATCACGTCCATCCGGAAACCGTCCACACCCTTGTTGAGCCACCAGCACATCATGTCGTATATCTCGCGCCGCAGCTCGGGGTTATTCCAGTTGAGGTCCGGCTGTTTCCGGTGGAAAATGTGCAGATAGTATTCATCCATCTCGGGGACATATTCCCAGGCCGGACCGCCGAACCATGAGCCCCAGTTGTTCGGAGGCGCCTCTCCACGGCCGCGGCGCCAGATGTAAAAATCGTGGTACCGGCTTTCTGCCGACTGCCTCGCGCTTTGAAACCACCTGTGTTCGTCCGAGCTGTGGTTCACCACCAGATCCATGACGAGGCGCATCCCGCGGAAATGCATCTGCGAGAGCAGCTCGTCAAAATCCGCCATCGTGCCAAAGTCGGGGTGTATTGCGCGGTAGTCGCTGATGTCATAGCCGTTGTCCGCGTTGGGCGAGGCATATATCGGGCAGAGCCATATGACGTTTGCACCCAGATCGCGGATATAGTCGAGCCGGTTTATTATCCCCCGCAGGTCGCCGATGCCGTCGCCGTTTGAGTCCTGAAAGCTGCGTGGATATATCTGATAGACCACGGCGTCTTTCCACCAGTCACTTGTCATTCCCGGTCCTCCTTGAGAGAGTTCTTGTATTTTTTATAGCTGCTGGCGAAGTAATAGGGGTTTGAGTAGCCCACCAGCGAGGCGGTCTCCTTTTCCGAGCGCCCGCAGCGCTCTATGAGTTCCTCGGCCTTTTTCATCCTCACGCGCAGAAGAAAGTCGGTAAATGTCGTCCCCGTCTGCTCCTTGAAGCTCCGGCTCAGATGGACGTAATTGATGTGGTATTGCTGCGATATCTGCATGAGGTTTATGTCGTCCATGTAGTGAGTCTCTATCAGCCGTATGATCTCCGGGACGAGGTCCGCCGTGGTGAGCGAGCGCTTTGCCTGTATCACATCCGAGACGAGCTCTAAAACGGTGCCGAGAAAGGCCTCCGCCTCTGTGGGCCACTCTATTCTGGCTATTCGGTCCATGTAGTTCTCGCCCAGCAAACCGCTTATGTTCACAGCATAGCCGGCCTTGCCGCTGCACTGCTCGAGCATTATGGTGTGGTCGAGAAGCGACTTGCGGAGGTCGGCTACGCTTATGTAGTCGGCGGCATACACGGGCCTGATGAAGGAACTGCACAGTTCCGGTATGTTTTCCTTCCGGCCGTGGGCCAAAAATTCACTCAGCTGCTGTTCGCTTGCGCGAGGCAGAGCCCGCGTGACGGAGGCCGGCTTGAGCCTGTCGTAATACATGACGGCGCCCAGGCCGCGGTGCAGGTATTTGGCAGAGTCCATGGCCTCCGCCAAAGCCGACCTGGCGTCTGCGCAGTCATGCTTCCCCGACACGCCGATCCGCACATCCCCACCCGTCAGCTCTGAGCAGCGGGCGTGAAGGGTGCGGAATATGCCCTCGCAATCCGCACTTTCCGCGACGGTGAAGTATTCCGGGACGAGCTGGAAGATGCAAAACGCCTGCCTCAGCCCGTGGAGCGGATATACCCTGGACTCAAACGTGAAACCCGCCGCAAGAGTTTTGATCTCGGCCGGCAAGTTGTTCCCGCCGCGCTCGAGCACAATTGCGACAGCGATTATCCCGCCGGGCGGCTGCCCCGTACCGGGACACGGCGCCGAACCGCCAAGCGCCGCGCGGCACAGCCGCGAGAACGGGTCCGACTGCCCGGGCCCGCTCCGCTTTTCCCGGAGGTGCGCAGCCGCCGAGGCCAGGAGCTCGTTCAGACGCTCCGGGTCCACGGGCTTGAGCAGATAGTCCGCAACGTGGGCATGTATCGCCTGTCGCATGTACTCGAAGTCCGAATATTCGCTCAGCACGATTATCTCACAGTCCAGCCCCATGCTCTCTATGCTCTGGAGCATTTTCCGCCCGTCGCATACGGGCATCTTCATGTCGGTGAGGACGATGTCGACAGGCCTGGAGCGCAGAAGCTCAAGCGCACGCGCCCCGTTGTCCGCTTCTCCAACCAGCTCAAGACCAAGCCGCTCCCAGTCTATGCTGCGTATGAGTCCGCGCCTTATCCACTCCTCGTCTTCGACAATGAGCACGCCGAACAACTGCCTCACCTCCTCACAAATGGAACGCGGATCTGCAACACTGTACCTATGCCCTCCTCGCTCTCGATCCTCAGCTCTCCCGCCTGCTCGTACAGCAGCTTGAGCCGGGCGTTGAGGTTGCTTATGCCGATCCCGACCGCCGGGCCGCTCTCCAGTCCGGGATCGCCGGCCAGCTGCCTGTTTATGGCATCGAGTCTGGCGGCAGACATCCCCTGCCCGTCGTCCGAGACCTCAATGACAAGGATGCTGCCCTCAAGCCAGCTCCGCACGCATATCGTCCCGGGCTCACTGCGGGGCTCAAAGCCGTGGATTATGGCGTTTTCAACCATCGGCTGGAGCGAGACGCGGGGAAGCAAGCCGTCCATGACGCACTCAGGCACATCGATAATGTAGTCCAGCCTGTCCTGAAAGCGTATTTTCTGTATGGAGAGGTAGCTGCGCACATGCTCCAGCTCCTCCCTCACCGTGGCCAGAGTCCCCTCGCCCTTTATGCTGTATCTGAGCATGCTGCCGAGGGAGGTGGTGATGGTGGATATTTGGGGTATGTCGTTGACCAGGGCGATGCTGCCTATCGACTGTAGGACATTGTACAGAAAATGCGGGTCAAGCTGTGCCTGGAGGGCGCGAATAACGGCATCTTTCTGCCTGAGATTCATTATGTACTCCCTCTGAATGGAGCTCTCAAGGTCGTCCATAAGCCTGTTGAAGCTGGTCCCGAGCCGGGCTATCTCATCCGTGCCCTGTACTGGAACGCGTTGGCTGAGGTCCTCTATACCGGAGCTGTCCATCGCTTCGGCGAGAGTCTCTACGGGACGGCTTATGGCCCGGGAGGACGCCGCAGCGATAACGGCCGCGATTGCCAGAGCCACAGCTGCGGTGATGAGTATGACGGTGGACACCGAGAGGGCGTCCGCTGTGTATACGCTCTCCGGGATGAGCGAGAGCAAATACCACTCAGGCCCCTCGGCATAAGAGGAGACCATGATGTATTTCCCGGACTCCTGCTGCACCTCATTGACAGGTCCGGAGCCGAGGCAGGAGGAGAGCGCCTCGGGAAGCATGCCGCCGGTCAGCGCTCCGGACGAATCGAATATCACCCGCCCGTCCGAGGATGCTATGTAGGTCACCGCGGAGTCGTATGCGCGCACCATGCCAGCGATCCCGCCAAGCTCGCTCAGGTCTATCGTTATGAACATGACTCCGGCCGGGGCAAACTGCTGCTCGGTGTTCACGATCCGCCTGGCGGCGGCGTAGACCTGGGTGCCGCCGGAGTGAGAGTGCCGGAGCGGCATGTGCCCGCTTGTTGGCATGAGTCTCAGTCCATGTTCCCAGTCCCCGCTGTTTTCAAGCTGAGCGACATATTCTTCGGGCAGCGAGCAGCTTAAATAGCTGTCGAAATATCCCGCCTCGTCGCGGGTGGTGTAAAACAGGCGGCTTTGTTCGTCCACATAGATTATGCTGTAAAGGTCCTTCCGGCTGCTGAGGACCGACAAGAAGGCCGCTTTCGTCAGTGCGGCGTCGGCGTATGCCGCTCCCGAGCCGCGGTGCCTGAGCAGCTCTTTGAAGTCCTCGTTGAGGTATATGGACTGAAAGAGGCTGTTGAGCTGAGAGTACTCAGTCTCGAGCCTTTCCGCCCCGGCGTCGACAAGCTTGCTGTTGAGTGCAAAGGCCTGCCGCCTTATTACGGAGAGGGACTGCCCGTGGGTGATGGCGGTGACCGCTACGAGTGTTGCTGCAAGGAGCAGCAGCACCATTGCGGTGAGCCTGTATCTCAGCTTTGCCTGTCTGCGCATGTTTTTGCCTCATTCCCTGGTATCTGTGTGGTAGTGTAATTATAACAAATGAGCAGCCTAAAATAAACCGCATTTAGGGCGAATGCGACAATTAGCTAAATGATTTGACACTCAAGCTAAATGAATTAAATATCCCGCCCGCCTGCCTCTGCTATAATTGAGCCAGCCATGGTGAAACGAAATTGAAAGGATGTGCAAAATGAAGAAGTTTTTGTCGCTGCTGCTTTGCGCTGTACTTTTGCTGGCTCTGCTCTCTGCCTGCGGAGGTACGGCTTCCACGCCCGAGTCCGACGCGCCCGCATCCCCATCCGGCGAGGAGCCCGCGTCCGAGTCCTCGGCCGAGCCCGTTACCATACACCTGTTCCACCAAAAACAGGAGGCCCAGGAGACTTTTGCGAAGATCATCGAGGAGTTCAACGCCGAGTATCCGTATATCACCATTGAGCAGGAGATCGTGACGAATGACCCCTCGTCCATACTCAAGGCACGTCTTTCTGTGGACGAGGTCCCGGACATATTCCAGGGTGCCCTCGACACCATGGACATTGCCCAGGGCGGGTACATTTTGGACCTGGCCGGAGAACCCTTCCTTGACAACATAACCGACGAAGCGCTCAACGACTCGTCCTTTACCGACTCCGAAGGCCATACCTGGGCCATGCCAGTTGACGGAAGCTGCGAGGGCATATTCTACAACAAGGACATATTCGCGAAATACGGCCTGACGCCCCCGACCACTATCTCCGAGTTCGACGAGCTGATAGCGACGCTTGAAGCAAACGGCGTAACACCGTTTGCCCTGGGCTTCAAGGATTCCTGGACGATAAAGCCCATCACCCTGGCGGCCGCATCACCCGCGGTGTATGGCCTTGACTCCGATTGGAACGAAAAGAAGACCGACGGCGAGGTCAGCTTTGCCGGCAGCGAGGCCTGGGCCATGACGTTTGAAATGCTCATGAAGGTCTATGAGCACGGCAATACTGACACGGCCTTTGACACGGACTACAACACCGCCTGCGCCATGGTCGCCAACGGCGAGGCTGCCATGATGGTGCAGGGCCTCTGGGCGCTCGAGCCGATAAAGAGCATCAATCCCGATGTGAACCTCGGCATGATGGCCATGCCCATATCCGAGAATCCCGAGGAGACAAAGCTCTTCCAGTTCCCGGACTTCGGCCTGAGCATCTCCGCTACCACGCCGTATACGGAAGAGTGCAAGCTCTTCCTGGAGTTCCTCACCCGGCCCGAGATAGCGGAGCTCTGGTGCAGCACGGCAAAGCTCTTCTCCTCGGTGGAGGGCGTCTCCGTTGAGTTCGACCCGCTGGCCGCCGACGTCAACGCCTACATAGACGCCGGAATGGTCAGCACCCAGGCCGACCGCGGCTGGCCGACCGCTTTCCAGCCCGAATATGAGGCTGTACTGCCCAGCTACCTGCTCGGGAACATCTCCCTGGAGGAGGCCCTTGCCACCCTGGACTCCGCCTGGGATATGGCCATAGCCGCCAGCGGACAGAGCTGAATCGTTTGACCTCAAACAGGGCATGGAAGCCGGCGGCTTCCATACCCTGTCTTTAAAGGAGCACAGTATGCACAAAGTAAAACTCAGACAAAATGCGGCATATTCGGCCTTTATTCTGCCGGCGGCCGCAGTGTTTGCGGCGTTTTTCATCTTTCCGTTTTTCAAAAGCATCTGGCTGTCGCTGACCGACGCCTACGGTTACCGGCAGGACATAAATTTCATAGGCCTGAAGAACTACGCAGAGGCTCTGTCAAACAAGGCCTTCCTCAGCTCCCTTTGGGTCACTGTCAAATACACAGTCCTGGTGACAGTCGCGGCAAATGTTGTGGCGCTGTTGCTGGCCTTCCTGCTGGATGGGAGCACGCGTTTTAAAAAGCTGTTCCGAACGATCTTCTTCCTGCCGAATCTGATGAGCCTGATAATAGTGGGCTTTGTGTGGGTCTTTCTGTACGGAGGCGTATACCGCTCGTTTGCAGATCTGATCGGCTTGCCCGAGGCGCTCAGGGTTAGCTGGCTCGGACCGGATATGGCCCTGATCTCCATTGCGGCGACGGCTGTGTGGCAGTGCGCCGGCTATTACATGCTTATCTACATCGCGGGCTTGCAAAGCATGTCCAGCGAGGTGATAGAAGCGGCCAGAATAGACGGCGCCGGAACATGGGACATCATACGGCACATCAAGCTACCCCTGCTCGCCCCGGTGATATTCATGAACACGCTACTGCTAGTGACCTCATGCTTCAAGACCTTCGACATACCGATGGCCATGACCTCCGGCGGCCCGGCCGGCGCCACTACCACCATAGCGCTTCAAATCTACAACACAGGTTTTAGAGCCAACAGGACCGGCTATGCCACGGCGCAGTCGGTGATTTTGTTCCTCATCATCTGCGCGATAACAGCCGCGCTCTATATCTTTCAAAACAGGCGAGGGGAGGCGGTTGAATGAAGGCCAGGCATCCGCGGCGCAGAGGCGAGGCGGCGGCCACCGCCGTTACAGCCCTATTGGCGCTCATTTTCTTCCTCCCCGTGCTTATTGCGGTGATTAATTCGTTCAAGACGAACGGTGAGATCCTGGCCTCCGCCATAGCGCTGCCAAAGACGCCTACGCTCGAAAACTACAAGACCGTGATAGAGGCATCGGACTTCCCCAGCGCCTTCCTCGGCTCATGCCTGGTGACCGGCGGCGGCATCGTGCTGAATCTGGTCGTGAGTTCGCTTGCGGGTTACGCGCTCGCGCGCTGGAAGTCGGTGTGGTCGCATGTGCTGACGCTTGTCTTTCTATCCTCCATGTTCGTGCCGTTCCACACCATCATGATAGCCCTGCTGTCCACCGCAAAAAGCCTGGGCCTCACGGGACATCTCTGGGGGCTCGTGCTCATATACTGCGGGCTTCAGTGCACCATACCCATTTTCCTCATAAAAGGGTTCGTGTCCTCGGTGCCGAAGGAGCTTGAGGAGGCCGCCATGATAGACGGCTGCGGCATCGCACAGTGCTTTTTCCTGGTGGTGCTGCCCCTGCTGAAGCCCATTCTGGCCACTGTGGCGGTCCTGAACGCGCTGTGGATATGGAATGACTATCTCCTGCCCTATCTCATACTTGCAAGGCCCGCGACCATACCGCTGAGCCAGATGTATTTCTACGGGCAGTACAACCAGCAGTGGAACCTGATAATGGCCGGTTTTGTCGTCTCAACGCTGCCGGTAGTGGTCTTTTTCCTTTGCATGCAAAAGCACGTTATAAACGGCATCGCCGCCGGAGCGGTCAAGGGCTGATCCGCCGGATGACAGCGGATATTCAAAAAGACAGGAGCAGAGAGCATGGGATACTCAAAGCAGAGCCTCAACGAGCGAGACACGGTCTATATGCTCATAACGGACCGCTTTTTTGACGGCGACAGCAGCAACAACGGAGTTTTGGGCGAAGAATACCGCCCCGGAAACCTCCGCTACTACCAAGGGGGAGACTGGGCCGGGCTGAGGCAAAAGCTGCCGTATATCAAAAGGCTCGGCTTTACGGCCATATGGATGACGGCCCCGCAGGACAACGAAAAGTTCAGCCGCACAGGCGACGAGGCGGGCTATCACGGGTACTATACCCGGAACTTCAACAGCCCCAACCCCCACTTCGGCACAGCGCAGGAGCTGGAGGGGCTCATGGCCGAGGCCGAGCGTCTCGGCCTGAAGGTCATAATCGACGCACAGCTCAATCACACTGCGGACTATCTGGAATACCCCTCGCTCACATATGATCCCCCCGAATACCGTCCGGCGCCTCCCTTTGACGATCCGGCCTGGTATCACAACAAGCCGAACATCGTGGACTTTGACGATGCCCATGAGGCTCAAAATTACAGTCTCGGCGGCCTTGACGACCTTGCGCAGGAGAACCCGGAGTGCTGGGCGGCCCTCATGGCCGCATACTGGGAGCCGAAAACCGGGAGCGGCTGGTTTTCATACGGCTTTGCGGGCTCCAGAGTAGACGCGGTCGTGGAAATACCGCCAGAGTATCTGGCGCTCTACGAAAAGCACACGGGCAAGCCCGCCTTCGGTGAGGCCTTCACAGGGTCAGTCGACGAAAACTCGGCCATACAGCAGTACATGTGGGGCATGCTGGACTTCCCGCTGTACTTTCAGATGAACAAGGTGTTTTGCAGGTCTGAAAGCTGGAGCAACATCAAATGGGTGTTTGACCAGGATGAAAAATATAAAAATGCCCACCGCCTATTCACGTTCATCGACAACCACGACCGGGCCCGTTTCCTAGCCAACGCCGGTGCTGACCGCGCGAAACTCAGGATGGCGCTTGCCTTCCTCTACGCGGCAAGGGGCATACCTGTGGTGTACTACGGCACGGAGCAGAACATGGCTGGGGATCTCCTGTACTCGGAGGCCACGCTGAACACCAGCAACCGCCAGGTGATGACCTCTTTCGACGAAGGCGGCGCAACATATGTATATATCCAGCGGCTCAATGAACTCAGGCAGGCATACCCGGATGTCTTTGTTGACGGCATCCAGCGCGAGCTGTACTTCCGCGGCGACGACCCGGTCTACGCCTTCTGCAGGCGGAGCGTGGCGGCCGGAGACGCGGCGGTGTGTATATTCAATAACTCGCCGATAGCCCAAAGCAGGACGATATCTCTTGAAATGGCCGGAATAAAAGCCGGAACACTGTTGACGGATCTGCTGGAAACAAACCGAATAATACGCGCACAAAAGAAGAAAGCCGCTGATGCTGTGACTGTTGGCGTCACCGTCCCGGCAAACAGTGCCATGCTGCTCATCAGCGGGCACCCGGCGGAGTATCATTGCCCGGCCATCACGCAAACCAAAATGGTCATCCATTGCGACACAGGTTTCGGTCACGAGCTGTTCGTCCGCGGCAACACTTTCCCACTCAGCTGGGAGCTCGGCATACGCTGCCAAAACATCAGCGCAGACACTTGGCAGTTTGTAAATGAGAGTCTTGAAGCCGGCAGCCTTGAATTCAAGCTTCTGTTAGATGACGCAAAATGGGAGACCGGGCCTAACCACAAAGCGCGCGCCGGCGAAACAATAGAGCTTTGGCCGAGGTTTTGAAATTGAGTAGCCGAGCATTGCGGTATGCGCACTTTCGCTGTTACGATGATACATGCCACAATAAATTGAAGAACCTGCTGCAGATTTATGCCTCTGCGGCAGGTTCTAAATCATTGTTTTACATTGATTCCTAAGTGTTTGCACTTTTCGCTGAGCTCAATGTATGAAATGTACCACACAGGTACATCGTTGCTTAGTGCGCAGCATTTGGAGCTTGGCCGGTAAGTTCTATAGGCCTCAAACATATGTTTCTCAATATAAGCAGAGCTACAGCCTTGGACCTGATGATAACACTTCCTGCTTGCTGAACAGTAGACTGTAAAGCTTCCATATTTAGACTTGCCATTATCTTTAGGCAGACGCCCTTCAAAAACTATGTTCTGCGGAACGCCAGCAAATTCTCTGATACTTGAATTGTTTAGTCGGCTCAGTAATTCAGATTTTTCAGTTTCCAATTGCCGCTGCCGCTCTGCGCGCTCGAGGCCCTGTTGTTTTTTCTGTTCGCTTTTACTCTTGCATATTATTTCTTCCCATATGTATTCCTCCGCACACGCTTAGATTCATCAAACCGATCCAGTCTGTAGGCAGCTTTTATCCTTGCTAATATCACTTCATCCGCCGGACAGAAGTCGTAGCTGTCGATTTCTCCGGGCGTTATCCAGCGCAGGTCATTGTGCTCAAGCAGCTGCGGCTCGCCATCGGCTATGCGGGCATTTAAAAGTGTGAGGTGTACGGTGAGATCGGGGTAGACGTGCGTGACTTCGGTGAACACATCCCCGACGGCAACGGTGATGCCTAGCTCCTCGCGGCACTCGCGCTCGAGGGCCTGCTCTTTTGTCTCACCGGGTTCGACCTTGCCACCCACAAACTCCCACAGCAGGCCCCGCGCCTTATGCGCCGGGCGCTGGCATATCATGAACTTTCCGTTCTCCCAGATAAGGGCCGCTACTACTTCGGTCATATGTCTCGCCTCGATTCGATGGGGATGGGCAAATTATACCACTCACTTTTCATTTTTGCCACTGCGGAGCAATTAAACATCCCTTTACCCTTCTGCGCTGAATCAATTCTTGTTTTTGAAGAAGCGTCATGTATCTGCCTCAGGCTTGCCAGTGCATTGTGCTTTTGCTATCCTATATGCAGGAATTTACCTTTCAATTGGAGGCGAGCCATTTGAGCCGAACAAACAGATTTATTAAACTGCTGTGGTATGAGGTTGGCCAGGAGTACGTTATGGTATACGGCTTCAGTACCTGTACCAAGCAGGACACGAAAACGTGGCGCTGTTATAATAATCATGGCAATATTGTGTGCAGAGCTATACTTTCTGAAATGAATGCGGCTGATTTTGAGAGGAAATTAACTAAACCAGGCACAATAGTATGCGGAAAAAGCTCGTTTCCATCTCCTGTACTTACCCCTCGCCAAAAAGTATTGTCTGAGGGAAATCTGTCTGGCGAGGATGGCCCACTCCGCGATGGGTGTAAGCTTACTGAGCTTTGGAACTATAACAAAACAGACATTTTTAATAAAATCTTGAGCAACGCTGGAAAGCGCAAAGCTGTCGCATATCGCGGAGCCCGCTCAATCTTCAACTGGGTAAAAGAAGAGAGCGGCGTATGCTTAATCAAAAATGGACACAGGCTCGGAAACTTCGAGCATTATGAACCACTTGACATGGCATACGCATTTGATGTAACCGTAGATAAAGAATGCGGCTTACAAAAAGCTGTTGTAAAATGCCGCTCAGGCCATCTAGATCCCCTCATCGTGAATCTCACCGCTGTGAACAGGCGGCGAGCTGTCTTAAATCAAACCAAAATACTGCAGCCAGACATAGACTCCATTTGTTTTGAAGCTGCTGAACCGATGAGCCATATAATCGTCCAGGTTTGGAATGCGGATAATGCGAACTTGGTATATAAATCTACCCAGACTCTGATGAGGACGGCCAAGCTTAAAGTCACCCTGTCGGAACCCAGTCTCAGATTGCAAGACAGTTGGACTAAAAAGCTAAAGAAGTCCGCCCCCGGAAAAGCCGAAGTAATCACTCAAAGTGTAGAGACGGTCAGCAGGGTAAATGCTGGTGAGAGCCGAGAAATGAAAAGCCCCGCGATGAACGAAATTGACATTGCCATAAGTGAAGGCCGAGCACTTATGAAGCCTTATCTCAGTAGTAAAAACTTAGGGGATTTTATACCCGCAGGTGAGGAGATTGACAGTTTTCTCAAAGTTAAGGAATATATTGATCAGGACTCCATCAACAAGGTAATTATTGCGGATCCATACTTCTCCGCTAGAGCAGCAGAAAAGTTGCTCTGCCGTATATCACACACCGGCCTCCGTATCGAAATATTGTCAAGCCTTGCAGGCCGAGACCCGGACACTGGCTCCAGCGCCGATTATAGAAAAATACATGAACAGATTAAAAACTTTACCGACGTCAACAAAGCTATCCTCCACAAAAACCTGTTGATATGTGACTTCAAGCGAGGAAACGGCCAAGTGTTTCATGATCGTTTCTTAATTCGCTATTTCAAGAATGGCACTGTTGATGGATTTCTTATGAGCAATTCCCTCAATTCCATGGGTTCAAAATACCCATTTACCATAGTGCCGCTTGGCCATGAGACATGTCTGGATGTTTGTGATTACCTGCAGGATCTGCGTGACGCAAGCAGTCGCGATGGGAGCGGAGAAATTAAGTGCGAGGTGCTGTATGACTCCGCCGCCGTTAAAGCGCCGCAAGCCACTCCGGACACCAGTGTTTTAGAAGAGACTGGCTGGCTTTCCTCCTATTATGACGAGAATGGGCAATTAAACATTAATGAAGGAAACATTGAATCCGCAGTCACTTTAATACTAAATCACTGGGTTGATGATAAGGACACCGCCTGCCGCGTACTAGCTGAATTCGCATCCAAAATATGCTGCAATCTCTTTAGTCCCCTGATAGATGTAATTTGCAAAAACAGGCTCGTGCAGGCAAGCGAAATTGCCGCTGGATTCACCCTCATTGCCAAAGAGAGGGAGAAAGAGGTAGACTTCACAGCTGGCGGAATTAGCTCAGACTTGTTCGTATTGCACAAGCTGCTAAAAGGCGAGGCGGAGCCTTCCGTACTGGGCTTCAATCAGATGCTTGAGCGAGCGGGGCACATTTTCTATGGTGGCTGCGCATGGTTGAGCTCCGGCTATCGCTTGATGCTTGCACTAGACCGGCAGTGCTTTTTCAATCTGTTCGACGAAATCCGTTCCCCGCTAATGTTCGACACTCTGGCTTCGTATATGCTTTTCTCCCCATTTGACGAATCTCTGTATATGTACGTCGTCCGTTCAAAGCCAATTCCCGTTCAGCTGCTTGGCGCCGGGTGGCTGTTCACGCTCGCTGCCAGAGGAAGCATTGATAACGATAGCATTTTTTCGATATTTGAAGAGCTGGATGATAGCAAAGACGTGCTGCAGCTATCATATATGCTATCGGTACTCACCTTCCATTTGCGTCTCAACCATGCTGATGGCCAACTGAGCAGGCAGCTAACTGAGTTGCGAACTTGGTGCTTTGCGAGACTGGGGTCAAGAATTGCAGCTTGCGAAGAAAAGCTGCGGTTGCAGGCTTACTCCTTGCTTGACGACTGTGAGACCTGCTCTAAAGCCAGTATGTACTACGAGCTTGCAAAGAATATTGCCGTCCCAGATGTGTCGCGAGAAACGCTTGAAAGGGCCGTAAGTATTCTTTCTGAATCGCTAAAGGACTTCTCATACGATAAGGATGTGGATGATCAACTTGAGCTGTATCTGTCGTGTCAGGAGGCTTTGGGTATCAGTTGCGAGGATAAACAGCTGCACTTTCTTGCAAAAACTCAAACGCTGGAGGCGGCTGCAGAGCCTGTTATGTGGGAATACAACTACACAAAATGGCAGAGAGAGCGCATTGCGGCGACGCGGCAGCTGGCGCTGTTGAGACTATATTTTAAGCAACACCCAGAGTCAGAAAGTGTTCGCTCTACAGTAGATATATGGTAGCAACGCATCGTCATTGAACAATAGGCCGCACTTGTGCCGGGATAAGGTAGAATAAATTTCGCAAATTGAAAAGTAGATAAAAAGAGACATGGTTTGCAGATCTCTGGTAGAATGAAGTTGCGACACACCATTCGAAAGGAGACAGCAAACCATGTCGGAAAAGATTGTACAGCTAAACGAAGAAGTTATCAAGGGGCAGCTCAAGGAACTTG
>URDJ01000053.1 GCA_900546615.1 uncultured Eubacteriales bacterium | reverse complement strand
TCCTGGCGCGACCTGCCCTGCCTCTACAACCAGTGGTGCAGCGTGCTGCGCTGGGAGAAAACGACGCGCCCCTTCCTGCGCGGGCGCGAGTTCCTCTGGCAGGAGGGCCACACCATCCACGCCACCGAGGAGGAGGCGCGGGAGGAGACGCTCAGGATGCTGGAGATATACGCCGACATCTGCGAGAACTGGCTGGCCATGCCGGTCATAAGGGGCGACAAGACCGAGAAGGAGAAGTTCGCCGGCGCGGAGAACACCTACACGATAGAGTGCATGATGCACGACCGGAAGGCTTTGCAGTCGGGCACGAGCCACTATTTCGGCGACGGCTTTGCCAAGGCCTTCAATATCACGTTCTCGGACAAGGAGAACAAGCTGCGCAGCCCGCACGAGACGAGCTGGGGCATGTCGACGAGGATAATAGGCGGCATCATCATGACGCACGGCGACAACAACGGTCTGGTGCTCCCGCCGAGGATCGCGCCCATACAGGTCATCGTGCTGCCGATAGCGGCGCACAAGCCGGGCGTGACGGAGGCCGCGGAGAAGGTCGTGGAGCGGCTCAAGGCTGCGGGCATCCGCGTGAAGGGCGATTTTTCGGACAACTCCCCGGGCTGGAAGTTTGCCGAGTGGGAGATGAAGGGCGTGCCCCTGCGTCTCGAGCTTGGCCCGCGCGATATCGAGGCGGGCGTCTGCGTCGCGGCGCGCAGGGACAATGGCGAGAAGGTCACGGTGGCGCTCGACGCGCTGGAGACCGAGGTGCCGAAGCTGCTCGAGGCGGTGCAGCAGGGCCTGTTCGACAAGGCGAAGCGCAACCTGGACGAGCACACCTATACCGCGACGACGGTGGACGAGGTGAAGGACGTCATCGAGAACCGCGGCGGCGGTTTTGTGAAGACCATGTGGTGCGGGGACGAGGCCTGCGAGTTGAAGATGAAGGAGCTGGCGGGCGTATCGAGCCGCTGTATGCCCTTCGAGCAGGAGCACCTGGGCGACACCTGCCCGGTCTGCGGCCGCGCGGCGAAGAAGATGGTCGTCTGGGGCGTGGCGTATTAAGTTTTTGCCCCGGTCATTGAAAGCGAAAAGCCCCTCCTGTGTGCTGAAGAAGCGTACAGGAGGGGCTTTTGTTCAAAGGAGAATAAGGAAGTGGCCGCCCCTCTGGGGCGGCGTCTATTTGAAATATCGACTGACGTCGTCGATGCGAATGTGTCGTCATCTCCTCCGCAGTCTCTGAGAAGCGGGGATCGCACAAGGGACGGGGTCCTGCTTTCAAAACAGGATGTTCACCCAGCACTGCTCAAACGCATCGCTGCCGGAGAGGCCGAGGCGCGCGTTCTCGCTGGCGCTCAGACAGGGCAATTGGAACAGGCGGCACTGCCAGCTGTAGTTCGCCGCGCCGAAATAGCCCGGTTCGGCGGTGACGCAGCAGAAATAGCCCCTCGCCGCGACTGCGCCACAGGGGAAAGACCAACCGAAGATGCGCACGCTGTCGCCCTCCTCGGGCAGCAGCTCGCTCTCTATCGGCGCGGCCGTGTAATTTTCGCCGCTGTCCGTGTACAACAGCAGGCCGTGCGGCTCTGCGACCGCGTCTTTCCAGCCGAAATCGGCGTAGGGGCTCACAAAACGCGCGCTTTGCGTGCCAGGCAGAAAGACGCCGTCGTCCCATACAAAGTGGTGCAGGACGAACACGCCGCCGTTTGAGAGGCAGGCGATGACCGAGGTATCCAGCCTCTGCCCGTCCGACTGCTGTGTCTCCTGGGCCTTCACCGTCTCCGCGCCCGCGCAGGCGAGTATGTCCGCATCCGACATGTCCGCGAGCACGTGCTCCGGGAAGCCCAGTCCGGCCAGCTCCTGCGCGACGGCCTCTGCCTCCGGCCCGCGCTCCGGCGCAGGTGCCCAGTCCATGCGGTACTTGCCGAAGCCGAGGTTCCCGACGAGGAAGATGGCAAGGCCGAGACCGAGCAGCAGAAGCCCAAGCCCCCGGTCGCCGAGCCGTGCGGGGATGGGACTGATGGCGTAGCCCGCGTCGTCCAGCCTTTTAGAGAGCGCGCGGAGCGAAGCGAGGATGCCGGCGAACGCCCCAAGCAGCACAAGCGCCGAGAGCGCCCCGCCGCCAGCCAGAGCGGAGCCGACGAGCAGCAGGTACCATAGCACCAGCCAGCCGCCCGCAGCCGCCTTACGCGGTGCGCCGGCCCGCTCCTGTGCCTTCAGCACCCCCAGCCAGAAGCAGACGAGCATCAGGAAGGCGGAAGCTGTCATCAGCACAAGATACGCAGTTTCCAGCCCTCCCAGGCGCACGAGGCTGCTGCCCGCAAAAAGTGCGGCGCAGGACAGACCAAAGCGCAGGACGCAGAGCGCGAAAGCCGCGCGGAAAAAGCCGTTGTCGCGCCTGAGCGGGCGGAAGCCCAGGAGCAGAAGCGCCGCACCGGCGTAGGGCAGGATGTAGTTGAGGCCGTAAAAATTAAAGCTCAGGGTGCTCAGCACCAGTCCCCAGATGATGAACGCGAAGGACCTGCGCCACGGATTCACCCTGTCCGCCACATCCTCCGGCGGCGCGTCGGCTACGGCCTCGTCCAGCAGGGAATCGAGCCGCCTGTCATCCATTTCGCTCACCTCCCAAGGCTCTGCCGAGCTGCTTTCGTATGCGGTACAGTCTGCCCTCCACCGCCCGAAGGCTCAGCCCCGTCTCGGCGGCTATCTGGGATATGGGCTGCATGTAGTAGTATTTCCTGTAGACCAACTGCCGTTCCGCGGGCTTGAGAGCGGAGATGGCCCGGCGCAGCTCGCTCAGCTCCTCGCGCCTTATAAGCTCCTCCTCCGGTCCGGGCCGGGTGTTCTCCGGGCCGCCCTCCGGGTCCGCGGGCTTCGAGGTGCGCAGACGGTTGAGAGCCGTATTCCTTGCGATGGCTGTGAGCCAGGCCCTGAGGCTGCCCCGGGCCTCATCGTAGTTGCCGATCCCCTCCCAGGCACGCATAAGCACCTCGGAGAGACAGTCCTCGCGGTCGCGCTCGTCGGGCAGGATGGGCGCAGCGACATAGCGGATGAGCGCGCCGAAGCGCCGGAGCAGCTCTTCCGCGCCCCGCTCGTCCCCGGCCTTCATGAGCCTTGCAATCTCGCTGTCTGTCACCGCCGCGCCTCCCTTCACCCTATAATACACGCAATGTGCGGAAAACCCACGGGAAAGCAGCTGCCCTCCGTGGGTTTTTCCGTGTCGTGGAGAATATTTTATTCGAACAGATACACCCGCAGCTCATATGGCCGGGCGGTGAACTGATTGTTCACTACCACATTGAGCTCGTGGTTCTTCAGCACCAGCCTGCCGCTTGCGAGGTCGAAGCCCTCGGGACAGGTGAAATAGGTCTCCTTGTCCGCGAAGGAGCAGATGACCAGCAGCCTGCGCCCGCCTGCCTCGCGCGAGTAGACATAGAAGTTCGGGCTTTGCTTCAGATGTTCCTTATACTCGCCCTCCATCACGAGCGGCTCGGCCTTGCGGAAGGCGATAAGCTCGCGATAGAAGTTCAAAAGCGAATCCTCATCCTTTTCCTCGACCTCGACGTTTACGTCCCGGTAGTTCTCGTTTACATAGAACCAGGGCCGCGTCTCCGAAAAGCCCGCCCATGGGCCGCCCGTCCACTGCATGGGAGTGCGCGCCGAGTCGCGGCAGGAGTTCTGCGCGAGCTTGAGTATGAGCGACTGCGGCAGTATCTTCGAGGCTATGCGGCAGTTGTTTTTGAGCATCACGTCCACGTACATGTCGAGCCGCGGCAGGCGCAGGTTCGTCATGCCGATCTCCTGCCCCTGATAGATGAAGGGCGTGCCCTGCAGCAGCATATACGCCGCCGCCAGCATCTTGCCGGACTCCGTGCGGTATCTCTCGCTGCCGTAGCGGCTTATGATGCGCGGGTGGTCGTGGTTTTCGATATACAGCGCGTTCCAGGCCTTCCCGGCCAGCTTCTCCTGCCAGTCGGAGAAGGCGCGCTTGAGCTTTTTGAGGCTGAAGGGCCGCTGGAGGAAGTCCGTCATCACGCAGTCGGCCTCCATGTGCGCAAAGCCGAACATGAGGTCCAGCTCACCGGATTCGAGGTAGGGCAGCGCCTCCTCGGGTTTCATCCTCGTGCCCTCGCCGAGCAGCATGCAGTCGTAATCGTCCGCTGCCGCGCGGTATTCCCTCAGGTATTCATGTATATGCGGGCCGTTCATGTACTTCGACATTCCAGTCGCCGCCGGCAGCTTGGGATAGGCGCTCGGCAGGCCCGGCGTCTTGGAAATGAAGGTGATGACATCCTCGCGGAAGCCGTCCACGCCCATGTCCAGCCAGAAGCGCATGATGCTCTTGACCTCCTCGCGCACGGCGGGGTTATCATGGTTCAGGTCGGGCTGCTTCTTCGAGAAGATGTGCAGGTAGTACTCGCCCGTGTCCTCGTCGAGCTCCCAGGCCCCGCCCTCAAAGAGGCTGTCCCAGTTGTTCGGCGGTTTTATGCCGCCCGAGCGGTTCTTCGACCCGCGCCGCCAGAAGTAGTAGCTCCGGTACGGGCTGTGTACGTCCCGGCTCTTTTTGAACCATTCGTGCTCGTCCGAGCTGTGGTTCACGACAAGGTCCATGAAGACGCGCAGGCCGCGTGCGTGCGCCTCGTCCAGAACCTTCTTGAAGACCTCGAGGTCGCCGTACTCGGGGTTTATGTTCTTATAGTCCGAGACATCGTAGCCGAAGTCGGCGTTAGGCGAGGGATAGAGCGGCGAGAACCAGATGGCGTCCGCGCCCAGGCTCTTTATATAGTCGAGCTTTCCCAGCACGCCCCAGAGGTCGCCGATGCCGTCGCCGTTCCCGTCGCAGAAGCTCCTCGGCCAGATCTGGTAGACAACCATGGATTTATACCAATCGTTTCTGCTCATAATGTCAGCCTCCCGGCATTCAGAGTCTATTTGCCGAGCCTGCCAGCGAGTCTTCCGCTAGACCAGGCCCATTGCAGGTTGTAACCGCCGCAATCTGCGTCGATATCCAGTACCTCGCCGCAGGCGAAAAGCCCCGGGACTATCCGGCTCTCAAGCGTTTCCGCGCGAAACTCCGCCGTCCTTATCCCACCGGCCGTCACCTGCGCCTGCGCGAAGCCCTCCGTGCCGCGCACGGGCAGCACGAAGCGCTTGCAGGCTCCGGCGGCCCGCTCCAGCTCGGCTCCCGTCAGCTCCCCGACGGCCTTGCCCGCGTCCAGCGCCGCGTATTTTATGAGCATCCGGCCCAGCCGGTTATGCACGCTGCCCGTCAGCAGCTCCGCCGCGGGAAGCCCCGGAGCGGCGATAGCGCGCTGTTTAAGGTGGTCGAGCGCCTCCGTGAAGCTGTAGTCCCGCAGGAAGTCCAGCTCCAGCTCGCATTTCGCGTCGCCCTGTTCCGACACCTTCCTCGAGATGTCGAAGGCCGCGGGGCCGGAGACCCCCGTCTCCGTGAACAGGACCTCGCCCTCGCTCGCGGCAAGCTCCCGCCCGCCGCGCCGCAGGCGCAGCCGGCAGTCCGCCTTGATGCCCTTGAGCGACCTCGGGTACATCGGCTCCGTAGTTATCTGCACCAGCGCGGGGCGCAGCGCCGTGCGCGTGTGGCCGAGGCCGCGGAGCAGTTCATAGCCGTCGCGCCCGCCGCCGAGCTTTTCCCCGGCAAGGCCCCCGCAGGCCATGACGACAGCGTCGAAGGAGCATTTCTCCCCGCTCTCCGTCGCCAGCATGAATCCGCTGCCATGCCGCGAAAGCTCGCGCACCCTGTCGCCGCAGACGAGCTTTATCCCTGCCGCGTCCATCGCCTGGCGCAGCACGTCCACGACGCTGTTGGCGGAGTTCGACAGCGGGTACACCCGGCCGCCGTATTCCTCCCTTGTCAGCAGGCCCAGCCGTCCGAAGAAGTCCAGCGTATCCCGCACGCCGAAGCGCCGGAGCGCGGGCAGGACGAAGTCAGGCGCCTCGCCGTGGTAGTTATCCGCCCCCGCGCCCGTGTTCGTCAGGTTGCAGCGGCCGTTGCCGGTGGCCATGAGCTTGCGGCCCACGCGCGCCTGCCGCTCGAAGACCGTGACCTCGTGCCCCAGCCCGGAGGCCGTGAGCGCCGCCGTCATGCCCGAGGCGCCCGCGCCTATGACCGCCGCCCTCACTGCTCGTAGATGCCGCCGCCGATGAACTCGCGCACCAGCGAGTCCGGCGCGACCAGCGAGGTGTCTATGTGCCCGAACAGCTGTATCGCCGGCAGCACCGTCTTCAGCTCATCATAGCGCTCTATGCCCTCGGGTATCGACGAGAACAGCTCCGTGGCTATGTGGTTCATGACGGGCAGTTCATATTCCAGCGCCGTGTCCAGCATGAGGTTCGCCTTGTTCTTGAAGGGGCTTATATAGAGTTTCTCGCCCCGGCGGACGTTCGCCCACATCGCTATGGTCTTTGCCGGGTCGTAGGCGCGGAAAAGCTGGTCGCGCACCGTCCTGCGCACGAGCCGCATCCAGGTGCCCTTGAAGACCACCTTGCCCTCGAACTCCACGTTTGAGCGCGCGGAGATATACAGCTTGAACGCCTCCGGGTGCTTTTCCGTGATATCGTCGTTCAGGGCGTGGATGCCCTCGAAGATGGCTATCTCGTCCTTTCTGAGCTTGAGCGTCTTGGACGGCTCGAGCACGCGCATCTGCCGGGCGAACTCGTACTTCGGCACGGGTATCCTCTCGCCCCGGGCGAGCTTTGTGAAATGCTCGTTGAGCAGGTCCATGTCGAGGCATTTGGGGCTTTCAAAGTCTATGCTGCCGTCCTTTGCCCTGGGCGCGGTGGCGGGGTCGACGGTGCGGAAGTAGTTATCCATGCTGATGGCATAGGTCCTGATGCCCCGCTTCGTCAGCTCCTCCTCGATCTTCTGCGCCGTCGTCGTCTTGCCGCTGCCCGAAGGCCCCGAGAGCAGGACTATGGGGCTGTTTTTGAGGTTCGACGCGATCATGTCCGCTGCACATTTTATCTTGTCCGCGTACCGCCTGTCGCACTCGGCCATGAACTCCTTAGGGTCAGCCACCGTCCGGTAGTTGATCTCCTGCAGGCTGAAGGCCATAGAATTCACCCATCCTTTCCTTCCCGGCGCGCAGACCGGGCGCTGAGTTAATGTATTCCTGCGGATACTTGGGCGCTATATATCGCTTTATCCGTTTCCTGTCCTCCGACACCAGCTTCGTGGAGCCGCCCGCGCCCATGGCCATGATGCTGCAAAGCTCTTCCATGATGCAGATGTTGTACAGGTTCTCAAAGCCCTTCTTCGCCCAGCCCGTGTTCTCGAAGCCGCCGGACATGTTCTTCTGCCGGTAGAGATAGTACGGGCTGTAGCCGGCCCTGTCCAGCCTCTGCATCGCCTCGTCCAGCATATGCCTGACGCATTCCGCGTCCGGCAGGTCATCCTCCGCCAGAGTGAGGCTCGAGCCGCGCTTTATGCTCAGGGTGTGCACCGTCACGTTCTCCGGTGCCAGTTCGAGCACCCTGTCGAGCGTCATGGAAAAGCCCGCCTCCGTGTCCGTCGGAAGCCCGGCGATGAGGTCCATGTTCACCGCGAAGCCCCCGCACTCACGCACGAGCGCCAGGGCGTCCACTATGTCCTGTGCCGTGTGCCTGCGGCCTATGGCCTCCAGCACTGAGTCCGTCATGGTCTGGGGGTTCACGCTTATCCTGTCCACGCCGTGCCGCCTGAGCGTCTTGAGCTTCTCCATCGTTATCGTGTCCGGCCGGCCGGCCTCGACCGTGTACTCCCGCAGGCCCGAGAGGTCGAACTCCGACTCGAGCTTCGAGCACAGCCGCTCGAGCTGAGGGGCCGAGAGCGTTGTGGGCGTTCCGCCGCCTATATACAGCGCGGCCGGCCTCAGCCCCAGCCTGCGCACCTCGGCCGCCGTTGCCTCTATGTCCTGCATCAGCGTGTCCAGGAACGGCTCAATGAGCCTCATGCTCTTTTCCACCGACTGGCTCACGAAGCTGCAATAGGCGCAGCGCGTGGGACAGAATGGTATGCCCACGTAGAGACAGATCTCGTCTTTCTCAAGGCTCTGCTCGGCCCGCCTCGCCGCCAGCGCGGAGCTGAGGCAGAGGTCGGCCCGCTTTTCCGAGACGAAGTACTCCTGCATGAACCTCGTCCTCGCCGCGCCGGGCGTCAGCCCGCCGCGCAGATACTCGTCCATGAGCTTCACCGGCCGCACACCGCTCAGACAGCCCCACTCCGGCTTCGGCAGCCCGGAGTTCAGCGCCGCGCGGTAGAACGCCAGCTTCACTATCCTGTTCATGTATTTTACCTTGTCCGACTCGTTTTCAAGCGTCGAACTGAGCACCGCCGCCCTGCCGGGGAAGCTCTGCCTGCCGCGGACCAGCAGCGCCTTGCACAGCGTGAAACGCGCGCCTTTCACTATCCGCAGCTCCACGCGGTCGCCTTCGGGCTTCCCGTCGGGATACTCGGGCTTCTCCCCGGGAAACAGCATCAGCAGCGTCTGCTCCGCGGCATATTTGCAGTCGTGCCCGAAAAAGTAAAGTCTCATTACACCACCGTCATCAGCAGTTCGCCGGCCTTGACCGAGTGCCCCGCCTCGATGAACACATCTCCTATTTTTCCGTCCATCATGGCCACCACCGAGGTCTCCATCTTCATCGCCTCGATGATCGCCACGACCTGATTCACCTTTACCTCGTCGCCCGGCTTTACCGCGAGCTTCGACACCATGCCCGGTATCGAGGCCCCGATCTGGCTCTTGTCCGAGGGGTCTGCCAGTCTGACCTTCTTCGAGGTGTCCGGAGCCTGCGGGTCGGGAACAGAGACCTCGCGCCGCGAGCCGTTCAGCTCGAACTGCACCGTCCTCGTCCCGTCCTCGTTCCTGTCGCCCAGGCCGAGGTATTTTATGACCAGCGTCTTGCCGTCCTCGATATTTATCGTCGTCGTCTCGCCCACGGCCATGCCGTTGAAGAAGACGTGGCTGCCCATGCGCATGATATAGCCGTATTCCTTCCGGTGCGTGAAGTAGTCCTCCAGCACCTTCGGGTACATGGCGTAGGAGATGAGTCCCCTGCGGCTCGGGTCGGGGGTGTATTTCTGGACTTCGGCGCGCACGGCGTCCCAGTTCACGGGCGGCAGCAGCTCGCCGGGACGGCAGCTTATCGGCTCCTCGCCCTTGAGCACGACCCGCTGCAGGTCTTCGGGGAAACCGCAGGGCGGCTGGCCCATCATGCCCTTGAAGTAGCTCACGACGCTGTCCGGGAAGGCGAGGCTCTCGCCGCGCTCGACTATGTTCTCGGGCGTGAGGTCGTTCTGCACCATGAAGATGGCGAGGTCGCCGACCATCTTTGAGGACGGCGTGACCTTGATGATGTCGCCCAGCATGTCGTTCACCGTGCGGTACATCTCCTTCACGTCCTCGAACCTGTGCCCGAGACCGAGCGCCTCCACCTGCGGCTGCAGGTTCGTGTACTGGCCGCCGGGTATCTCGTACTTGTAGATGTCGGTCACGGGCACGCGCAGGCCCTTGTCGAAGCTCGAGTAGCGCTCGCGTATGTCGCTCCAGTAATCCGAGAGCTTCTGCAGCCCCTCGGGGTCGATGCCCGTGTCGCGCTCCGTGCCGCGCAGGGCCTCCACCAGCGAATTGATGCTCGGCTGGCTCGTGAGGCTGGAGAGCGGGCCTATGGCGCAGTCCACGATGTCCACGCCCGCCTCGGCCGCGAGCAGGTACGAGGCGATCTGGTTGTCCGTCGTGTTGTGCGTGTGCAGGTGTATGGGTATGCCGATTTCCTGCTTGAGCGTGGAGACGAGCTTTTTCGCCGCGTAGGGCTTGAGCAGGCCGGACATGTCCTTGATGCAGAGCGTGTGCGCCCCGCGGCGCTCCAGCTCCTTGGCGAAGTCGACGTAGTACTTGAGCGTGTATTTGTCGCGCTTGGGGTCGAGGATGTCGCCCGTGTAGCAGACGGTGGCCTCGAGCAGCTTGCCGGTCTTGAGCACGGACTCCATGGCCGTCTCCATACTCGGTATCCAGTTTAGCGAGTCGAAGACGCGGAAGACGTCGATGCCCGCCTTTGCCGACTCATCAATGAAGGCGTTCACGAGGTTGTCCGGGTAGCTGGCGTAGCCGACGAGGTTGGACCCGCGCAGGAGCATCTGGAAGGGGATGTTCGGGATCTTCTCGCGCAGCATGACGAGCCGCTCCCAGGGCGACTCATAGAGGAAGCGGTAGGCTGTGTCGAAGGTCGCGCCGCCCCACATCTCGAGGGAGAAGCAGTCGGCGAGGAAGTCCGCGGTGCCCTCCGCGCCCTTGACCATGTCGCGCGTGCGCATGCGGGTGGAGAGCAGGCTCTGGTGCGCGTCGCGCATGGTCGTGTCCGTGACGAGCAGCTTCTTCTGGCCCAGCACCCATTTCGAGACGGCCTCGGGACCTTCGGTGTCGAGCAGGCGCTTGAGACCCATGTCGGCCGTTATCTCCCGCGTGGGCTTCGGATAGCGCGGCGCGGGGTACTCGCGGCGCTCCGCGTCCGGGTTCTGCACCTGGAGGTTCGCTATATAGCGCAGCACGCGCGTGGCCCTGTCGCGCGAATCGGTGATATCGAAAAGCTCGGGCGTCTCGTCGATGAACTTCGTGTGGCAGCCGCCCGAAATGAAGGTCGGGTGGTTCAGGATGTTCGTGACGAAGGAGATGTTGGTCTTGACGCCGCGGACGTGCTCCTCGTTAATTGCCCTGCGGGCCTTGCGGCAGACGGCCTCAAAGGTGCGGTCCCAGCTTGTGACCTTGACGAGAAGACTGTCGTAGTAGGGGCTTATCTCCGCGCCCGCCGCCGCGTTGCCGCCGTCAAGACGCACGCCGAAGCCGCCGCCCGAGCGGTAGGATACGATCTTGCCGTTATCCGGCGCGAAGTTGTTCTTCGGGTCCTCCGTCGTGACCCGGCACTGGATGGAATAGCCGTCGACCTTGAGGTCGGACTGCTCAGCCAGCCCTATCTCCGGGTGAGAGAGCGGCGCGCCGCCCGCTATGAGTATCTGCGCGCGCACGATGTCGATGCCGGTGACCATCTCAGTGACAGTGTGCTCGACCTGGATGCGCGGGTTCATCTCGATAAAGTAGTGGTTGCCGGACTTGTCCACGAGGAACTCGACCGTGCCGGCGTTCACATAGTGAACGGCCTCAGCGATCTTCACGGCGTCGGCATGGAGCTTTTCGCGGATCTCCTCGGGCACGCTCCAGGCGGGCGCGTACTCGACGACCTTCTGGTAGCGCCGCTGCAGCGAGCAGTCGCGCTCGCCGAGATGGCGGACGCAGCCGTGCTCGTCGGCGAGTATCTGCACCTCGATGTGCTTCGGCTCGACGAGGTACTTTTCCATGAAGATGCTGTCGTCGCCGAAGGCCTTGCGCGCTTCGTTCGACACCAGCTCAAAGGCCGGGGCAACGTCCTCGGGCTTCTCGCAGAGCCTCATGCCGCGCCCGCCGCCGCCGGCAGCGGCCTTGAGTATGACGGGGAAGCCGAAGCTCTCGGCCATCTTGAGCGCCTCATCCGCGCTCCTGAGCGGTTCGCGCGTGCCGGGTATGACGGGCACACCGCAGGCGACGGCGATCTTCTTCGCCTCGAGCTTGTCGCCCATCATGGCGAGCACATTGCTCGGCGGGCCGATGAATTTTATCCCCGCCTCCTCGCAGGCGCGGGCGAAAGCGGCGTTCTCGGAGAGAAAGCCGTAGCCGGGGTGTATGGCGTCCACGCCGCGCTTTTTGGCCAGCGCGATTATCTCGTCGATGGCGAGATAGGCGCCGAGCGGGCTGAGGTGCTCGCCTATCATGTAGGCCTCGTCGGCCTTCGTGCGAAAGAGGTTCATCATGTCCTCTTTGGAGTAGATGGCGAGGGTGCGGATGTCGAGGTCGTAGCAGGCGCGGAAGATGCGTATTGCTATCTCGCCCCTGTTCGCGGCCATGATCTTCTCAAAAGGTCTGTGCTCCATAGGTCGTCTCCTTGTGTCCAGATTTATTTGCCTTCGGCAAGCTCCTTCGAGCGCCGTTTGTTCGCACGGAAACCGGCCTTGACCGCCTCGGGCAGGCCCAGCTCGCACATCGAGTTTATCGCAGCCTCGGTGGTGCCCTTTTTCGAGGTTATCCGCCGCCGCAGTTCCTCTGGCGGCACGTCCTCGGCCTCGAGCTGCCGCGCCGCGCCTATGAGGGTCTGCTTTGCCAGCATCGCGGCCTTGCCCGGCTCCATGCCGTCCTCGATGGCTGCGTCGCGCAGGGCTTCTATGAGCAGGTAGACATAGGCCGCACCGCTGCCGGAGAGCGCCGCCACCTCGTCTATCTCGGCCTCGTCGATCTTCACGGCCACGCCGCCGCAGGCGAAGATGCCGACGACCCTGTCCACGTCCTCGCCCGTCGCGGTCTTTCCCGGCGCGACGCCGGAGGCCCCGCAGCCGACCGACATGGCGATGTTCGGCATGACGCGCACCACCCGCGCCTGCGGGAAGGCCGTCTCCACCGTCTGCGTACCTATGCCGGCCATGATGGTCACGACCAGTGCGCCGGGCGATATGAATTCGCGGTAGAGCGGCGCGGCCTCGGGAAAGCTCTGGGGCTTTACGGCGATGACCACGGTGTCGGCCTCGCGTATCGCCTCGGGCGCTGACGGCACGGCGCCGTACATGGCCTGCACCTCGCCGGTGCTTTTGGGGTTTCGCAGGTTAACGACGAGGATATCCCCGCCCGGCACGCCGTGCCGTACCAGCCCGCCGATGATCGCCCGGGCCATGCTCCCGCTGCCTATGAAAGCTGTTTTCGACATTGCTTTTCACCTCTGGATCGTGTGTGTTATGCCATGTAGGGGCGGGGTACGATGTCCCCGCCCGGTGCCGCGGTTTCAGGAAACGTCTGTACGTTGTGCGTTGATGTGAACGTGCTGCGCATTGCGGCGCACCGGGGGTCGGTGCGCCCTGCGGCGGACGCAGCCCAAGCACGAAGTTTTCGCCCGCCTTTTACAAAAGGCGGCGGGGTCCAGGGGCGGCGCCCCCTGGCCGCGCTCCGCAGAGCGCGGAATACCCCTATACTGACACAAGGTCAGGAAAGGGGTCAGGGGAAAACCCTACCAAGGGGTTTGCCCCTGTTCGGCGGAGCCGAAACAAGCCCGTGGCGTCCGGGCGGGGGTGGAACCCCGCCCCTACGGCCGCACCTGGCCCGTGCCGAGCACCAGGTATTTGTAGCTCGTTATCTCCTCGAGCCCCAGCGGGCCCCTTGCATGCAGTTTCTGGGTCGAGATGCCCAGCTCCGCGCCGAAGCCGAACTCGAAGCCGTCCGTGAAGCGCGTCGAGGCGTTCCAGTCCACCACTGCCGCGTCCACGTTTTTGAGGAAGTAGTCGGCATTAGCGGCGTCCGCCGTGACGATGCACTCCGTGTGCTTCGTGCCGTAGCGGTTTATGTGCTCGACGGCCTCCTTCACGCCGGAGACGACCTTCACCGCCATAGCGAGGCGCAGGTACTCGTCGGCCCAGTCGCTCTCCGTCGCCGGTATCATGCCCACGGCGTAGGCCGCCGCGGCCTCGTCGCCGTGCAGCTCGACGTTCTTGTCTGTGAGCGCCTTCAAAAGCGACTTGAGGTGTTCCTCCGCCCAGTCGGCCTGCACGAGCAGGGTCTCGGCGGCGTTGCAGACGCCTGTGCGCTGGGTCTTGGCGTTTATGACTATCGGCTCAGCCATGGCGTAGTCCGCGCTCTTGTCCACATAGATGTGGCAGTTGCCGGTGCCGGTCTGCAGCACGGGCACGGTGGAGTTCATCACCGCGTTGTTTATGAGCCGCGCGCCGCCGCGCGGGACTATGAGGTCTATATATTCCCTCAGCTTGAGCATCCTGTCCACGGTCTCGTGGCTCGGGTCCTCGACGAGGCAGACGGCGTCGGGCGTGACGCCGCTCTTTTCGAGCGACTCGCGCATGACGCGCACCAGCGCCGCGTTAGACTCGTAAGCGGATGAACTGCCGCGCAGGAGCATGGCGCTGCCGGCCTTGAAGGCCAGCGCTGCCGCGTCCACCGTGACGTTCGGCCTCGCCTCGTAGATGATGCCGATGACGCCCATGGGCACGCGCACCTTGCGGATGACCAGCCCATTGGGGCGGGTCCACTCGTCCATGACCCGGCCGATGGGGTCGGGCAGCTCCGCTACCTGGTCGAGACCCTCGGCCATGCCTGCTATCCTCGCCTCGTTGAGCATGAGCCGGTCGAGCAGGGAGTCCGGCATGCCGCCCTCGCGGCCCTTTTCCATGTCTTTGGCGTTCGCCGCGAGTATCTCCGGCGCCCTCTCGATGAGTGCCCGCGCCATGGCGCGCAGGGCCTCGTTCTTCTGCGTGGTGGTGAGCTGTGCGATCTCAAGGCTCGCGGCCTTCGCGGACTGTGCCGATTCGACGAGAGTTTTCATTCTGTTCCCTCCTGTTCAGTGTGTGCCCAGTTGTCCTGGTGTATGACCTCCGGCGGCCTGCCGGGGCAGCGCGCGGCGGCCTCGGCCGAGGACAGCCCCGCTATCGTCTTCAGCTCGCCCGAGCTGTAGTTCACTATCCCGCGCCCCAGCAGCGCCCCGCCGCCGGAGAGCCAGACCCTCACGACCTCACCCGCCGAGAAATCGCCCTCGACGGCCCGGACACCCGCGGGCAGGAGGCTCTTGCCCCGTTTGCACAGCGCCTCCGCCGCACCGGGGTCTATATAGATGTTCCCCTTTGCCTGCGCGTAGAAGGCCATCCACTGCAGGCGGGTCTTCATGCCGCTGCCGGCCCTGAAATACGTGCCTCGCGCCGTGCCATCCACGGCCTTCCTGAGCACCTCCGGCTCCGTCGAGCGGCAGATGACCACGGGCACGCCCGCGCCCGTCGCGAGCTTCGCGCCCTCGACCTTCGTCGCCATGCCGCCCGTGCCGTTGGCCGTGCCCGCGCCGCCCGCGAGCGCCTCCAGCTCCGGCGTTACGCGCTCCACAGCGTCGATGTGCTCCGCCGCCGGGTCGGTGCGCGGGTCCGCCGTATACAATCCGTCCGTGTCCGTCAGCAGCACCAGCAGGTCCGCGTGCAGCATGGCCGCGACCTGGGCCGAGAGCATGTCGTTGTCGCCCAGCTTCAGCTCGGCGATGGACACCGTGTCGTTTTC
>URDJ01000052.1 GCA_900546615.1 uncultured Eubacteriales bacterium | reverse complement strand
TTTCTTTGGGGCGCCACTCCCGTTTCTTTTGGCAAGGGCAAAAGAAATGGGGTGGTTTACCGCGTCCCCCGGTTCGACGTGTGCAATTATCCCACACAGGCAGGGGCTTTTGAGGAAAATTCAGGGGAACTGCGAAAAAATTGCTTTGGCCTCTATTAATTTTGAGAGCGGTTTGGTATAATGTGTTCCGAGAGAGAGGCCCTGCGCCTAATACAGAGAGAGGAAGATTGATTTGATCTCACACGGTAAAGAGGTAAAGGTCTTCGCGGGCAACGCCAATATCCCGCTCGCCCAGGCCATTTGCGACAGGCTAAGCAAAAAACTCGGCGACTGCAAAGTCTCCGCCTTCGCCGACGGCGAGGTCTCGCTCGAACTTCGCGAGCCAGTCCGCGGCGCCGACGCCTTCATCGTCCAGTCCACCTGTAAGCCCGTCAACGACAGCCTCATGGAGCTGCTCGTCATGATCGACGCCATGAAGCGCGCCTCCGCAGGCCGCATCACCGCCGTCATCCCCTACTTCGGCTACGCCAGGCAGGACCGTAAGGCCAAAAGCCGCGACCCCATCTCCGCCAAGCTCGTCGCCAACCTCATTACCGAGGCCGGCGCCGACCGCGTACTCACCATGGACCTCCACGCGGCGCAGATACAGGGCTTCTTCGACATCCCCGTCGACAACCTCTTCGGCGCGCCCATACTCGGCAACTACTACAGAAAATGCTTCGGCCGCGGCAATGAGGAATTCATGGTCGTCTCGCCCGACGTAGGCAGCGTCGCCCGCGCCCGCGCCTTCGCTCAGAAGCTCGACATGCCCCTCGCTATCGTGGACAAGCGCCGCCAGAAGGCAAATTCCTCCGAGGTCATGAATATAATAGGCGATGTGCGCGGCAAGCACGTCATCCTGCTCGACGACATGGTCGATACCGCCGGCAGCCTCTGCCACGCAGCCGACGCCCTCGTCGAAATAGGCGGCGCAAGGGACATCTACGCCTGCGCCTCCCACGGAGTGCTCTCCGGCCCCGCGCTCGAGAGAATCGAGAATAGCCCCATCAAGGAGCTTATCCTCCTCGACACCATCCCCTACCCCGCGGACAAGCCCCGGTGCTCCAAGATACGCTACCTCTCCGTCGCGCCCATCTTCGCCGAGGCGATCGAGCGCATTTACGAGGAAGTCTCCATCTCCTCGCTCTTTGACTGATACGCCATGCTGTTTCGGGAGCGCGGCGGGGCCGAGTGGATATTCGTCTTTCTCGGCAATCCCGGCCCAAGATACGCCGGCACGCGGCACAACGCGGGCTTCATGGTGGCGGAGGTCTTCGCAAAGCGGCTCGGGCTGAAAATAAACCGGGCAAAGTGGCGCTCGCTCACCTGCCTTGCCGTCATCGGCGGGAAGAAAGTCCTGCTGATGCTGCCGCAGACGCTCATGAACCTCTCGGGCGAGGCCGTGGGGCCTGCCGCGAAGTTCTATAAGATACCGCCGGAGCGGGTGCTGGTGTTCTCGGACGAGATGGCCCTGCCGCCCGGCTCGGTGCGGATACGGCCCTCGGGCAGCGCCGGAGGGCACAACGGCTTAAAAAGCGTCATCGCCGCCCTGGGGACGGAGGAGTTCCCCAGGATACGCCTCGGCGTGGGCGAGCCGCCGCATGAGGACTACGATACCAAAGACTGGGTGCTCGGCGTCCCGAAGGGGAAGGACGGCGAGCTGCTGCGCGACGCCGCCGTCTGGGCGGCCGACGCCGCGGAATGCTATGTGACCGAAGGCCCGGAACGGGCCATGAGCAAATATAACCGCAAGACCCGGTAACTACTATTCGTCAGGGGGGAAATGTGTGAACAGAAAATGCATCGCAATGCTCCTCGCGGGCGGCCAGGGCTCGAGGCTCTACGCGCTCACGAAGAACGTTGCAAAACCCAGCGTTCCCTTTGGCGGGAAGTACAGGATAATCGACTTCCCGCTCTCCAACTGCGCCAATTCCGGCATAGACGTGGTGGGCGTCCTCACACAGTACAGGCCGCTGCAGCTCAACAGCTACATAGGCAGCGGGCAGGCCTATGACCTCGACAGCTCCGACGGCGGCGTCTTCATCCTGCCGCCCTACCAGAGCGCGGGCGAGAAAGGCTCCTGGTTCTCCGGCACCGCCAACGCCATCTACCAGAACATAGCCTTCATCGAGAACTATGAGCCGGAAAACGTGCTCATACTCTCCGGTGACCACATCTATAAGATGGACTACTCGGACATGCTCCGCGAGCACACCGCCAACGGCGCGGACTGCACCATCGCCGTCATCCAGGTCTCCATGGAGGAGGCTTCGCGCTTCGGCATCCTCTCCACCGGCGAGGACGGCTTCATAAACGAGTTCGAGGAAAAGCCCAAAAAGCCCAAGTCAGACCTCGCGTCCATGGGCATTTACATCTTCAACTGGAAGAAGCTGCGCGAGTACCTCATCGCGGACGAGGCCGACCCGAACTCCTCCAAGGACTTCGGCAAGAACATCATCCCCAAGATGCTCGCCGACGGGCAGAAGCTCTGGCCCTACCGCTTCGCGGGCTACTGGCGCGACGTGGGCACCATCGTCAGCCTCTGGGACGCGAACATGGACATGCTCTCGCCCAAGCTCATCGACCTCTATGACCCGAACTGGCCGATAAGGTCGAAAAGCCCCATCAAGCCGCCGCACTACGCGGGGCCGGACTCGAAGATCATCCACTCCATCGTCACCGAGGGCTGCGAGATCGAGGGCCGGGTAGAGAGCAGCGTGCTGTCCAGCTCCGTGAAGGTCGGCAAGGGCGCGAGCGTGAGCTACAGCATCCTGATGCCCGGCGCGGCCGTCGAGGACGGGGCCGAGGTGAAATACGCCATCATAGGCGAGAACACGGTGGTACACGCAGGCGCGAAGGTCGGCACGGAGCCGGACGGCTCCGAGGACTGGAACGTCGCGACCTGCGGCCCGGACGTCGAGATAGGCGCGGGCGCGGTCATAAAGGCCGGGGCCATGGTCTATGACAGCGTGGCTCCCGGGGAAGGAGGCGCTGAGAAATGATAAACCTGCACGGACTTATCCTGGCCGACCGCTCGGCCAACGAGCTGCGCGAGCTGGTCATGTGCCGCACGGCGGCTTCGGTGCCCTTCGCGGGCCGGTACAGGCTCATCGACTTTGCGCTCTCGAGCCTGCAGAACGCGGGCGTGCGGGACGTCGGCGTCATCATGCAGCAGGACTACCAGTCGCTGCTCGACCACATCGGCAGCGGCAAGGAGTGGGACATGAGCCGCAAGCGCGGCGGCCTGCGGCTGCTGCCCCCCTTCGGGCGTCAGAGCGGCGCGGGCGAGTACGTCAGCGTCATCGACGCGCTGCTGGCCGTGCGCAGCTACCTCACCGACGTGAAGCAGGACTACATCTTCCTCACCCGCGGCAGCCTCGCCGTTAACCTCGACCTCGCGGACATCATGGCGGCGCACCTGCGCTCCGGCGCGGACGTGACGGCGGTCTGCACCCCCGGCACGCCCGAGGGCACGCATCACAGGTTCGTCACGGATGAGAACGGCAGGGTCACGGAGCTGCTGTTCCGCAGGAGCGGCCCGGGCCGCGGCGTCGCGGCGCTCGAGGCCTACATCATGGCGAAGACCACGCTGCTCGACATCATCGACCGCTGCGACAGCGCGCTCGCAAGGCACTTCCACCGCGACGGCCTCGGCGGGCTGATGGAGGCCGGCGGGACCATCAGCGTCTACATGCACGAGGGCTACGCTGTGAACATCGACACCGTGGACGGCTACTACAAGGCCAACATGGACATGCTCGAGGCCAGAAACCGCCACGAACTCTTCCCCGAGGACAGGCCGGTCCACACGAAGGGCCGCGCGGACGTCTCCACCTACTACGGCGAAGGCTCGTCCGTGAAGAACTGCCTCGTGGCCGACGGCTGCTACATCGAGGGCGTGGTGGAGCACTGCGTCATCTTCCGCGGCGTGCGGATAGAGGCGGGCGCGGTTTTGAAGGACTGCATCATCATGCAGGACTCGGTCATAGGCGCGGGCGCGCAGCTGACGAACATCATCTCCGACAAGGATGTCACCGTCGGCGCGGGCGTGACGCTGGCCGGCAGCCCGAAGCTGCCGCTGGTCGTGCCCAAGGGCAGCGTGCTGTGACCACCTTATTCTTACTAATTCGGGAGTTTTTATGACTACAGGACAGATTTCAAGAGACGAGATGCGCGGCGCACTTGAAGACAAGCTCTGCGCACACTTTGCAGTGACGGGCGACGGGGCCACCGACGAGCAGGTGTTCCAGGCCTCGGCCATGGTGATACGCGAGATAATGAGCAGGCTCCTGGCCTTCGAGAAGATCGAACAGCCGGAGAAGGAGGTACACTATCTCTCGATGGAGTTCCTCATGGGCCGCAGCCTCATGAAGAACGCGTATAACCTCGGCGTGGCGGACGCGCTGGTCGGCGCGCTGGAGGACATGGGCCGCAACGCCTCCGACATCTTCGAGACGGAGCCTGACGCGGGCCTCGGCAACGGCGGCCTCGGCCGTCTCGCCGCCTGCTACATGGATTCCATGGCCACGGAGGGCATCGCCGCCACGGGCTACTCCATCTGCTACGAGCTGGGCATCTTCCGCCAGAAGATAGAGGACGGCCGCCAGACCGAGACCGCCGACAACTGGAAGAGCGCCGCCGAAAGCTGGCTCATACCCCGGTACGAGGACACCGTCGAGATACGCTTCGGCGGCAGGGTCGAGGAAAACTGGGACTACTACGGCAACTGCCACGCCGAGCTGAAGGACTACACCACCGTGCTCGCCGTGCCGCGCGACATGCTCATAGCGGGCTACGGCGGCGGCAAGGTCAACACCCTCCGGCTCTGGGAGGCCCACAGCCCCAACTCGCTCGACATGTACCAGTTCTCCGAGGGCGAGTACGTCAAGAGCATGGAGCAGCGCACGCTGGCCGAGGTCATCACCAAGGTGCTCTACCCCGCCGACGACCACATGGAGGGCAAGACCCTCAGGCTCAAGCAGCAGTACTTCTTCGTCTCCGCCACGGCGCAGACCATAGTCAAGCAGCACCGCAAGGTATGGGGCGACGTTCGCAGCTTCGCCGAGCACCATGTCGTACACATAAACGACACCCACCCCACCCTCATGATACCCGAGCTCATGCGCATCTTCATGGACGAGGACGGCCTGGGCTGGGACGAGGCCTGGAACATCGTGTCCAGCTGCGTGGCCTACACCAACCACACCATCATGTCCGAGGCGCTCGAGACCTGGCCGCAGGGCCTGGTGCAGAGCCTGCTGCCGCGCGTATTTGAGATAATAAGCGAGATAAACCGCCGCTGGCGCGCCGTGCTCGGCGAAAAGTTCGGCGGCGACGGCGGGCGCATCGCCCGCAACGCCATCATCGAGGGCGGCAAGGTCCACATGGCCAACATGTGTCTCGCCGGCTGCTACATGATAAACGGCGTGTCCGGCCTGCACGGGGATATACTCAAGAACAGCCTGTTCCACGACGTGTATTCCTTCGAGCCGGAGAAGTTCACCTACGTGACGAACGGCATCGACCACAGGCGCTGGCTCTCGCAGGTGAACCCCAAACTCGACGCCCTCGTGCGCGAGCTGATAGGCCCGGGCTACCTCAAAAACCCCGAGGAGCTTATCGGCCTGCGCAAGTTCGAGAACGACGCCGAGGTGCTCCTGCGCCTTCAGGAGATAAAAGGCTGCAACAAGCAGGCCCTCGCGGAGTTCATGCGCAAGTCGCAGGGCTTCGAGCTGAACACCGACGCCGTGCTGGACGTGCAGGTAAAAAGGCTGCACGAGTACAAGCGCCAGCTGCTGTGCGCCATGCTCATAGCGCACCTGCAGGACAGGCTCAGGGATAACCCCAACATGGACTTCGTGCCCCGCGCCTTCGTGTTCGGCGCGAAGGCCGCCGCAAGCTACAAGACCGCCAAGCGCATCATCGAGCTGATCTGCTCGCTCTCCGCCGACGTCAACGCCGACCCCGCGTGTAAGGGCAAGCTGCAGGTGTTCTTCCTCGAGAACTACCGCGTCTCCGTGGCCGAGAAGCTCATGCCCGCCGCGCAGGTGTCGGAGCAGATATCCACCGCCGGCAAGGAGGCCTCCGGCACCGGCAACATGAAGCTCATGATGAACGGCGCCGTGACCATCGGCACGCTCGACGGCGCGAACGTCGAGATGTACGAGCGCCTGGGCGACGAGAACATGTTCCTGTTCGGCCTGCGCACCAACGAGGTCGAGGAGCGCAAGCGCCACGGCTACGACCCGAACGCGGTGGCGGAGCACGACCACAGGCTCAAGAGGGTGCTGCAGCGCTTCAACTCCGGCCTCGCCGACGGCAAGAGCTACGCCGACCTCGTGTCCAGCCTGCTCTACGGCGGCGACCAGTACATGCTGCTGGCCGACTTTGCGAGCTACGTCGACTGCCACGACCGGCTCTACAACGCCGTGCGCGACCGCAGCGGCTTCGCCCGCATGGGCCTCGTGAACATCGCCGAGAGCGGCATCTTCGCCGCCGACCGCGCCGTCCGCGAGTACGAAAAGAACATCTGGAGGCTGTAAAAAGCCCCCGTAAACGACAAAAAGGGGACCGCCCGCGGGCGGTCCCCTTCTTCTGCTTATGTCACAGGCTGCGCTCCGCGGCCTCTACGGTGTGCAGGGCCAGGATCGCGGAGGTTATTTTTCCAATGCCGCCGGGCACGGGCGTTATGGCTGAGACAATGGGCTCGGCCGCGGCGAAGTCCGCGTCGCCGCGCAGCCCCTCGGGCGTCATGTTCGTGCCCACGTCCACCACGACCTGTCCCGGCGCGAAGCAGTCCGGGCCAAGCAGGCCCGCGTGCCCCGCCGCCGCGACCACGATGTCCGCCCCGCGGCAGACCCCCGCGAGGTCCCGCGTCTTTGAGTGGCAGAGCGTCACGGTCGCGTCCCGCGCGGAGAGCAGCATCGTCAGCGGCCTGCCCACCACGAGGCTCCGCCCCACTACCGCCACGCGGCTGCCCCGCAGGGGGATGTCGTAGTAGTCCAGCAGCTCCAGCACCGCCCGCGCCGTGCAGGGCGCAAAACCCTCGCCCGCGCCCGTGAACACCGAGGCCAGCGACGCCGGGCTGATGCCGTCCACGTCCTTCGACGCCGAAAGCTCCGCGCAGGCGGCGCGCTCCGTCTCGAGCTCCGGCATGGGCCGCAGCAGCAGCGCCCCGTGTACCCCCGGCTCTTTGTTTATGCTCCGCACCGCGTGCAGCACGGCCTCGCGCCCCGCTTCCTCCGGCAGCACCACGCTGAACGCCTCGACCCCCGCGGCAGTACAGGCCCTTTTCGCCGCGCGCTCGTACGACCGGCTCGCCTCCTGTTCGCCCACGCGCAGGATGACCAGCGTCGGCACGACCCCGCGCTCGCGCAGAGCGCGTGAGCGCACCGTCAGCCCCGCAGTCAGAGCCTCCGCCACCGGCGCGCCGCTCAGTATCCCCGCCATCAGCCTATCCTCGCTTCCACCGCCGCGAGGCCCGCGTCGATGACCGGCCCGTACTGCTCAAACACCAGCTCGCACTCGCGCCGGAGCGTCATGGCAAAGACCTCGTCCTCCATGCCCGCCGCGTTTATGAGTATGTTCAGCCTCGCTGAGCGCATCGCGGCCCGGCACAGCTCAAGCCCCACGCCCACGTCCGAGATGGCGCCCTTCGCGCCCTTGTCGGCCAGAGAGCGCAGCACCTCCGCCGTCTGCGCCGCCGTATACAGCACCTCCGTCGGAATGAAACAGGCCACCCGCAGCGCCGAGTCCATGTGCGCCGCGCGCTCCGGGTCGTCCTTCGGCAGGGACATGTACTTCTTCAGCGGATCGAATGCCTTCGCGTCCTCGTCGATGAGCCGGAGCATGTATCTGCGCGTCAGCTCGAGCTTCTTCGCGGCCTCGGCGATGTCCGCCTCGTACTCGGCGTACTTCTTCTTCCCGGAGGTGAGGCCGCAGACCATCTCTCCGAGCGCCGCCGCCAGCGCCCCCGCCAGCGCGGAGACCCCGCCGCCGCCCGGCACCGCCTCCTTCGAGGCCAGCGCCGCGCCGAATTCTTCAAGGCTCATCTTTGCAAACTTTTCCATGATGTTTCTCCCAACTATATCAGATGCTTGTTGACAAAGGGTATCCACGACAGCAGCCGCCACGCCCCGAGGCTCAGCACAAAGACCACGGCCACGTCCAGAGGCACGGCAAGCGCCGCGGGCAGGAGCGTGACCCCCAGCTCCAGCTGCCTGAGCGCCATGACGAAGGCGTGGTGCGAAAGGTAGATGCAGAAGCTCGCCTTCACGAGCAGCGCCAGCCTCGGGCCGCTCGTCCTGTCCCGCGCGAGGCAGCGCGCCGCGCCGAAAATGCCGTAGGCCATGAGCGCCGGGCCGGGCGACATGCCCTCCATGAACGCCTCCGAGAGCTGCCCGAGGTACAGCGAGTACGCGACCGTACCGCCGAAGGTGAGGGCAAAGCCCAGCACGGCGGCGGCTATATACAGCCGCAGACGCTCCGGCCTCAGTGGGCGCGAGTACATCACATGCCCGAGCAGGGCGTAGCCGGGAGCGGCCCAGCACATGTTGAGCGCATACTGCGGCGTGATGCCGCCCAGCCACGACAGGGGCGGCCAGTTCCTGAGAAGCGGCCAGCAGATGCCGAGCAGCGCCCAGAGGAAGATCGCCCAGCCCAGTTCCCCTTCCTCCGCGCCCCGCACAAAGGCCCGCATGACCGGCAGCAGCGCGTAGAGCAGCAGCAGTATCTGCAAATAATAAAGGTGCATGTGGTGGTTGAACCTCAGCGTCTGCACGACGGAATCGAGCAGGAAGCCCGGGCTTATGTCTCCGGTGAAGATGTACATCCCCACGGCGTTGTAGATGAAATACAGCCAGGCCCAGACCAGCAGTATTATGAGCACGCGCAGGAAATACCGCCGGAAGATGTCCCGCCCCGTGAGCCTGCGCTCCGGCGGCAGCATGAGCGCGCCGGTACACATGAAGAATACCGGCACTGCAAAGCGCGCAAGGCTGTCCCAAAAGGCGCAGGAGAGCCAGTCGAAGCTCCCCGGCTCAAACAGCCTGAGGCCGTAGCCCGAGCAGTGTATCGTTATGACGCCGACGCAGGCGAGCAGTTTCACAACGTCGGGCGCAAGTTCGCGTCGCCTCTCACCCGGCACGCGCCATCACCTCCGAAGGGGCGCAGATAAGCCCCATGTATATCCAGGCTATGGGCACGACAAGGCAAAGCCCCAGCCCGAAGAGGCTCTGCACCAGATAGCAGATAAGCGCCGCCCCGAGCGCCGGAGCCGCCCCGCCCAGCCAGCGCCGCAGCGCCGAGATAACCACCGAGACATAGGCCGCAAGGCCCGGAACGCCGAGGTTCACGAGATAGCCCAGCGGCTCGCAGTGCGCGTTGTCCGCATGGGTCGAGAGCGTCGCGCCCGTCTCGGGCACATAGCGGCTGAAATCGAGCGCCGAGCGCAGGCCGAAGGTGTCCGGCCCGCCGCCGGTGAGCGGCCTCTCCGCTGCGAGCCGGGCCGCCTCGCGCCAGATGGCGACACGGCTGGAGCCGAAGCTGTCCTGCACACGGCCGTGGAGCAGCTCGGACAGTTCCCACAATGTCCCATCAGCCGGCGGCGCAAAATACACGACCGCCAGCGCCCCGAACCCCAGCGCGGCAAAGCCGCCGAGCAGCCCGAGCGCCGCCCGGCGTCTGCCAGAGCGGTTGACATAATACAATACAGCCAAAGGCAGCGCCGCGAGGCAGGCGACAAGGCCGGACTCGGCCCGGATATAGACCAGCACGCCCAGCTCCGCCGCGGCCGCGAGGAGCAGCAGCGCCCGGCGGAGCGGCTTTGAGCCCGGCGCGGAACAGACGAGCAGGGGTATCGTGAGGCAGAAATACGCCGCGAGGACGTTCGTATTGCCCATCGTGCCCAAAAACTCGCCTGTATATTTGACGCCCGCGTCATAGAAGTCCAGCCCGGCCGGGAACAGGCCGAGCACGTTCACACGGCACAGCTGCAATACGCACACCAGCGCGCAGAGGCCGGATGCGAGGGCGGTGAGGTTAACATAACTCTGTTTAAACTCGCCCCAGCGCGAGACGAACACGGCGATGGAGCCGTAGAGCGTCAGCGTGAGCAGCCCGTCGTAGCGGCTCGCGCCGATGAGCGTGTCCAGGAAATATTCGGAAAACGCTGTCGAGACGCAGGCGGCGGCGACGAAGCAGAGGGCGCAGGTCTGGAAGGCCGTGGGCTTTCCGGGCCGGCAGCGGTAAATGAGCGCGCAGGCGAGCAGCGAGGCGAGCCACAGCCCGGTCAGCGCCGCGAAGAACAGAAACTTCGGCCGCGTGATGTCCGCGTAGCCGTCGAAGCCCGTCCACAGCGGGAAGACGAGCAGCATGAGGCATATATACTTGTCCGTCAACCAGCGAGCCCTCTTTTCCATACCCGCATTTTATCACAGTCGCCCCTTGTACGCAACGGCGGTTTGGTTTATCATGAGGGCGAGGTGATAGAATGTACTTCGATACGCACGCACACTACGACTGCCGGCACTTCGACGCCGACCGCGACGAGCTGCTCGCGTCGATGCCGGGGCAGGGCGTGGATTTCATCATAGACCCCGGCTGCGACGAGGATTCCAGCCGCGCGGCGCTGGCGCTGGCGGAGCGCTGGCCCTTCGTCTACGCCGCCGTGGGCTGGCAGCCCGAGGAGTGGGAGAGCTGGAGCTTTGAGAGCATAAACACGCTGCGGCGGCTCGCCGGGCACGCAAAGTGCGTGGCGATCGGCGAGATAGGGCTGGACTACTACTGGGACAAGGAGCACAAGGAGATACAGTACGAGATGTTCGTCAGCCAGCTCGAGCTTGCGCTGGAGCTTAATAAGCCCGTCATCATCCACGACCGCGAGGCGCATGAGGACTGCCTGCGCATAACGGGGCGCTACCCGGCGCTGCGGGGCGTGTTCCACTGCTATTCGGGCAGCCTCGAGATGGCGAAGGAGCTGGTGGGGCGCGGCTGGTACCTGGGCTTCGACGGGCCGATAACGTACAAGAACGCGCGCCGGGCGATAGAGGTGCTGGAGTGGTGCCCGCTCGAGCGCATACTGGTGGAGACGGACAGCCCCTACCTGACGCCCGTGCCCTTCCGGGGCGAGCGCAACGACTCGGGCAGGCTCCGGTATATCGTGGAGAAGCTGGCGCAGGTCCGAGGCATAAGCGCAGAAGAAGCCGCCGCCGCAACGAGCCGCAACGCGCGGGAGCTGTTCGGCATATGAGCCGTCGGGCTGTCGCCGCCGCGCTCGCCATTGCGCTCGTTCTCGCGGCCTGCGGGTCGGAACCGTCCGGGCCGACGGCCGCCCCCACCCCCGAGCCGACTGTTGAGCCGACGCCGGAGCCGAGGGCGGAGGACATGGCGGCGGTGTGCGGGCTGCTGCCGGGGCTGTATGCGGATTTGAGGTACGCGACGGCGGAGAACTTCACGGGCGAGGCGATATATGATGACGCGGAGCCGTACCTGCGCCGGGGCACGGCGGAGAAGCTGGCGATGGCGATGTCGGAGCTGGCTGAGCAGGGCTACGGGCTGTGCATCTGGGACGGCTGGCGGCCCGTGGCGGCGCAGTTCGCGCTCTGGCGGGCCTGCCCGGACGCGCGCTATGTGTCTGACCCGTTTGGCGGGCTTACGAACCACTGCCGCGGGAACACTGTGGACGTTACGCTGGTGACGCCGGAGGGCGGTCCGGTGGAGATGCCGAGCGGCTTTGACGATTTCACGGCGCTGGCCGACCGGGATTACAGCGACGTGAGCGCAGAAGCTGCGGAGCACGCGGAGATCCTGGAGGCCGCAATGGAGCGCGCAGGCTTTGAGGGCTACTGGAACGAGTGGTGGCACTATACGGACAGCGAGAGCTGCGAGCTGTGCGAGAGCCTGACGGAGCTGCCGACAGCCACGGCGGAGTGCGAGGAATACCTGACGCTGAGGGCCGCGCCCGACCCGAATGCCGAGGCCATGGGCACGGTCCCCGCCGGGGCAGTCGTGACGGTCCTTGACGACCTCGGCAGCTACGCCCTCGTGCGCTTCGGCGAGTCCCGCGGCTACGTCATGGGCGCATATCTGCAATACGAAGGCAGGCCATAGGCACGCGCCCCAAGACACACCTGCGCAACGGCGGCTTCGTGGAACCCCGCCCATACAGGGGCCCGGCTAAACCGTGAGGCGCGGGTTTGGTTGACATAATTATTGAGATGCCCCATGTCATGTTTGACATGGGGTATCTCATTTGGCTGCATATTTCCGAACCGCCTCGTACAGCTCCCGGTGGCCCCGGGCGGTGAGGTGGACGCCGTCGTAGTCAAGGACCCCCGGGCCTTCCGGGGCTTCGAGCCAGTCTGCACCCACGCGCCCGGCCAGCTCGCGGTACTGCCCCGGCAGGCGCGCGGACTCGGAAAGCAGCCTCGGCTCCGCCGTCCACTCGCCCGGCGCCATCGGAGGAGGCGCCACGAGCGCCAGCCGCGTCCCGACCAGCTCCGGCAGCGTGCGCAGGTACAGCAAAAAGTCCTCCATCCGCTCCGCCACGTCCTCCGCGCAAAAATCCGGCTCCGTCAGCAGGTCGTTACCGCCCAGCATTATAATTATTATGTCTACCTCTCCGTGCCGCGTCAGCTCCCGGGCCGCGTTTCTCAGCTGGTACTCCCGGTGCGGGATGCAGCGCCCGTTCTCGCCGCACTCGACGACTTCAAGCCCCGCTTCGGCAGCCAGCAGCCCCGGCCAGCGCGCATGCTCGTCATAGCGCCCGCCAAGGCAGGAGCGCGGGTCCCAGCCGTAGGTGTTCGAGTCGCCAAAACACAGTATTTTCAAGGGTTCCTTACCCCTCGAGTACGCGCGCCAGCTCCGCCACGTCCGCCATGACCCAGCCAGGCTTCGTCTCGCTCTCCGCCAGTATCTCCGGCGTCGTCTCGCCCGACATCACCAGCACCGACTGCGCGCCCGCGTTCACCGCTACCGCGATATCCGTGTACAGCCGGTCGCCCACACAGCATATCTCCGCGTTCGGCACGCCTGTGAAACCAGATATTATGTCTACCATGCTCCGGTTCGGCTTGCCGATGTAGAAGGGCTTCACGCCCGAGGCGGCCGTGAGCAGCGCGCAGATGCTGCCGCAGTCCGGGAGCACCTCGCCAGCGGGCATCGGGCAGACCCAGTCCGGGTTCGCCGCCACGAAAGCCGCGCCGCGCCGCAGGAAATGCACCGCGCGGTCGAGCTTCTCGTAGGTCAGCGTCGTGTCGAAGCCCACGCAGACCACGCCCGCATCCTCGCCCTCGGCAAAGGGCACTCCATAGCTGCGCAGCTCCTCCAGAAACGCCGGAGTCCCCACCGGGTACACCGGCACGCCCGGGTATCTCTCGTTCAGGTACATACCCGTCGCCATGCCCGAGGTGAACACGTTCTCCATCTCACAGGGGAAGCCCAGCTTGCGGAGGCGGTTTACATAATCTACACCGGCGCGGGAGGAGTTGTTGGTCAGGTATATGTACCTCCGCCCGGTGCGGGCGAGGGTGTCGATGAAGTCCACGGCGCCGGGGAAGACCTCGTCGCCGAGGTAGAGGGTGCCGTCCATGTCAAGCAGAAAGAGTCTGCAGGCTTTGAGTGCGTCGTAGTTCAAGTTTCGTCCTCCTCGTGAAAGTCCTCGGGCAGCAGCTCCATGAGCTGCTCGCGGCTCGGTGCGTCCATCGCTGCTATCCGGTCGGCCTGTCTTGCGACGGCGTCCTCGAAGATATTGCGCACGGTGCGCCCGTTGCCGAAGTTCTCGTCCCGCGTCTCGTACAGCTCGTCGAACAGCCGCCGGGCCTCGGCCTCCGTCTCGGGGCCGAGCGTATAGCCGTTTTTCCCGCATTGCAGGCGGAACATGGCCAGCAGCTCCGCGCCGTCGTAGTCGGGGAAGTGGATATATTTGTTGAATCTCGACTCGAGGCCGGGGTTGGAGTGGATGAAGGTCTCCATCGGCCCGTCGTAGCCCGCGACAATGACGACCAGCTCGTCCCGGTGGTCCTCCATGGCTTTGAGCAGGGTCTCGACGGCCTCGCGGCCGAAGTCGTTCTCGCCGCCGGAGGCGAGGGAGTAGGCCTCGTCGATGAACAGCACGCCGCCGATGGCCTTTTTGATGACCTCGCTGGTGCGCAGGGCGGTCTGGCCGACGTAGCCCGCGACGAGGCCGGAGCGGTCTACCTCGACGAGCTGGCCTTCCTTGAGCGCGCCGACGGCGGCATAGAGGCCAGCGAGCAGCCGGGCGACGGTGGTCTTGCCCGTGCCGGGGTTGCCGGTGAAGACCATGTGCAGGCTCATGGGCGCGCAGGGCAGGCCGTTTTCCTCGCGAAGTTTTCGTACTTTGACGAGGTTCACGAGGCTGCGCACCTCGCGTTTGACGCTCGCAAGGCCGATGAGCGAGTCCAGCTCTGCCATGAGGGAGTCGAAATCGGGTTTTTCGGCCGGTTTTTCCTCCGCTCCGGCCTCGGGAGCGGAGGCCTTGCCGGAGGGCGCGGCGCTGTTACCGGCGGGGTGCTTGTCCATGAAAGAGGGCTCGCCGCTCGTGACGAAGTCTTTGGCGTTGAGGGCGGGCTTGGAGGGCTTCACGCCGGCGGAGTCGCAGACGGCGGAGAGGCGGTCGGCGCAGTCGGTGATGAACTCGGCCTCGGCGAAGCTGACGTCGTCGTCAACTGCGGCGAGGTGGAGCAGGATATTCGTGACCATGCGCACAAAAATGCGGGAGCAGTCGCGGCCCTCGCGTGCGTCGCGGTCGGCGAGGCTCCAGAAGAACATGGGCGGGAGGATCTCTTTGGCGGAGCAGACCTCGCCGGTCAGCTCCCAGAGCAGGCGGTTCCCGCGGCTGCGGCCCTTGGAGTACAGCTCGTTGATGGCGTCGACCTGGGCCTGGGTGACGCTGCCGGCCCTTGCCCAGAGCGCGACGGCGCAGCTCTGCATGAACGAATCGAGTTCTTTGGTACAGGCTCTGCCGGCGGTGCGGTAGAAGGCCTCGGTGTTTTGTACATAGACTTTGTGGAGTTCCTCCGGTGAACGTTTCCAAGACGTTGGCATATTGCACCTCCAGCGGGAAATCCTTATTATTATATACCGAAACGACACAAAGAGGCAACACGAAAGCGGCGGGGACATACATTAATAATTTGCCCAATACGGACAAATACGCCCCATTGGCCGGGCGGCCCCATCGCTCGCTGCGTCGTGACGTTGTTTAAATCCGCAGCGTCCGGGCGGGGGTGGAACCCCGCCCC
>URDJ01000051.1 GCA_900546615.1 uncultured Eubacteriales bacterium | reverse complement strand
CCCTGGCGCAGCAGCATGCCTATGCCGCCGATGGCGGCCCTGACGCCGGCCTCCTTGGCCTCGAGGATCATGCGGGTCTCCTTGGGGTTATACACGGTGTCGGCGACAACCAGATCGCTGCGGAAGAGGCTCTTGTCGATGAGGGTCTCCTTATCCAGCGGGGCCATGCCGACCTTGGTGGCGTTGACGAGGATGTCGCAGTTCTTTACTGCCTCGACGAGGGCTTCCGTGTCCGCGAGGTCGGTGACGCTGGCCTTGCAGCCCGGGATCTTCTCCGTTATCTTCTTCACGGTCAGCTCGGCGTTGGGGTAGAAGGTGTAACCCTTGCGGTTGAAAATGTGGATCTCGCTCGCGCCGTCGACGGCGGACTGCATGGTGACTGCTGTGCCCGCGCCGCCCGCGCCGAGGATGACCATCTTCTTGCCCTTCACGTCCACGCCGTGGACGCGCAGGTTTGCGACGAAGCCCAGGCCGTCGGTGTTGTGGCCGGTGAGCGTGCCGTCTTCTTCCACGATGACGCAGTTGCTCGCGCCGATGAGCTCGCAGGCGGGGCTCAGGCGGTCGAGGTACTTCGTGACCTCGGTCTTGCAGGGCATGGTGATGTTGAAGCCGCCGCAGCCGAGCAGCTTGAGGGCGGCGACCGCCTCTCCGGTCTTCTCCAGAGGCACATCGTAGGCGAGGTAGGCGGCGTTGATGCCGAGCCTGTCGAAGCTGTAGTTGTACATTGCGGGCGAGCCGCTGTGTCCCACGGGGCTGCCGATCAGGCAGTACATCTTGGTGTGTCCATCTATGTTCATCGTATTTTCCTCCTTTGATTATTCAGCGGCCATTTCGGGCCATACGGCCTTGAGCACGTTCTGGGTGGTCTCGAAGTTGAGCTTCGCGGCCTCGGCCACGCCCTTGGAGAGGACCTCGTCGTTTATGACCTCGACGCCCACGACCTTCGGGGAGACGCCCTTGTCCTTGATCATCTGCACGAAGTCCTTCGTGATGCCTATGCCGTCGCCGGAGAGGCAGCGGTCGTGCATGGACTCGTCGCGCAGGATGGCCGCGGCGTAGGCGCGGGGCAGCACGTCGTTGAGCTGGATGGAGACGATCTTCTCCGCCGGGATATCGGCGAGCAGCTCGAGGTCGAAGGGCTGGTTCGCACGGGCCCAGTGCCAGGAGTCGAGGATGAGCTTGGCGTTCTCGCAGCCCGAGCCCTTGACGATGGCCCAGCCGGTGCGCACGTCGGGGATGCCGCTGTAGGGCATCGGCTCGACGCCTATCGTGTACTTGCCGGCCCGCTGGCAGAGCTCGCGGAGCTTCTCGGCGTCGTGCTCGACGCTGTATTTCTCCATGAGGCCGCAGTTTATGTGCTCCACGCCGAACAGCTCGCACATGTGGAAGCAGACCTGCTCCTTGTACATCTGCTCGTAGCTCCTGCGGTCCTCGGCCCAGAGGGTGATGTACTCGACCTCGGTGACGGCAATGTCGTACTTCTTGAGGATGGCGAGGATGTCCTCGTCGTGCAGGCCCTCGGCAAGGGCGTCGACGTAGGTCTCGGCCCTCAGGCCGATGCCCTCGAAGCCGGCGGCCTTCGCGGCGGAGACACGCTCTTCAAACTTGCACTGGTCGCCCAGGGTCCAGGAGCTGATGGTCAGCGGATGATTTTTGGACATTGTTGTTTCCTCCCTATTATCGTTTCAGGCCGCGGTTTCGGCTTCGGGCTTCTGGAAGTCCTTGTCGAAGCGCGCGTTCAATATGACGGCAAGCACGATGCCGATAACGGTGACGGCGATGTTGAATATCATTATGAGCTGGGGGCCCTTCTCGCCGCCGATGCTGGTGAGCAGACCGGCGATGGAGAGCACGGCGTAGTTTGCGATGGACGAGGAGATCATGACGATGCTGGTCATGACGGCGCGGTTTTTGGGGAACATGGTGACGGCGACGCTGGTCACGAGCTGGAGCACGCCGCCGGCTGCGAAGAAGCCCATCAGAAACCCGGCGAGGTAGCAGATCCAGGGCTGCGCCACGAGCAGCACGGCCACGAGGGTGACGACGGCGCAGCTCGGGTAGATGACGAGTATCTTCGAGGGCTTGAGGCCCTTGGCCAGAAGCGCCGCGTTCACAAAGAGCGCGAGCACAATGCCGACGGAATAGAAGCTCTGCACGAGGCTCGGGTCGGCGATACCGTAGGACTTCGCCAGCTCCTGATAGCAGTTGAGCCAGATCATGAAGGTCGCGGAGGTGGTGAAGCCGAGGATTATGAGGATGATCGCGCTGGGCGAAAACTTCATGCGCTCCTTCTTCTGGCCCTTGACCTTCACCACGCGCTCATAGGGCGGGAAGGGCAGGAAGATGAGGGCTATGCCGGTGACTGCGATAAGCACGGCGCAGAAGAGGAAGATGGTCGAGAAGGGCAGGGCCCTCGCGGCGACGAAGCCGATGGCGAAGGGCAGCAGGAACTGCGCGATGGAGATCGAGAGCTTCGTGAAGATGTTCGCGATGGTGCCCTTTTCCTTGAATATCTCCATGCAGCTCGGGGTGATGCTCACGTCGAGGAAGCCGTTCGCCGCGCCGGAGACGATGCCGAGGATATAGGCGAGGACAAAGTTGTGCGTGTAGCAGACCGCGGCGAAGAAGATGAAGTAGAGCGCGCAGCCCACGAGCGCGGGCACCCTGCGGCCGAAGCGGTCGGAGATAGGCCCGGCAAAGGGATAGCTTATGAGCCGGCCGAGGCCCAGCGCCGCGATTACCGCGAGGACGCCCGAGACGTCGTAGGTCCCGTCCGCCAGCAGGCCGCTGCCCCAGAGGGAGGCCAGCTCCTGCTTGTACTGGCCCATGATGGAGCCGGCCACGCCGAGGACGAAGTAGGTCATGTACAGCGCAAAGGCCGTGGGATAGTATTTCTTCATGCTCATCCTTGTGCCCTCCTCTTTTATCTGTAGATGGCGTCGCAGACCTCGTCTATCGGCATGTCGAGGCCGGTGTAGAGCTTGAAGCTCGCCGCGCCCTGGCCCACCAGCATGCCCAGGCCGTCAAAAGTGCGGCAGCCAGCGGCTTTAGCCTCGCGCAGCAGCTTCGTCTCCTCGGGGTTATACACCACGTCCGTTACAATGAGCTCGGGGCGGAGCATAGTGAGGTCGGTGATAAGGCTGGCGTCGTCCATCGGGGCCATGCCGACGCGGGTGGCGTTCGTGAGGATGTCGCTCGTCGCTATGCTCGCACGCAGGGCCTCTGCGTCGTCGAGGTCGCTTAGGCTTATCTTGCAGGAGGGGGCCGCGTCGCCGATGGTCTTGAGGTTCGCCAGCGCCCTCTCCCAGAACGCGTCGCGCTTGTTGAAGACCCTTATCTCCTTCGCGCCCTCCAGCGCGGCCTCGATGGCGATGGCGCTCGCCGCGCCGCCAGCACCAAGGAGCGTCACGACCTTGCCCGCTATCTCCACGCCGCCGCGGCGCAGCTGTCCCGTGTACCCCATGCCGTCCGTGACGTAGCCATAGAGCTTGCCGTCCTTGTTTACAATGGTGTTCACGCTTCCAATGGCCTTCGAGGCCGGGCTGACCTCGTCCAGATAGGGGATGACCGCGTTCTTGAGCGGCATGGTCACGTTGCAGCCCATGACATTGAAGGTGCGCAGCGCCGCAATGCCGTCCGCCACGTGCTCCATATCCACGTCAAAAGCCAGATACGCGCAGTTGAGTCCGTACTTATCAAAGCAGTAGTTGTACATCGCGGGGGATTTCGAGTGCTCGACCGGGGTGCCAATAAGCCCCAGCAGCTTTGTCTTGCCGTCAATGTTCATTTCTGTCTCCCTTTCTGCCGCTCACGGCTTCGTTCTGCGACGAATGTAGCATATTGACTGCTTTTTAACAAATCAATAAAATTTCTAAAACTATAGATTTTGTCTATCGAATATGGTAGAATAAGCTCAAAGGCAAGGGGGTGTCCGGCGATGAATCTGTATCATCTGCGGTATTTTGTCCAGCTGGCGGAGACGAAGCATTACACCCGGGCGGCGGAGCAGCTGTGCATCACTCAGCCGAGTTTGAGCCATGCCATGGCTCAGTTGGAGGCGGAGCTGGGCGTGCCGCTTTTCGAGAAGACGGGGCGCAATACGGAGCTGACGCGCTTTGGGGAGCATTTTCTAGCCTGCGCGCTCAAGACGCTTGCGACGCTGGACGAGGGCGTGGGCGAGCTGCAGCGCGTCTCGCGGGGCGAGGGGCTTATCCGGCTGGGACTGCTGCGGACACTGGGCGTGGACTATGTGCCTGAGCTGGTGTCGCGGTATCTTAGGGAAAATCCGGGGAAGGACCTGCGCTTCACCTTCGAGACAGGCATGACGAGCGCCCTGCTCGAGGGGCTTATAGAGCGCAAATATGACCTCGTTTTCGCATCTAAACCTCCGGCGGAGCTGGGATTAACTTCCGTTGCAGTCGAGCGGCAGGACCTCATGCTCATCGTTCCGCGCGGGCACGAGCTGGCGCGGCGGCACTCGGTGGACCTTGGCGAGACGCTGCCCTACCCGCAGGTGTACTTCTCAAAAGGCTCGGGCCTGCGGCCAGTGGTGGACGAGCTGTTCTCCCGCGCGGGCGGACGGCCGAAGATCGCCTACGAGGTGGACGAGGATCAGGTCATCGCCGGGCTGGTCGCGCGCGGCTTCGGCATAGCCGTCGTACCTTTCATGGACCTGCTCATGCGTCTGGACGTCAAGATCATCCAGATCGCCAGCCCCGTCTGGGAGCGCAACTTCTACATGGTCTCCGACGACCGCGCCTGGCAGACCCCGGCGGTCAGGAATTTCCGGCAATATGTCCTCAACGGCGTCAGCTGGTGATTTTTCACAAGCAAAACCCCGAATTTTTGACATCATAGACGCCGCCTCACAAACTATAGGTATTATCAATGAAAATCCCGACTCCATAGAAGGAGCCGGGATTTCTGCTGCATGTCAGTGTCAAAGCCGTACACGTCCACATAGACTGTCCGCGCGGAGGTGAGACGGGATGAAGCGATTGGGCAGGACGGAGTTCTGGCTTTTGGTATTCCTTGGGGTGCTGCTGCTGCAGTCGGCGCTCGGGTTGTTTTATCCCGCACCGGACGCGGCTTCCGGCATCGACGTCATCGTCCGCACCTCGGCGGCGGGCATATTCGGCTACTTTCTCAGCTCCTGCACGCCTCAGAGGAGCGCTAGCAGGACGCTCATCGTCGCCTCAGCGGGGCTGTTCTGTCTTATGGTCCTGCTGGCATTCAGAGCCGTGTCCGTCTCGAGGCCGTGGCTTCTCGACTCAGGCTCCGCCGCCACCATCGCCCAGTTCCGCGACTTCGTGTCCGGCAGCGTGGGCTTTCTCACTGGCGGCAGATATGACCATGATCAGTGATGATATCAGGAGGTTTAAAATATGGCCGAGATCAGGCAAGACCTGCTCAGTTTGAATTACAGCCCCAACTTTGACATTTCCGGGATGCAGGAGGCGGACGTAAATATCAGCCTGCCCCCTGCGGTCATCCAAGGCTCCATCACCGGCTCCGTTACTGACGGCAGTTTGCCCCTTGCGAACGCCACCGTCAAGCTCTTTGACAGCGCCGGTCATCCCTACCAGCACACCCTGACGGACGAGGCCGGCAGCTTCAGCTTCAGCAGCGTGCCCGCGGGCACCTACAGCCTCGCCGCCGTGCTCGAGGGCTATGTGCTCAGCCCCTCGGTCGGCGTGAGCCTCACCGCGGGCGGCACAGCCAGCGTCGGTCTGGTATGCACTCCCGAGCCGTCTCTCTCACTCGGCGCAGTCGCCGGCACGGTCAGCTCCGCTGGACTGGATGGCATATCGCCCATATCCGGCGCAAAGATCAACATGACGAACCTCAGCGGCGCCGTGGTCGCGACGACCTACAGCGCAGCGGACGGCGAATTTGTCTTTTACGACGTAGCAGACGGTGTGTACAGCCTCACCGCCACGGCTTCGGGATATCTCGCCACAGCGCCGGTGGCCGTGACCATACTCGGCGGCTCCATCGCGAACGTCAGCCTGGCAATGATAGTGGATGGCCGCACCTACAGCGGCACCGTCAGCGGCATCATCCGCGACGCTTCCGGCGCTGCGGTCGCCAACTGTTTTGTGGGTCTCTATGCTGTCAAGGACGTGGCGGGCGTCCAAACCGAGACGCTCGTCGCCACGACGCGCACGAACGGCGAGGGCAAATACCTCTTTGGAGGCGTCCTCGCCGGCGCCTATATGGTCAAGGCTAAGCTGGAACAGTTCGGCTGAGTTCACCCATAAGGCACAAAATACAGGGCCGCGCAGACCACGCGGCCCTGTATTCTTTCCATAAAAGACAATTCTGCGGTTTATTCGTGGTGGTGGCCGCACTCGTCGGCGTGCTCATGCTTGTGGCACACCGCGCCGGTGGTCTTGAGCTCGCCCCTGAGATATGCCTCGACCGCCGCCCGCGTGTCGCCCGACGCGCCGACGATGACCTCGACGCCGCGCTCGTTGAAGATATCCACCGCGCTGCCGCCCATCCCGCCGGCTATGATGACCTGCACTCCCCTGTCTGCAAGGAAGTTTGGCAGGAAACCCGGACGGTGGCCCGGATTCGGCACGGACTCGGCAGATACGATCTTCCCTTCCGCGCAGTCGTAAATGTTGAAATTCTCGCAGTGCCCGAAATGCCCGGACACCGTGTTACCCATGGCCGCTGCTGCAATCTTCATAGCTGTTTCGTCTCCTTATCAGTCGTTTTGATACCTAAAAGCTCCATGGCTTTTATGAACACCTCATAGAGCGCCGCGCGCGCCGGGCAGTCCAGCTCCGCCACGCTCCGGCCCTCGTTTATCGCCCGCTGCGCGCTCCGGTCAAAGGGCACCCGGCCCAGGAAGGGCACGCCCTGCTCCGCGCACCAGCGCTCGATATCAGCGCTCAGCTCCGGGCAGACGTCCGCGCGGTTCACGCATACCGCCGTCCTCACCCGCGCCATCGACGCCGTGCGCACCAGCCGCCGCATGTCGCCGAAGCCGGATACCGACGGCTCCGCCACGATGAGCGCGAGGCTCACGCCGTTCATCGAGGCCATCACCGGGCAGCCCACGCCGGGCGAGCCGTCGATTACCGCAAGCTCCGCATCCCCGGGGCAGTTCTCGTAAAGCGCGCGCTTGACCTCCGTCACCAGCTTGCCTGAGTTGCCGCGGCCCATACGCAGCTGGGCGTCCGCGAACACCCCGTCCCCTCTCCGCACCCGGAACGAGCCCGCGATGTCCTCGCCGAGCCTCGCCGCGCCGGCGAGGCAGGCCTCCGTACACAGCCCGCAGCCCTCGCAGCGGAGCTCGTCCACCGCATATTTATCTCCACCGGCGCGGGAGATGGCCCCGAAGCGGCACAGTTCGGCGCATTTTCCGCAGCCGATGCACAGGCCCGGGTCTATCTTCGCCTTGTCCGAGCCGCGGAAGTCCGTCTCGACCGTCTCGGCATAGCCGCCGGACACGAGGGCGAGGTTCGGCGCGTCCACGTCGCAGTCGGCGACCGCCCGCGCCCCGGCAAAGCGGATGAAGGCCGCGGCGGTCGTGGTCTTGCCCGTGCCGCCCTTGCCGCTGAGGATGAGCAGCTTTTTCATGCGCACGCCTCCTTCCGTATCCGGGAGAGCAGCGCATCGAAGATGCAGCGCACCTCCTCGTCCTCGCGGTACGCGAGAGCGCCCCGCGCGCCCGCCGCCGCCAGCTTCGCGCTGTACGGAATCCGCGCGAGCACGGGCAGGCCCTCGGCCTCCAGCCAGCGCTCCAGCTCCGGGTACTCCGTCCCGGCCTTGTTCACGACCACGCCGCAGGGCTTTTTCAGCACGCGCATAAGCTCCGCCACGAGCCGCAGGTCGTGCAGCCCGAAGGCCGTCGGCTCCGTGACCAGCACGCAGCAGTCGGCCACCCGCGCGGCCTCCATGACCGGGCAGGCGCTGCCCGGCGGGCAGTCGATGATGACCGTCTCCGCGTCTCCCGCCTCCTCCAGCGCCGCCGCGATGACGGGCACGCCCGTGGCCTCGCCGAGCTTCAGCTCGCCCGTGACGGCCTTTATATCGCCGCTCATGCCCGTCTCGACCGAGCCGACCTCGCGCTCCGTCTCCTCCACCGCTCCCTCGGGACACACATAAGCGCAAACGCCGTAGGAGTGGCAGACCTCGTCGAACAGCATGGGCGCGCCCTTCACCAGCACCAACGCATTGAAGCGGCAGCGCTCGACGCATCTGCGGCAGCCGGTACACCTTCCGCGGTCAAAGGCGGGCATTTTCTTCGTTACAGGTAGGGATACGACATTTTCCGGCTCAAAAAACAGGCGGCCGTTCGGCTCCTCCACGTCGCAGTCGATATAAGTCGCCCGGCCCGCCGCGCAGGCGAGGCCGCAGGCGACGAGGGTTTTGCCCGCGCCGCCCTTGCCGCTCAGGACCGCGATCTTCATTGGATGCCGTGGAAGCCCGCGTGGAAGCGGGTGAGTTCTTCGAGCTCGCCGGCCTCGAGCGCCGCCGCGTTCTCGAGCGCGGTGCCGTCTTTCGACCTGTAGATCTTTATGTCCGCGGCCTTGAGCACCTCGGCGGCGTTCTCGCCGCAGCGGACGGTGACGAGCGCCTCGGCCCCGCTGTCGGCTACAGCCTGCGCAGCCTTGAGGCCCGCGCCGCCCTCGGCCTGAGCGCCCGGGTTCTCGATGAACGTGACGCCCTCTCCCTCGCAGAGCGCAAAATACGGCGCGCGCCCGAAGGATACGCAGACGCCGGTGTTTGGGCTGGCCTCGTCTACCGGGATAATGATCTTCATTGTTCTTCTCCTTTCATGCAGTGCCGCCCTCGGCAGCCGTGACGCGGGCAGTGCTCGGCCGCGCCCTCGCAGAGCTGGTAGGAGCCGCCCTCTATCCTGAGCGGCCGTCCTTCGACCAGCGCAGCGGCGAGTTTTTTTCTTGCGCTGTTGTAGATGAACTGCGCCGTCGTGCGCGCGACGCACATGTATTCACTGCACTCGGCCTGAGAGCAGCCCTGATAGTCTATGAGCCTTATGGCCTCGTATTCCTCGACGGACATGAGCACCGGCCCGGAACCGCTGCGTTCGCGGGCTGAGGGGCCGAATTCACTGCATCTGGGCAATCCGCATACCCTGCGGCACTTTTTCGGACGCGGCATGGCGCCACCTCATTTCTGACATATGCCAATTTCAGCTTTGAGTTTAGCACTATTTCTGGCATATGTCAAGAATTAAGAAAGGGGCAAAAATGTGTGTGGGTGCTTGACAAACGGCGTATGTGATGGTAATATAACTAAGCTTGCGGGCGCGTCCGGGGGAAACCGGGTGCGGGAGCCAGTTGCCTGCGAAGTATGCGCCAGTAGCTCAGCAGGATAGAGCAACTGCCTTCTAAGCAGTAGGCCGGGGGTTCGAGTCCCTCCTGGCGTGCCATGGCAAGGCTCCATGAATGGTGGGTGTAGCTCAGTTGGTATGAGCACCGGATTGTGGTTCCGGGTGTCGTGGGTTCGAGCCCCATCTCCCACCCCAGAAAAGCAGGAGGCCGGCAATGCCGGCCTCTCTACCTAAGTCGATGGTGGGATGTAGTGTAACGGTAACACACCAGACTTTGACTCTGATATTGTAGGTTCGAGTCCTGCCATCCCAGCCACGTCGCTACGTCGGCGCAAAGTCCGTTCGTCTCCGTTTCCGCGAACAGCCGCAGGCTGCTCGCGAAAACTGCGCTCACTGCCTTGCGCCTCCTCTCAAAACGAAAGCGGGCTTTCGTTTTGTTCTTAAAAGCGAATAAGACCCAGTAGCTCAGCAGGCAGAGCACCTGCCTTTTAAGCAGGGTGTCCGGGGTTCGAATCCCCGCTGGGTCACCATGAAAGGGCGCGACACATGTCGCGCCCTTTCACTATCCTCGACCCTCGTCTCCTGCTTCCTGACCGCGCGCCGGATTATTCTCTAAATCTGCCTCCAACTTCGTATATTGTGCATGCTATTGCAAGAAAACATATACAATGATGTAATTTAATGTTATAATGGGGGGCACAGATAAGTAAGGGGGTAAGCGGTATGAAGCGTCCAAAAAGAAAGAAACAAAAAAGAAAAAAATACAATATTTCACCCAAAACCAACTTTTGGGTAGGCTGTAGTTTTTTAGCCTTTTTAGTTGTATATGCAATACTTACATATTATATTAACTCCGATGCGCTTAAATCTGCTGATTCTGCGACTGCCTCCTACATTCCTGTTATCACTACCATCAGGGATGTAACGCTCGTGATCCTTTCAGTCCTCGGGACCTGCTGGTTGACCTCATGGATAATTGACGTCAGAGCGCGCAACGAGATGTACAGCAGTCACCTTTCCAATGATTTTCTTAGCAATCCTAATATCTACCTGAATATGACTGAAGCCACACAAAAGGAAATGCTCTCCGCCATGGAGAATGCTCTCTTATTCAATGGAAAGCCGCATCTTTCTAGTATGTATGATAATATCAAGGAAAAGTTTAAAACCTTAAGCAAAGGCAACTACTATTACGATGACTGCCGGTATACTATCGACTGCGAAATCATGGCAGACAGGATAGTAAAAAGAATCGAGCGGATACTAAAGGTCAAATCCTATGATGCGCAGTGCACCGTTAAAGACTTTCCGCTGGTCACCTGGTCAGGCCGCCAAATCAAGGACAAAGACGGCAAGGAAATCGTGCCGTTCAAATATACCAGCGTCACACTGGACGGGAAAACGATCCCTGAGAATGATATAAAGTCTATTTCCGAGCCGTCAAATAACATAGCGAGCCTTAACAGCGGATACTCAGTGAAGTATACATATCGCTATGCGCCCGAGCTTGCTCTTACCGACAATCAGCCAAAATTCTTTTCTGTAATTTATACGACAATCGTGCCTTTGGATGATATCGTTTATACTTGTCGTGCCAATGTTCCCTGCCGCAATTTCTCTGTTGATTTCCGAGTTTCATCCTGCGATGATCGTCCTTGCAAGGCCATGGCCAGAGCCTTCGGCTTCTTTGATTCCGCTATGCATTCTCCCATTATTGAGGAAAACGGGCGGGTAAGGGTTTCGTTTAACGATTGGATCTTCCCCCACGACGGTATCGTCATAACTTCTGCTGTCAGGAGCAAGGATCAGTGAGAAGCGCACCTCTGCTTCTTGCAGCGATGCACGATACATATGTAATAGTTTATTAAGAATTTGCCTGTTGCACATACTGACGGTTTGGTCTATAATATATTAAACAGAGGAGGAATTATTATGATTCGTACAATGGATGACGATGTCGCATAGCGTCGTTTCCACATTCAGTTCGCAGCTGTTGCATCATAACACATCACTGCGGCTGGATCATAACCAAGGATAACAAAAGGTCCGGAGCAATAAATTGCTCCGGACCTTTTTGGAGCGGGCGATGGGAATCGAACCCACGTATCCAGCTTGGAAGGCTGGTGTTCTACCATTGAACTACGCCCGCGTGCCCTAGTATGTTACCATTCCTCCCGGCCGATGTCAACGTTTTTCTTGACTCATATAACGACTATCGTCACGCCGTTGTTTGCCCCGTCGAGGTCCGGGTCGCGGCGCAGGTCGTCGCAGATGCTGAAGGCTCGGCGGGTCGGCTCGTCGAAGATCGAAAAGCGCTCGCCGGGTATATAATCCCTTATCTTCCCACGCTGCTTCTGCCGCTCGAGGTACGCGCGCACCTCCAGCCTGATCTTCCCGCCCCTGCCGCTCGAGCCGTAGCCGTGGATTATCTTCACCGCCGACGCGCCCAGCGCGCGGCCGTTCTCTATCGCGTACGTCGTGCGCCGCACAGCCAGCTCCGAGGCCGGCATGTCGTACTTGATATTGACTTCCTTCAGATAGCCCACGTCACGCCTCCACCACCGCTGAGCACTTACACACCGCCAAGCACATGCCGCAGCCCACGCACTCCGCAGGGTCTATCTCCGAGCTCCTCCCGCTTATCGCCGGGCAGCCCAGCCTCGAACACGCCCCGCATCTCCGGCAGCGGTTCTGGTCTATTCTATACCTCTTTTCGCCGCTTTTCCCGCAGGTTCCCCTACACATTATCACAGACACGCCCTCAGAGTCCAGCGCCTTCCTCAGCACAGCCTCGATGCCGTTCACATCGTAAGCGTCCAGCTCCGTCAGCGCCGCGCCGCAGTCGGTGCAGAGCTTTGAAACGTCATTATCTCCCACGGCTGCGACCGTGCCGCCGGTCTTCGCGAGCAGGCGGAGCGAAGCCTCGTCCAGGTCCCCGGCGCCCATGACCGCTATCGTGTCATGCCTTGCCTCCGGCCTTGCTGCGACGAAGCCAGCCAGCGCCGCCGCCGCGGTGCCGCGGCCCCAGGCCGCGTCCAGCGTCTGGAAGGGTTTCTTCTGCCCCAGCAGCGTGCAGCCACCGTCGCCTATAGTCCTCAGCCACAGCTTTGACGCCGCGTAGAACACTCCCCGGTACGGGCAGCCCGCACACATCGTCTCTCGCTCGCAGGGCAGCACGAAACGCTCCGGCTGCTTTCTGTACTTCGGCAGCTCGCCCTGCTCTGCGGAACCGGCCATGGCGGTCTCCCGCTCGAGCGTCACCACACGATCCTCGCGCTCAGAGGTCTCGAAGGCCGCGTCGAGACTCGCGAAATGCTCCGCAGGCTCCGGCTTTGCGACCGCAACGCCGCCGGTCACGCGGCTTGCAGCCGGCACGAAGCCCGCGTCGTCCGTCGTCAGCAGCACGCGCGCTCCCGCCAGCGACGCCCCGAGCGCCGCGTACATCGCCGTCTTCGAATCCAGCCCCGACAATTCGCTTTTACCGATCCTAAACTTCATTGCCGCCCCTTATTTCTTCCCGTGGTACAGCTTCTTCGTCTGGTATTTCGGCTCGCAGGTAAGGTTCATGCCGAGGCGGTGGAACACGTTCTCGTCCACCCGCGACAGGATGACCGTCGAGTGAACCTCGCCTCCCGCCAGCGACGCTAGCTGCTCCATGGCCCGCTCGGCGTTGGGGTCTGTCACAGCGCATATCGACAGCGCTATCAGCACCTCGTCCGTATGCAGCCGCGGGTTGTGGTTGCCCATGTGCTCTACCTTCAAGTGCTGGATCGGCTCTATTATATTCGGGGATATGAGCAGCACGTCGTTGGGTATGCCGCCAAGGCATTTAAGCGCGTTCAGCAGGCAGGCCGAGGACGCGCCAAGCAGCGACGAGGTCTTGCCTGTTATTATCTTCCCGTTCGGCAGCTCCATGGCCACGGCGGGCGCGCCGGTCTCCTCCGCCCGCGCCAGCGCCGCCGGAATAACGGGTCGGTCGTTGGGCTTCACGCCTATCTGGTTGAGCAGCATCTCGAGCTTGAAGACCTCGGTCTGCTCCGAGAGACCCTGTCTGAGCGAGCAGAGGCTCTGGTAATAGCGCCTTATTATCTCCTGCTCGGAGGCTCTGCGGCAGGCGGCGTCGTCGATTATGCAGAAGCCGGCCATGTTGACGCCCATGTCGGTGGGGCTTTTATACGGGCTCTCGCCGTAGATGCGCTCGAACATGGCGTTGAGGACCGGGAATATCTCCACGTCGCGGTTGTAGTTGACGGTGGTCTCGCCGTAGGCCTCGAGATGGAAGGGGTCTATCATGTTGACGTCGTCAAGGTCGGCGGTGGCGGCCTCGTAGGCGAGGTTCACAGGGTGTTTGAGGGGCAGGTTCCAGACCGGGAAGGTCTCAAACTTCGCGTAGCCGGCCTTGACGCCTCTCTTGTGCTCGTGGTAGAGCTGCGAGAGGCAGGTGGCCATTTTACCGCTGCCGGGGCCGGGTGCGGTGACCACGACGAGCCGGCGGGAGGTCTCTATATAGTCGTTCTTACCGAAGCCCTCGTCGGAGACGATGAAGGAGAGGTTGGAGGGATAGTCGGGTATCCAGTGCTGGAGATAGACGCGAACCTCCATGGCCTCGAGCCGCTTTTTGAACTGCTCGGCGGCCTGCTGGCCGCGGAAGTGGGTTATGGACACGCTTCCGACGTAGAGGCCGATGGCTTTGAAGGCATCGATGAGGCGGAGCAGGTCGTCGTCATAAGTGATACCGAGGTCGCCGCGGCGCTTGCTGCGCTCTATGTCGTCGGCGGAGATGACGATGATTATCTCGGCCTCATCCTTCATTTCCATGAGCATCCGCACCTTGCTGTCCGGCTCAAAGCCCGGCAGCACGCGCGAAGCGTGGTAGTCGTCAAAGAGCTTGCCCCCGAATTCGAGGTACAGCTTGCCCCCGAAGCGGGCGATGCGCTCGCGTATCCTCTCCGATTGCAGGCGCAGGTATTTGTCGTTGTCAAAGCCTATCCTGAGCATAAAGCTGCCTCCCGGTTCCCCTGTTTTTCTTTTTCACAACTATCCCTTATCATACAACAAACTTCCCTCGGCTTCAATCAGTTTTTTGCCGCAAGCCGCACACTCGCCCTGCGCGCGGGCGCTGGGCTCCACTTGCCGCAGGGTCAGGACTGTGGTAAAATTCAAGTTGCAAGTCCGCAGCCAGAAAATGAGATATTTTCGAAAGAAATGTCTTTATTCTTTAAATGTTCATAATTATATGTTATAGTACATGGTTGACCCGGAACATTTTGCAGATATCGAAAGGCAGATATTATTATGGGATTCTTACAGAAGCTCTTTGGCTCGCACAGTGACCACGAGCTGAAGCGGATATACCCCATCGCGGATAAGATCGAGGCGCTCGAACCTCAGATGCAGGCGCTCTCCGACGAGGAGCTGCGTGCCAAGACAGACGAATTCAAGGCCCGCTACCAGGCCGGCGAGGACCTCGACAGCATGCTCCCCGAGGCCTTCGCCGTCGTGCGCGAGGCCGCATGGCGCGTGCTGGGCATGAAGCCCTTCCGCGTCCAGCTCATCGGCGGCATAGTGCTCCACCAGGGCCGCATCGCCGAGATGAAGACCGGCGAGGGCAAGACCCTCGTCGCCGTCCTCCCCGCCTACCTCAACGCCATCGCCGGCGAGGGCGTCCACATCGTCACCGTCAACGACTACCTCGCCAAGCGCGACAGCGAGTGGATGGGCAAGGTCCACCGCTTCCTCGGCCTGACCGTCGGCCTCATAGTCCACGGCCTCACCGCCGAGCAGCGCCGCGCCGCCTACGCCGCCGACATCACCTACGGCACCAACAACGAGATGGGCTTCGACTACCTGCGCGACAACATGGCCATCTACAAGCAGCAGATGGTCCAGCGCGGCCACGCCTTCGCCATCGTGGACGAGGTGGACTCCATTCTCATCGACGAGGCGCGCACGCCGCTCATCATCTCCGGCCAGGGAGACGAGTCCACCGACCTGTACAGGAAGGCCGACGACCTCGTACGCACGATGAAGCGCAAAGTCGTTGCCTCCGTGGACGAAAAGCAGGAGGAGGACGAAAACCTCGACGCCGACTACGTGGTCGACGAGAAGGCCCGCACCGCCACCCTCACCGCCCGCGGCACCGAAAAGGCCGAGCGCTACTTCAACCTCGAGAACCTCTCCGACCTCGAAAACTCCACCCTCGCGCACCACATCAACCAGGCCCTCAAGGCCCACGGCGTCATGAAGCGCGATATCGACTACGTCGTCAAGGACGGCGAGGTCATCATCGTCGACGAGTTCACCGGCCGGCTCATGCTCGGCCGCCGCTACTCCGAGGGCCTGCATCAGGCCATCGAGGCCAAGGAGCACGTCGACGTGCAGCGCGAGAACAAGACCCTCGCGACCATCACCTTCCAGAACTACTTCCGCCTCTACGGCAAGCTCTCCGGCATGACCGGCACGGCCCTGACCGAGGAGGAGGAATTCACCGCCATCTACGAGCTCGACATC
>URDJ01000050.1 GCA_900546615.1 uncultured Eubacteriales bacterium | reverse complement strand
TTTCGATTTTGAGATGCTCAGCGGCTTGATTTTGTGTTGTCTTTTTGCCGCTCCCAAAAATCTGAAATTTCTACTTGACTTTTGTTAGCAGGTCTTTCAGGAATGTTGTAACCCACAGCGCGCCCTGTTTCAAGCGACTTGTAACTTTTGAACGTCCAAATGTCATTTTCTTCGGCGGAATCCACTTGGACGAGCGCGCGGAGCGGGGTGTTAATATGTCGGCAGTGAGTGCGAAAGGCGGCGTTGACGGATGGACGAGGCAAACAGGCTGAGGATCGGCATACACCAGCCGGGACGGGAACCGGCAAGTCAGATATTCAGTGTGGTCTGCGACTTTCTCAAGCGCAGAGGCATCAGGGGCGAGGCCTGCTACTCCATCGGGGTCGAGGGCCTTCTCAAGAGGCTGGGCAAAGATCTTTCGTCCTTCGACATCCTCATCCTGGACGCGGACTGTGATGACAGCCTCAAGCTCGCCGGACTGGTCAGGAGCCGCAACTGCGTAGCTTCGCTCATCTTCTGCTCGAGCAGCAGCCAGGCCGCGGGCAGGGTGATACGCTACCGGCCCTCGGCCCTGCTGAACGGCATCGACCCGGCGAGGATAGAAACTGCCCTGCTGTACGCCTGCGGCGAACAGAAGCGCTACCACCCATATTTCCCGGTCAAGAACAAAGACGGGCTGGTGCGCGTGCCCTACGACGATATCGTCTGTTTCGTCAGCAACCAGAGGCTCACCACCCTCTGCGCCGGAAGCAGGAGCATATCCTTCTACGCGAAGCTCTCCGAGGTATCGGCCATGCTGCCCGAGAAGCAGTTCATCCGCTGCCATCAGAGCTACATCGTGAACCTCATGCAGGTGGAAAGGCTAGACAAGGCCGCGCGCTGCTTCATCATGCGCGATGGCCAAAACGCCGCCATCAGCCGCCGGTACTATCCGCAGATAGTGGAGATATACGAGGACTTCATGTATGGCCGAAAATGACATTTGATGTGTCAAGTTTTACGTCCAGCTTGCCACCCGGCCCGTCGGCGGCCTATCATGGCCGCAGGCAAAGACGATACCCGAAGAAAAAGGAGCGGTTAATATGTTCGACACCAATCATCTCAGCTTTGACCTCGACGGCGACGGGGCGCCCGACGCCCTGAACGTAGACCTCGACGGCGACGGGATGGCTGACGGCCTCGGCGCGGACTTTGACGGCGACGGTCACTTCGACGCCGTGCTAGTCGACAGCACCGGAGACGGCAGTCCCGACATGGCCTATTTCGACAACGACGGAGACAGCTTCTATGAGACCCTCGCCGCGGACACGGACACCAACGGCATCTTTGACACCTTTTTCTCGGAGCTGGACGCGAACGGCGACGGCGTCACGGACTATTTCTCCGAGATGCACGACTATGACCAGGACGGCATACTCGACAGCGTCAAGTCCTACTGGGACACCGACGGCAACGGGAGCTTCGACCTGTTCACAAACTCCTACGACAGCGACGGGGACATGGTCATTGACACCGTGACGACCCACGCAGACACCGACGGAGACGGCGTGGCCGACATCACGATGCAGGAACAGCTTATCGACACCGACGGCGACGCCGTGCCGGACACCTACGTCGTCCAGGTAGATCCCGACGGAGACGGGGTATTCGATATTCTGGACGTCTCCGCCTATGACCCGGCGACCGGCGGGCTGGTCAGCCTCGGCGCCTTCGAGCTTGAGCCGGAGGCCGAGACCATGAGGTACGAGGAGCTTGAGAACTTCGACCCCGCAACAGCCGACCCCGCCGACGTGGTGGGCGATCCCGGCGCATCCATGGAGCACTGGGAGTATCAGGGTTCGACAGGCCGCTGCACCCTCTATGCCCAGAAGTTTGTCATCGAGGAGCTTACCGGGCAGGAGCTGGACATCGAGCAGCTCGCTGACCTCGCCGAGGCCAACGGCTGGTTCACCGAGGAGAGCGGCGGCACGACCCTCAACATGAACAAGGTGCTCGACTACTACGGCGTCGAGAACGAGGTCAGCTTCAACAACAGCATCGACGATATCCGCGAGTGTCTCGAGAACGGCGGCAAGGTCATCGTCTCGGTCGATGCGGACGAGATCTGGTTTGCCGACGACGACAGCATTTTCACCCCCGGCGAGGCCACGAACCACGCCGTCGAGGTCATCGGCATAGACTACAGCGACCCGGATGAGCCTATGGTCATCCTCAATGACTCCGGCACGGACAATGGCTGCGGGGAGATGGTGCCTCTCGACGTCTTTGTGGACGCCTGGGAAGACGGCAACTGCCACATGATAAGCTGCATGTGAGAACAGGAGGTAAGTATATATGAGCGACAAGCTGTCAGTAAATGCTCTGCTGAAGGAGCTTAAGTCCGGCCCGTTCGTCACAGGCTGCCAGATGCCGATGGGCTATGCCCCCGGGCTGCCGCTGATGAGCGTGCGCAACGGCTGCCTGTGCATCAGCTTCCCTTACCTCAAGTATAAGATGACCGGCGAGAGGGACAGGACTTTGGTATATCCGGCCCGCTTCATCATAACCCTGCTGCTGCCTGAGGGCAGGCCGGTGGAGTTTCGCGACCTGAGCCTCGACCCGCGCTTTGCCGAGGTGAACTTTGAAAAGCCCGTGGGCCTGTTCAGGCATCCGGCCATACAGCACCTTGACAAAAAGGGCTACGACGCCCTGCGAAGCGAGCTGCTCGGCCTTTACGGCAGGCTCGCGGACGCGCTGCTGGGCGGCTCGCCCTTTTCACAGGAGGACGAGCAGCGCATGAGCGAGCTTTTCAGCCTGCTCTTAGAGCCGTCTCTGCTGCCGATTTACAGGGCGCTGGACGCCGATTTCTGCCGCAAATTTTTAAGGCGAGGTGAATGAGCGTGGCACAAAAGGTCATAGATCCCGATTTCTTCAAAAAGCCCGCCGCTCCTGCCGCAGCGCCCGCTCCCGCACAGCACGGCGGGGCGGCACAAGCGCAGGCCGCCAAAGCCCCGGCCCCCGGCGCGAGGATACCGCCGAGGCTCACCGCCGCTATCAGAGAGCTGGCCCGGACGCTTGAGGCTGCCGGTCAGGAGAACGCGGCAAAGGGCATACAGCAGGTCTGTCAGGATGTGCTCAGGGAGCGTTTCGCGGTCTCGGTCGTCGGCGAGTTCAGCCGCGGCAAGAGCAGCTTCATAAATGCCCTGCTCGGGCGCGAGTATCTGCCCGTCGGCAACATCCCCACGACCTCCCTGATAACCCGGATACGCTACAATCCCTCCGAGATGCTGATAGTTTACGACAAAAACGGCAAACGCTCCGAGATACGTGAGTGCTCGCAGGAGGCCTGGGACGGCCTGACCGCCGACAACAGCGGAGACGCGGCCGAGAACACCGTCCTGCTCGGAGTGGACGTGCCCTGGCTCGGCGAAAACAGCCTGGAGATCATCGACACACCGGGCGCGGGCGACCTCGAGAGCGGGCGCACACAGGTCATTGGCGACGCGCTGCTCAGGAGCGACGGCGCGATAATCACCGTCACCGCAACCTCCGCCCTCAGCGAGAGCGAGCGCGCCTTTATCGAGGAGCGCCTGCTCAGGAGAAAGATACCCTTCATGATGCTCATCGTCACGAAGCTCGACCTGGTGCCCTTCGAGGAGCGCTCCGCGGTGCTCAATTACATAAAGAACAAGCTCATGCTGTGGAATGCCGGGATACCGGTGTTTGTCCCATACGATGTGGAGCTGCCGGAGGCGGTACCGGGCGTCGGCGTCGGTATGGACAGCGTGAAGGCGCAGATACTCGGCTGGATATCCGACCCGAAGCGCACCGCGCTGACCGCGCGCTGGCTCTCGAGCCGTGCCTGCGAGCTGGCCGAGGCCGCGAGGTCGGCCATGGCCGAACAGTCCGGGCTGCTCCGCGCAGACGAGGAAAAGCGCCGCGAGCTGCTCTCCGAGAAGGCCATGAAGCTGAAGCGGGCCGAGCTGGTATGGGAAGACCTCCGGCTCAAGCTGCTCGGCCGCTGCGGCCAGTGCTGCGAGGAGCTGCACAAGAAGGAGCAGGAGTACTCGGAGAGCATTGTGAGCCGTCTGCAATACGAGGCCTCGCACTGCGCAAAGCCTGAAAAGTGGTGGAAGGAGGACTTCCCCTACCGGCTCAAGGTCGAGCTGACCAACATGTCCGTCGGCATCGAGAACAGCATCTCGCGCAGGATAGCGGCCGACGCCGCATGGTTCAACTCCGCACTCGATAAAAACTTCAAGGCGCATGTGCAGGTCGTCTCCCGCCCCGTGACCAGCAGGAGCGACATATCCGACCCGAAAACAGGCTCCGGGCCGCAGTTTTCCGACATCGAAAAGCAGCGCAACATCGCAAGGCTCGGCACCACCGCCCTGAGCATCGCGGGCGCGATAGCGCTCAGCACCTCCGGGCTGGGCATCCTGAGCCTGGTGTCCACGATGGGCTTCGGCACCGGCGCGACGCTCATCTCCGAGAAGATATTCAGAGGCAGGATAGAGGACCAGCGCAACGCCGTCAGGCAGGCCGTCGCCTCGGCCGTACCTGCGGCGGTATCGGACGCCCTCGGCCATGGCGAAAAGCGCATTCAGGCAATATACGACGACATCATCACCGAAGCGCGCAAGACCGGCTCCGCGTGGACCGAGGCCCAGCGCAAGGCCATATCCTGCGCTGCGTCCGGCTCCGGCGACGCGGAAAGGCTCGAGGCCGATGCCGCGAAGATCGCAGAGCTTATCAATATACTCAAGGGCTGAACTCAGCCGCACGATCAGAAAGATGAGGGATGGGAAAATGACGAACCAGTATGAGCAGTACGTTTCATTCCAGGAAAAGCAGGAGAGGCTCTCAAAAATACTTGCCGACGCCTCCGACGTGAGCGGCAAGCTCAGCATGACCCAGTTCGGCTCAACGCTCAGGACGCTCAGCGAGAAGGTACACGACGACGTGTTCCGCGTCCTCATAGTCGGCACCTTCAAGAACGGCAAGTCCACCTTTATAAACTCCCTGCTCGGCGAGGAGATACTCCCGGCCTACTCCCTGCCCGCCACGGCTGTCATAAACGAGGTAAAATACGGCAAGGAGCGCCGCGCAGTGCTCCACTTCCGCGACCCGCTCCCTGCACAGCTGCCGAGCGAGCTGCCCGAGCGCGTGAAAAAGCACCTCGCCGAGTGCGGTTCCGGCCCCCTGCCGCCCATTGAGATACCCTTCGACGAGATCGAGGACTACGCCGTCATCCCCATGGGCAAGGACCCGAAGGAGATGCTGCTCGAAAGCCCCTATGAAAAGATAGAGCTTTTCTGGCCGCTTGAGCTGCTCAAGAACGGCGTTGAGATAATCGACTCACCGGGCCTCAACGAGCATGCCACGCGCACGAAGGTCACGATGAACTATCTCTCCAAGGCCGACGCCATCGTGCTCGTCCTGAACGCCACCGCCCTGTGCAGCGCCGACGAGATGTCGTTCATCGAGCACGACCTCGCCGGTCAGGGCTTCACCGACCCCTTCATCCTCGTCAACCGCTTCGACTGCATCAGCGAAAGGGAGCGCCCGATGATGCGCGACTACGCCCATGCGAAGCTCGACGAGTACACCACCAACGACATCTACTTCGTCTCCAGCCTGCAGGCGCTCGAGGGAAAGAAGGAGCTGAACACGGAGAAGTACAAAGCCTCCGGCATGGGGCCGTTCGAGGCCGAGCTTTCGCGTTTCCTCACTCAGGAAAAGGGCAAGGCCAAGCTGACCCAGCCCTGCCGTGAGCTGAAGCGCATCCTCAACGACGAGGCGCTTTACAAGGTAATACCCATGCAGCGGAACCTGCTCAGCAGCTCCATCGACGATGTCAAGGCCCGCTATGAGGCCGCGAAGCCCGCGCTCAACGACCTCAAGATACGCCGCGAGCAGCTCGCCAGCCGCATGGCCCTCCGCATCGAGCAATCAAAGCCCGAGCTCAGGCGCATGGCCACCCGCAGCTACCTCGACATCATAGACTCCATACCCGTCTGGCTCGAGGAGTTTACCCCCGCAAGCAAGATCGGCCTCATCCCCAGAAAAGCTGAGGTGAACGCCGTCATTACCGAAATAGGCGAACATCTCTCGTCCAAAATCGCCGAGTTCCAGCAGGACTGGCAAAAGAATGCGCTCGTGCCCGTCATAGAGGAGCGTGCGACCACTATCTTCGACATCGAGAGCGACCTTGAGAAGTTCTATGCCGAGCTGGATCGCGTGACCTTCGAGCTGGCCGGGCAGGAATATGCCAGGAACAACACCCCTCCCCTGCAGCGCATAGCGGCCATGGCAGGCGGCTTCTTCTTCGGCGGCGTTGCCGGAGCCATTGCGGGCAACTACGGCTTCACCAAGGAATTCGCCATCACCATCGGCCTCGAGCTGGGCGCGTACTTTGTCCTCGGCCTGCTCGGACTGTTTAACCCCTTTACCCTGATACTCGTCATTGGCGCCACGATACTCGCCTCGCTCGCTACCGGCCGCAGCCATCAGATGAAGGTCGTCAAGGACAAGATCTGCGAAAACGTGACGGCACAGGTCAGCGCGATGTCCGGTCCCTCCTCCGACGAGATGGTGAACACTGTCATCGGAAAGTTCCAGGAGACGGCCGACCAGCTCGTCGCCGCGCTCGACGCCGAGATACAGGCCACCGAGGACCAGATACAGTCCATTCTTTCCGACCTGCAGCATGGCAAGGACAGGGTCGCCGCACGCGAGAAGGAGCTTTCCGACTGCGAGGCTGAGATAAAGCAGCTCAGCGCCGGCCTCGACGACCTCATATTCGAGCTGGTATGAACGGCAGCACAGGCGGCTCCGCGGCCGGGATGTTCTCATGGGACAACCTCAGAGAGCTGACGGAACTGGACGGACACATCGAATTCGCCGGCGAGCTGCTCATGCGCTACGGCTGGGATGAACAGAGCCAGCCCGAGCTGCTCAGGCAGTTCCGGCTCATATGTGAAAAGCAGCGGGACCCCAAGCTCAACCTCAGCGTCATCGGCGAATTCAGCGTGGGCAAAAGCTCGTTCATAAACGCCCTTCTGCGCTCGGAGCTGCTCCAGTCCGGCGCGCTGCAGGGCACGACCACCGTGCCGGTGTGGATAGAGGACTCGAAGCGCTACAGCCTCAGCTTCAGGCGCAGGCAGGGCCCCATGAGGACTGGAGCGTTCGACACGCTCACTGAACTCGCCGCAAAGCTCGCCGAGCTGGAGAGCGCCGAAGCCGGCCGGCTCGAGAGCGTTAACGTGGGTCTCCCATCCGCGCTGCTGGATGGGCAGTTCCGGCTGATAGACACTCCGGGCACCAACTCCCTCGAAGTATGGCAGGAAAAGAGTACGGCGAAGCTCCTGCAGGAGTCCTCCGACCTCTCGGTCGTGCTCATCGACGCGACAAAGCCCCTGCCGCAGACGCTGTGCAGGTTCATGTCCGAGAACCTCGGCCCCGTGCTGTCCAAGTGCGTCTTCGTGCTCACCAAGATGGACGCGGTCAGGCCGAAGGAACGCGAGGCGATGAAGAACTATGTGGAGGCCCGGCTCAGTCAGGAGTTCGAGCTTGAGTCCCCGCTGGTCATACCCTACTGCGCCCTGCAGGTGCTGGACGACGCCGCCGGCCGCCCGGTCGGCGACAGGGAACTGCTGTCCGCGTCCTATTCCGGCGAAGTTTCCCTGCTCCGCCATGCGCTGAAATGCAAGGCGCTGGCGCAGTCGCGCAAGCTGCTCGATCTGGTTGAGAAGATGTACGACGCCATGGGCGCACGGATAAGGGAGCTTTCCGACGGCTGTGAGCGCGAGCTGGACATGCTTCGGCGCTCGCAGCAGCTCGACCTCGTCTCCTTCGCCGAGCAGCAGAAGTACGAGCGCTGCTCCGGCCTTGACTCCGCCATCGCGCAGGAGCGCACGAGGCTCGGGAACCTCTACGGCAGCAAGTGCAGGGACGCCAAAAACGAGATACTGGAAAAGCTGGACGGCTATTCTAAGGAAGGCAGGGCGCTCGACGGCCTCGCAAACTATGTGAAGTCCGGCATCGAACAGGACTGCATGGCCGAGGCCTCACACATCTATGACGATACGATAAACGGCCTTAGCGGCATGAACAGCGCCTGCGTGCGGGAGATAGCAGCCTTCCAGCAAAAATGCCTCGAGCTGTTCCGCGGGCTGGACGTGCTGAGCGTATCCTTCAACGATCCCCTGCCGGACCCGCCCGCGCCCGCAAGGCCCAGCGCGCAGAAGTTCGGCGACACGCGCAAGTATGTCGGTAAGAAGCTGAAACGCGAAAACGGCTTTTTCATCGTCTTCGGAATCATCGGCCTCATCGTCGGCACGACCATCATGCCGGTTATCGGGTCGATACTGGGGCTGGTGGCGGGCTTCTTCTTCGGAGCCGCGCTGTCGCCAAACGCCCGGCAGGTCGGGGCGCAGGCGAAGGACAAGCTCATGGCGCCGCTCAACAGCTATTTCGCCGACGTACAGAGCGAGTGCCTGAGGCTCGCCGACCGGTACGCGGCGTCCATGCGGCAGCGGCTCATATCCGAGATAGACCGCTACGTCCTTACCTACAGGAAGACCGTCGACAGGCGCATGGCAGAACAGCAGGCGCAGGCAGCAAAAGTCTCCGCCCGGCTGAACGACATACGCACGGACATGCAGAACATTGAGGCCCGCAGAGCCAGACTGAGCTCCATAGGCAGGCAGCTCGACCGTCTCGGGGCATAAGGAGGCAGAGCACAATGACCAACACCGAAGAATTTGAAAGGCTTTGGAACGGCTTCACCACCAGGCTCAGAGGTTCGCTGCTGAGGCGCTGCTCAAAGCGTCAGCCGGCCATCTCTGAACTGTCGCTCATCCTGCGCGAGGCGGCGCTGGTCTGGGACTCCGGCAACGAGGCATGCGGCCGCTGGCTCAAAAACTACGGCGAGGTCCAGCCCGAGAAGGCCGAGGCGATACGCACTATCCTGCTCGACGAGCTGCGCTTTACCGAGATAGAGCGTATCCCGGACCACAGCGGGGCCGTTCAGGCTGGCATCCCCATTGCGGGCGCCATCGCGGGCTACGCCATAACCAAGATACTCTCGGCCGCCGTGCTGCTGCAGGCAGCCTCAATAGTCCTGCCGCCGCTCCTGTTGTATCCGGCTGCAAAAAACGCGGCTGCTTCCGTCACCGAATCCGGCTCGCGCAGGCTCATCTCTGAATACATGAGGCAGCTCGAGCCATTCAGGGAACAGATACTCGCATACATTGTAGACTGAAATGACAAAAACGCCGCTCCCGGCCGCATGGTGGGAGCGGCGTCATTCTATTTTATTTTGTCAGCCCTCTTTTTGCTTTCATATAAAACAACGCGTAGCCGGCAAAGGCTGCCAACGTAACCAGCAGGCAGAGCGAAATGAGCGCCGTGCTCGCTTTCTCAGGCATGTGGGGCATCACCAGCAGCAGGAACACGGACGAATATGTGACGGCCGTGCACATCTTGCCGTACCACTGCGCCCCGTCCATCTTGAAGCCCCGCTTCATCATGTACGCCCCCATGAAGAACATATACAGCTCCTTCACCACATACACGCCGAACATCACGCCCATCAGCGGATATCGGAACGACATGCTCAACGCTATCGCCGCCAGAGTCAGCTTGTCCGCCACCGGGTCTATGAACTTGCCCCACTCCGTTATCATGTTGTACCGCCGGGCGATCTTCCCGTCCAGCATGTCCGTCAATCCCGACACGGCTATCACCGCCGCCGCGTACCCGTAACCGCCGTCCTCATCTGCGGCAAAATAAAAATACAGGTACACCGGTATGAGCAGCAGTCTGAAATAGCTCATGATATTCGGTATTGAAAAATATTCTCTGCGCCGGTCCTTCTTCAAATCTATCACTCCGAGTGGAAATATATCACACACAGCCCTTTTGGTCAATCCCCGCCCGCTGACAAACTTACTGCTTATTATTCTACAAAACCTCAACAGAATACAAAGAGGCCCCGCCGCCTTTTGCCGGCGCCGGGGCCCCTGTTTGGAGGGTGAGTGTTATCTGTATTTGTCAATGACGGCCTTCATGTCGTCCCAGGCCGACTCCATATCCGCCACCAGCTTGAACTGCGTGCGGCAGCGGTCGAGGTTCTGGCCTTCCCTGTGTATCCTGAAATAGTGGTCGCCTTCGAGATAGTCTGTCAAAAACCTTATACCGCACTCGAGCGTCATCAGCTTCGCTCCCCAGGGCAGGTAATCCAGCTCCGCCTCAGTCAGAGCACCGCCCGCGCCTTCGAGGAAGCCCCCCGCGTACACGTCAAACAGTTCAAGGTCGAAATTCACCCGAGTCAGGTCGCGCTCGTCCTCGGCGCTGTGATTGGCTCCGAACCTTATCGAGTCGCCGAAGTCGTTTATCGAAAGCCCCGGCATGACCGTATCCAGGTCGATGACGCAGATGCCCTCGCCGCTTTTGCGGTCTATGAGGATATTGTTCAGCTTGGTATCATTGTGCGTGACCCTCAGAGGCAGGCGGCCCTCCCTGAGCGCCGAGAGCGCCACGGAACAGTCGGCCTCCCTCTCCGCTACGAACTTCAGCTCCGGCCCAACTTCCTTCACACGGCCCATCACGTCCGCCTCGACAGCCGCCTTCAGCTTCGCAAGCCTGTCCTCCGTGTCATGGAACTTCGGTATCGTCTCGTACAGCGTGTCCGCCGGGTAGTCCTTCAGCATCCGCTGGAACCTGCCAAAAGCCACCGCCGACGCGCGGAACAGCTCCGGAGTCTCCGCCTTCTGAAGACAGATCGTATCCTCCACAAAGGGGTACACCCTCCATGCGCCGCCCTCAGAGTCGGTATAATAGTTCCTTCCGTCCTTCGTTGCCCATACGCTCATCGTCTCGCGCTCCGGGTCACCCCCGGCTTCCCTTATCTTCTCGCCAAGGAAAGACGTCACGCCAGCTATATTCGCCATGACCTCATCCGGGTGCTTGAACGCCGCAGAGCTTATCCTCTGCAGTATGAACCTTCTGCACGGCTCCTCCCCGGGCTGTGTATGTACTACAAATGTGTCGTTTATATGCCCCGAGCCGTAGCGCACCGCGCCTACCAGCTCTCCGCCGAAATCATACGCCGCGAGCGCCTCGCCCAGCAGCTTCTCAGCCTCCGACATCGCTCAGTCCTCCCACAGCTTATCCGGGTAAAGCCCCGATGCCGTCTTCTCCGCGATCGCCGCTACGACCGTGGGCTTATCCTCCTTATACGTCACGCCGTACCACTTGTCCGCACTGCGCAGCACCTTGACCCTCGCCTTGCCCTCCTCGAGCAGCTGGGTCACCACGCTCGGCAGAAAATACTCGCCCTTGAGCGGATTCGTCTTCAATGTATTATCCAAGAACTTCGGGAACCGCGCCTCAGCCTCCTTCAGGAAGCTCTCTGTGAAGCCCCAGAGGTTCATCGACACTATCGTGCTGCCCGGCACCTCGGTCCAGGTCTTGCCGTCGTCCTCGGTGAACCGCGCGTCCGCGCCCATCTTCTCTATATGAGTGCGTTCCGTCACCTTCACGAGGTAGTTGTCCGCGTCCTCCTCGCAGATGCCGCGGGCCACGTGGCCGTATTCCGTCACCGTATTGCCCAACAGGTAGCCTACCATGGCGAACTCATAGCAGTTCTCGGTATCCGGGTGGCTCTCGAGGTACTGGTATATCTCCCTGAACCCCTCAGGGCCATAGTAGTCGTCCGCGTTCACAACAGCGAAGGGGCCGTCCACGACCTTCCTCGCCGCCAGCACCGCGTGGCAGGTGCCCCAGGGCTTCACCCTTCCGTCAGGTACCTCGTAGCCCTCCGGCAGGTCGTCCAGCTGCTGGTAAGCGTATTTCACGTTTATGAACTTCGACAGCCTGTCGCCTATCGCCTCGTGGAAGCTCTCCTCAATCTCGTGCTTTATCACGAAAACAACGGTATCAAAGCCCGCCCTTTTAGCGTCGTATATAGAGTAATCGATGATGAGCTGACCGTGATTACCCACCGGGTCTATCTGCTTGAGCCCGCCGTAGCGGCTGCCCATGCCCGCCGCCATTACTACGAGAACAGGTTTCTTCATCCCTTCGGCCCTCCGTTCAGCCCCTGTAGCCGTTCGGGTTCATGCTCTGCCACTTCCAGGATGAGGCGCACATCTCCTCGATGCCGTACTGAGCCTGCCAGCCCAGCTCCTCCTTAGCCTTAGTCGGGTCAGCGTAGCAGACGGCGATATCGCCCGGGCGCCTAGGGTCGACCACATACGGCAGGGTCTTGCCGCAGGCCTTCTCATACGCATGCAGCACGTCGAACACGCTGTAGCCCTTGCCGGTACCCAGATTGCACACGAACAGGCCGCACTTCGTCTCGAGCTTCTTGAGAGCCGCAATATGGCCCTTCGCGAGATCGACCACGTGGATGTAGTCGCGCACTCCCGTGCCGTCATGGGTCGGATAGTCGTCGCCAAACACGTGCAGCTTCGCGAGCTTGCCCACCGCGACCTGTGCAATATAGGGCACGAGGTTGTTCGGGATATCGTTCGGGTCCTCGCCGATAAGCCCGCTCTCATGCGCGCCGATGGGATTGAAGTAGCGCAGCAGCGCCACGTTCAGGCTCGGCTCCGCCTTGCAGTAGTCCATCAGTATACGCTCTATGAACAGCTTCGTCGTGCCGTAGGGGTTCGTCGTGCCGCCGGTCGGGAAGTCCTCACGGATGGGCACGGAGGCGGGGTCGCCGTACACCGTTGCGGAGGAGGAGAACACGAAGTTTTTCACGCCATAGTCACGCATGACGTTAAGTATCATGAGGGTGTTCACAAGGTTATTGGTGTAGTACTCCAGCGGCTTCGCAACGCTCTCGCCCACGGCCTTCAGGCCCGCGAAGTGGATGACCGAGTCTATGTTCGGGTAGTTCCTGAACAGCTCCTTGACCTCCACGGGGTCGCACAGCTCGCACTTCACAAAGGGCACCTTCTTGCCGACTATCTGCTCTACACGGTGCACCGCTTCCTCGCAGGAGTTTATAAGATTGTCCGCTACGACGATCTCGTAGCCCGCCTCGATAAGTTCCACACAGGTATGGCTGCCGATATAACCCGCTCCGCCGCTGACAAGAATCATTTCAGAACACTCCTTAATTAATCTATTTTACGACTGTTCACATTGTAAACCATTATCGCCCATTTAAAAATATACGGAAGCTCACATTATTTGCACATTTGGCCACCATCAGTCCCCCGGTTTTGTCTTCAAGGCCAGCGCCCTCACTCCCGTGGCGTATTCGCTCGGCGACATGCCCGTCACCTTCTTGAAGTGCCTCGAAAAATAGTATATCGACTGGTAGCCCAGCCGCTCGCCTATTTCCGAGAAATTGCCGCTGCCCCTTCTTATCATCTCCTTAGCAGCCTCTATCCTCATCCGTCCGAAATACTCCATGACGCCGCCGCCGGTCTCCGCGTGAAACACCTGCTGCAGCCGGCTCCGCCCCACCAGATTCTCCCGGCATATCCGCTCTATGGTCAGCGGCTCCGACAGCCTGGATTCAAGATATTCCTTGACCCTCGTGAAAATCTCGCTCCGGCTCTGCGCGCTCAGCTCCTCGCGCTCGCGTTTCTGCGCCTCACCGCGCCGCAGCAGCCGGATAAGCAGCTCCTCTATGTACGCCCCGACCAGCTGCTCCGAGCCGTAGACCGGCTCCTCCTTCCTCGCCAGCGCCGTCGTCTCCGGGTCGTCCAGCGGCGAGCTGAACGCCTGCTCCGCCTCCGACACTATGCCGCCTATCAGTGCCCGCTCCGCCTCCTTCGCGGTATACACCTTGCCGATGAGCGCGTCCAGCTCCCCGCAGTCGCAGTAGAAGCTCGCCACCACCAGATTCGGCGCGGAATCCCCCGTCGCCCTGAGCGCGTGGAACTCCCCCGGCGGGTGGAATATCAGGCTGCCGCGCTTCAAAAGCTGCTCGCGGCCGTCGGACACCACATGCACCGAGCCCTTGTCTACGTACAAAAACTCCCAGAAATCATGCCTCTCGCCTTCAAAATAGTAGCTGCTCGAATACTCAAAATAGTGCACAGTCACGACCCTGTCCACCCTGACAGGCCGCCTTAGCACCGTGGGTGTAAACGGCATCTGCTGCTCAACCTCCCTATGCCCCGGACTTCAATCTCGCGCTCTTGCGATACTCCATCGGGCTCATGCCCTCTATCCTCCTGAAGCTCTGCGAAAAATAGCTCGGCGAAGAAAAGCCTATCATATGCGATATCTGGCTGAGCGAATGGTCCGTCCCGCCCAGCAGATACTTGCTCTCCTCTATCCGCCGCGTTATCAGATAGTTTATCGGTGATATCCCAAACTCCTTCGTGAACGAGTGCACCATATAATATTTATTCACATGCACCAGTTCGCTGAGAAGGTCGAGATTGATGTTCTCCTTGAAATGGTCGTCTATATACCTCTTGACCGCCGCGCACTCCTTGTTCTGACGCCTGCCCTTTTTCCGGTGCTCACCCTTCGTTGGAAGAAAGCTCAGCCCAGTGCTGCGCATGAGCCGCAATATCAGCACCTCAAGCAGATCCTGACATATAAGCTCATAACCCGGCGCCTTCAGCTCGATCTCCTTAAGCATCTCCCTGAGCGAATGTATGAGCTGCTCACGCTCGCTCTGAAGGTTCACCATGAACCAGCGCCTGTCAGCATCCTCCACCGCCGAGTACTCCAGGCCCTCTACCCCAAGCACGATATACTCCAGCGGCCTGCGGTTGTAGCTGACCTCCGTGTGCTCAACATTCGGGTTTACGATCACCATGTCGTCCATCTTGACCGGCACCAGCGCACCCTCGATGTTGAACTTGCCCGAGCCCCCCACTACGTAGAACACCTCTGTGCAGCCGTGCGTGTGCAGAGTGCTGTGCCAGTCCCCGCCGTACTTCGCCGTGCTCACGTACAGCAGCTTAACCCGGCTGCGGTCTATCGGGTGTTCGCCAATGTCCTCAAGACTGTATCTTCTTGTGCTCAGCCTGCTGCACCTCCCGACTTTAGTAATCTTGCGTACTGCGTTATCATGATTATAATACATTCCAGCACGCTGTGCAATATGCGCAAAATGACCGATTTTTCCCCGGCCTGCATATCGCATGACACAAACCGACACATACGGCTAAATTATGTCCTTATTTTAATAATTCAACAACATGCACAAAATGAACCGTCTCTTTTAGGGATTGCTGTCAAAAAAGATACAAAGAGCAATAAATATAAAAAATAGAGCAATTATTTGATTGAATCGAAGTCAGGAAAGATTATACTTTACTCAGAAAGGATGGTAGGGCCATCCAAAGTGCTGAATCTGGTAAGACCCCAAATTTATGAAAAGAGGAATGAAAATGAAGAAACTCCTTGCGCTCGTTCTCGTGTTCATGCTCGCGCTGGGCGTGCTGTCTGCCTGCGGCACTCCTGCTGCGGACCCGACTGAGCCTCCCGCGGACGACGGCGGCGACGTCACCACCCCGGACGACGGCGGCGAGAACACCCCCGCCTCCGACGTGACCATCTCCGTTGCGGCCCTGCAGTCTGCCTATGAGAACAACTATCCCGGCATGTGGCAGGAAGTCTGCGATGCGTTCACGGCTGAGACCGGCATCAAGGTCGAGCTCGTTGTCGAGATGAACCTTGAGGACGTCATCGGCCCCGCGATGCAGGGCGGCGAGTATCCCGACGTCATCCACCTGGCCACCGGCCGTCCCGCCGGCCTGACCGAGCAGTTCATCAAGGACAAGAACATCGCTGAGATCACCGACGTGCTGTCCATGACCGTCCCCGGCGAGGACGTCACCGTTGGCGACAAGATCATCGAGGGCTTTGTGAACGACAGCTCGGGCACCAACCCCTACT
>URDJ01000049.1 GCA_900546615.1 uncultured Eubacteriales bacterium | reverse complement strand
TTTGGGGCGCCACTCCCGTTTCTTTTGGCAAGGACAAAAGAAATGGGGTGGCATATCCCCGCACGACAAGCCGGCATAACAATTCACCATATCAAGTGAGGGATAACATGAAAAAGTCCGTTTTGAAACAGTACGCGCGTCTCATCGCCCGCACGGGCGCGAACGTGCAGAAAGGCCAGAGCGTCCTCATCGTCGCGGGCCTCGACCAGCCGGAGTTCATCGAGCTGCTCGCCGCCGAGTGCTACAGGGCCGGGGCCTCAGAAGTCGAGGTAGAGTGGCGGCACCAGCCGCTCACGCGGCTCGCCGTGCGGCACAAGAGCGCCAAAAAGCTCGGTGAGGTCAAGCTCTGGGAGGAGGAGCGCCAGCGCTGGCAGACCGAAACCCTCCCCGCGCGCATCGTCATACTCAGCGAGGACCCGGACGGCCTTACCGGCATCGACCAGGCAAAGTACGCGAAGGGCGTGCAGGCGCGCTATGAAAAGCTCAGGCCGTACATCGACGCGAGGGAAAACCGCGAGCAGTGGTGCATCGCCGCCGTGCCGGGCGTGAAATGGGCGAAGAAGGTCTTCCCCTCCCTTCCGAAGGGCAGGGCCGTCGAGGCGCTCTGGGGGGCCATACTCTCCTGCTCCCGCGCGCTCGAGGGCGACCCCGCGGAAAACTGGCGGCTGCACAATCTGGAGCTGAAGTCCCGGGCGGAGAGGCTCAATTCGATGGGCCTTGCCGCGCTCGAGTACAAGTCCCCAAACGGCACCGACCTGAAGGTGGGGCTTATCCCCGAGGCGCTGTTCCTCGGCGGGGCGGAGCGCTGCCCGGTAAACGGGGTCTGGTACGAGCCGAACGTCCCCTCCGAGGAGCTGTTCGTGACCCCGAAGGCCGGCTCGGCAGAGGGCATCGTTTACGCCACCATGCCGCTCGTCTATCAGGGCGTGCTCATCGAGGACTTTTGGCTGCGCTTCGAGAACGGCCGGGTCGCCGAGCTGCACGCGGAGAAAAACGAGGGCGCCCTGCGCGCGCTCGTCTCCATGGACGAGGGCGCGGCCATGCTCGGCGAGTGCGCCCTCGTGCCCTGGGGAAGCCCGATACGGGAGAGCGGCCTGCTCTTTTACAACACGCTCTTTGACGAGAACGCCTCCTGCCATCTCGCGCTCGGCAGGGGCTATTCCAGCAACATCCGCGATTACGAAAACTACAGTCTCGACGAGCTCAGGGCCATGGGCGTCAACGACTCCATGGTGCACGAGGACTTTATGATCGGCTCGGCCGGGCTGTCTATAACAGGCATAACGGCCTCGGGCGGGCGCGTCGCGATCTTCCGCGACGGCGGCTGGGCCTTCTGACATCTGGGGGTATCCGAATATGAACAGAAAAAAGAAAAGGCAGCGTATGCAGTCTGAAAAAAAGACCGTCATCCTCATCTCCGTCGGCGTGGCGCTGGCCATACTCATCATAATCGCCGCGGTGCTGCTCATGAAAAACCGCAGCGGCACGGACAGGTACGAGGAATACTACTCCGCCGCCATGGAGTACTACATCGACGGCGACTTCGAGAACGCGGCCGGCTCGGCGCAGAAGGCGCTCGACGAGAAGTCCACCGAGGAGGCCGTCGTCCTGCTCGCCCGCAGCTACTACCAGAGGGGCGACAGCACCTCCGCCATCTATGTGCTGGAAAACTGGCTCAAGAACAACTCCGGCTCGCAGGCCGAAGCCCTGCTCGCCGAATACAGGGACGGCGACGACGGCGACGAGGAGCTGACGATAGGCGGGCAGAAGGTCTCCGAGGACACGGAGACGCTCTCGCTCTCCGGCGTCGCGCTCACGAGCGCGGACATGGATACCCTCTCAAAGCTCGTGAACCTCACGGCGCTGACGCTCAACGACTGCGGACTTTCGGACATCTCCGCCGTCGAGCCGCTCACGAAGCTGCGCTCGCTCTCGCTCAGCGACAACAACATCAGCGACCTCTCCCCGCTCTCGGGCCTCACCGAGCTGCGCACGCTCTATCTCTCCGGCAACCCCGCCGCCGACCTCGAGCCGCTCTATTCGCTCAAAAACCTCACGACCCTCGACATACGCGGCCGCGAGATACTCGACACCGAGCTGGAGGAGCTGGAGGAAAAGCTGCCCGGCTGCACCATATTTTCCGACGAGGCCACCGTCGCCGTCAAGGACATAACCCTCGGCGGCGTGGAGTTTAAGTCCGACGTGACGGAGCTCGACCTCTCGAACAAGGGCATCACCGATATCTCCGCGCTCGCGGACTGCACGGCGCTCGTCAGCCTGAACCTCTCCGGCAACGAGATAGCGGACATCTCCGCGCTCATCAACATGCCCGACCTCGCGCGGCTCGACCTGTCGGGCACGAAGGTCGCGAGCCTCTCGCCCATCATGACCCTGACAAAGCTGCAATATCTGAACCTTGCAAACAGCCAGGTGACGAGCCTTGCGGCGCTCACGGGCCTCACAGAGCTGACCGAGCTGAAGCTCGACGGCTGCAAGGTGCAGAGCCTCGCGGTGCTCTCGGGGCTTACAAAGCTCACGGCGCTCAGTCTCCGCGACATGGGCCTGCACGACTCCGACCTTGCGGCCCTCGAGCCGCTCACGGCGCTGAAGACCCTCGACCTCACCGGGAACCTCGATCTGAGCGGCGCGGCGGTGGACGCGCTCGGGGAGAGGCTGCCCTCCTGCTCCGTCACGGCCTCGGAGGAGATATACGGCATAAAGCTCGGCGACGCCGAGTTCGACGCGGGCGACACCTTCGTGGACGCCTCGGGCAAAAACGTCGTAAGCCTCGAGTCCCTCACACGCTTTACCTCCCTCCAGACCCTGCTGCTCAACGACAACCGCGGCATACAGCTCTCCGGCCTCGGGGCCGTGACCTCCCTCACCGCGCTGGAGCTGAAAAACTGCGCCCTCGACGACATCGGCGAGCTGCGCACGCTCACGGCGCTCACGAACCTCGCCCTCGACGGCAACGGCATTACCGACATCTCCGCCCTCTCGGGCATGACGAAGATGGGCGAGCTGCACCTTTCCGACAACGCGGCGCTCAGGGATATCTCGGCCCTCTCCGGCATGACGGAGCTGTGGTATCTGAGCCTCGACGGCACCTCCGTCAAGGATATCTCGGCCCTCTCCGGCCTCACGAAGCTCGAGACTCTCGATTTGAGCGACACCTCCGTGACCGACTTTTCGCCGCTCTACGGCCTGACGTACCTCCGCACCCTCGACATCCGCGGCTGCGGCATCTCAGCCATGGAGCTGAGGCTGCTCCAGGAGGCCATGCCCGGCTGCGCTATTTATTCGTAAAATTTACAAAATGCTCTTCTTTTTATGCGTCGGGTATGTTAATATGTATGTAGCGAGACCCATATACGCAGGAAGGAGCTGAAACCAATGAAGTTCACGTTTACGGAAAAGAAGATGGACGCCTCTGAGGAACTGCGGGCGTACGCCGAAAAGAAGGTAGGCAAGATCGACCGGCTTTTCAAGACCGAGAGCGAGGCTTTCGTGACCTTCAGCACGGAGCGCGGGCGCTTCCGCGCCGAGGTGACCATCAAGAACAACGGAATGTTCTACCGCGTGAGCGAGCTGACCGGCGACATGTATGCCTCCATCGACTCCGCCGTTGCGAGCATCGAGAGGCAGATTCGCAAGAACAAGACGCGGCTTGAGAAAAGGCTGCGCGACGGTGCGATAGAGCGTGAGATCAAACCCTTCCAGATCCCCTCGGACGACGCGGGGGAGGAAGAATTCAAGGTCGTGCGCAACAAGAAGTTCTATATCGCGCCCATGTCCGTCGAGGAAGCCATCCTGCAGATGAATCTGCTCGAGCACGAGTTCTTCGTCTTCAGGAACGCCGAGGCACGCGACGCGTTCACGGTGGTCTACCGCCGCAAGAACGGCGGCTACGGCCTTATCACCGACGACAAGGACTGATATCCACACTTCAAATACACTATAAAAAGGCCCCCGTCACGGGGGCCTTTTTTGGGGGGCTTAGACATATGCAATGGATAGAGGCGTCGTTCAAGACGCGCTCCGGGGACATCGACGAGCTCTGCGACAGGCTGGTGATGCTCGGCGCGGAGGGCCTGGTCATAGAGGACGAGGCGGACTTCCGCCGCTTCCTCGAGCAGAACCGGCAGTACTGGGACTACGTGGACGAGGAGCTTGAGGCGCGCTACAGCGGCGTCTCGCGCGTGAAACTCTACGTCGAGGACAGCCCCGAGGGCCGAGCGCAGCTGGCCGCCTTCACGGACGGCACGGGCCTCGAGCCGGATACCCGCGTCGTGGCCGACGAGGACTGGGCCGAGAACTGGAAGCAGTACTACAAGCCCATCGAGATAGGCGAAAAGCTGCTGATCCTCCCCCGCTGGGAGCCGATACCCGAGAACCCTCAGCGTCTGATACTCCGGCTCGACCCCGGCCTCGCCTTCGGCACCGGCGGGCACGCGACCACTCGGATGTGTCTGGAGGCGCTCGAAAAGTATTCGGCGCCCGAGAAGTTCGTGCTGGACCTCGGCTGCGGCAGCGGCATACTCGGCATAGGCGCCCTCGTGCTCGGCTGCGCCTACTGCGCGGGCTGCGACGTGGACCCGAAAAGCCCCGAGTCCGCCGCTGAGAACGCCAAATTAAACGGCATCCGCGAGAGCATCTACAAGATGTACACAGGCGACATCATAGGAGACGAGGGCCTGCGCGCCGAGCTGGGCAGCGGCTACGACATTGTCCTTGCGAACATCGTCTCGGACGTCATCATACCCCTCGCACCGCACGTCCCCGCCTTCATGTCGCGCTCCGGCGTCTTCATAACCAGCGGCATCATCGACGGCCGGCAGGCCGAGGTCGCCGCGGCGCTCGAGGCCGCTGGCTTTGAAATTTCCGAACACCTGCACGAGGACGAGTGGCACGCCTTCGTATGCAGGCTCAGGTGAATACATGATAATACAAACGACCGGCCTTGTTCAAGGGCCGGTCGTTTGCAAAAAGAGAGGGGGAAAATGTATGGAAAAGGAGTGAGAAGTATCTGATTTAATATATGTCGCTGGTCTCCACCAGCTCCACGTTCACGAACATGGTCTCGCCGTCCCGGTATATCTTCAGGGTCATCAGCGTCCCTACGTCGTATTCGGAGATGGCGCGGCTCAGGTCCTCGGTATCGTACACCTCGTCGCCGTTGACCTCGACTATGATGTCGCCCCGGCGGATGCCCTTCGTCTTCGCGTCCGAGCCGTCCGCCACGCCTATGACGTACAGCCCCTCCGGTATCCCGAAGTATTCCGCCGCGCTCGCCGGTATCACGCCCACCGTCACGCCCAGAGCCGGGCGTCCGCTCACGCTGCCGGAGGCTATCAGCTCATCCACAACGCTCGCGATGGTCTTCACCGGTATCGCAAAGCCTATGCCCTCTATCGCCGTGGCGCTCGAGGTCGCGGCCTTCATCTTCATGTTCGTGATGCCCACCACCTGGCCGTGCATGTTGATGAGCGGCCCGCCGGAGTTTCCGTCGTTTATCGCCGCGTTCGTCTGCAGCAGCGTCATCGAGTGGTTGTTATATGGTATATCCCTGCTTATCGCGGAGATTATCCCGTCTGTCATCGTGCCCCGGAGCTCCGCGCCCAGCGGGTTGCCTATCGCCACCACCGAGTCGCCCACGTTCACCTGAGCCGAGCAGAACTCCGCCGCCGTCAGGCCCTCGGCCTCGATCTTCAGCACCGCAAGGTCGCTCACACTGTCTATGCCCACCAGCAGCGCCTCATATTCACGGTCGTTCCAGAGCGTCACCGTCGCCGAGTACGCGCCCTCGATTATATGCGCGTTCGTCGCAACATAGCCGTCCTCCGATATGACGATGCCCGTGCCCCAGTAGTAGCTCATGTCGCTCACCATGGCCGTTATCCCGACCACGGAGGGAGAACACTTTTCGTAGATCTCCTGATATGTCAGCTCCTCCGTCTCCGGCTCCGGCACCGGCTCGAGCCTGAGCTCGCCCGCTGCCTCCGCCCGGGGAATGCTGCTGCCTCCCAGCGAGCCTGAGGTGTTCTCATAGTAGCCGTTGAAGAACTCCCGGTAGTCGTCGTAGTCCTCGAAGCTCGGCTCTCCGCCCGTGCTGAGCTGAGGCCAGCTCACCCGGCCGCCTTCGCCGCCTCCCGAAAAGGCCAGCGAGGTCGCCGCTATCAGTACCACCGCCAGCAGACACACCGCTACGGCCCTCAGCGAGCCGTGCCCCCTTTTGCCGGAGCCGTCCCCGGCCGGGACTTCACCGGCGGAGCGGCGGGGAGGTAGTTGTGTGGGGTGGGGAGCCGCTGCCGCCGGCTGGGTCTGTATCTGACTTTCGGGGTGAGCCGCCCCGCAGCTCGTATCGTACCACTGCGCGTTCCGGCTCTCGTTTTCCTCGTTCATGAGCTTTACCCCCTGAGGTCATCCTTAAGATAACTCCGATTTTTGTGCTGGATATGAATAACTTGCTAACATTTTGTGAATTAACCCTGCTCGCCGGGCTTCTCGCTCTCCTGCTTCTTCCGGCCCTCCGAGCGCTTCTTCGACTCCGGCTTCTGCTTAACTTCCTTCGCCAGCGTCAGCGTGAACACAAACTCAGTCACGCCCTCCCGGCTCGTCACCGCGATATCCTCGTTGTGCGCGTCCAGGATGCTCTTGACCAGATACAGCCCCAGCCCCACGCCGTCGCGGTCCAGGCTCCTCGACCTGTCCGACTTGTGGAACCGGTCGAATATGAGCGGCAGGTCGTCCGACGGTATCGTCTCGCCCTCGTCCTTCACCGACACGTACGCCTTGCCCCCCTGCTTCCACAGCAGCACCGTTATCGTGCTGTCCTGCGCCGCAAACTTCACCGCGTTATCCAGCAGGTTATACAGCACCTGCGTGATGGAATCCGGGTCCGCCGTCACCATCATGTGGTCCTCCGGCAGCTGCGGGTCTATATTCAGGCCCTTGTCCTCCGTCCGGCCCTCAAAGCTCAGCAGCGTCCTTATTATCAGCTCGTTTAAGTCAAAATCGCGCCGCTTCGTCAAATCCGAGCCCTGGCTCTTGAGCCTCGACAGGCTCAGCATGTGCCGCACCAGCCGCGAGAGCCTGCGCGTCTCGTCAGCTATCGTCGCGAGGTATTTGTCCTCCTGGTCCTTGGGTATCGTCCCGTCCAGGATGCCGTCAGCGAAGCCCGCAATGGTCGTCATGGGCGTCTTCAGCTCGTGCGACACGTTCGCGATAAACTCGTTTCTCTGCTGCTCCGAGCGCTCCAGGCTGTCTGCCATGTTGTTGAACGAACTCGTCAGCGCCGCGAGCTCATCCGTGCCCTTGTCCTCGCGCACACGCACCGAGAAATCCCCGTGCGCAAACTTCCGCGCCGCCGCCGTCATCTCGTCGAGCGGCTCCGCCATCTTCTTCGACACAACCAGCGAGAGCACCAGCGCCAAAAACAGCACAGCCAGCGTCACTGCAAAAAACACCCAGATGAACGCGCTCCACGCCCCGATTATCGTCGATTTATCCGTGCTCACGAAGACATAGCCCACAGGCTCCGTGCCCTCCACAAGCGTCATCGGCATCGCAAACACGTAGCGCCGGGCCTCAAACAGCCCGCCAAGGTCCGTCGTCGTGTCCAGCTTCCCGAGCCGGTCTATCGTATTTATATAGTATTCCGGCACGTAATTGCCTATGTGCCGGCACTGACCTATCTCGTCCGAGCAGGAATACACATACCCGTCCGTGGTCGTCAGAAACACCTGATTGCCCGAGAGCGTCTCCGTGAACGTGAGCATGACCCTCAGGTATATGTCGTCAAAATACCTGTCCGTCGCGTTCATGGACACAATGAGCCGCGTCACCGTCTTCGCGTTCTGCTCCATGCTCTCCCGGTGCGATTTTATCACGAAGCTCTGGCCGATGAACAGGAAGGCCACGCCTATCATGAGAAAGCTCACCAGCACCATGACCGCCGTGGCCAGAAAGTTCTTGAAATATATGCTCTTCATGCCGCGCTCATCAGCTGCCGCTGACCTCGAACTTGTAGCCCACGCCCCAGACCGTCTTCAGCGACCACTTGTCCGACACGCCCTCCAGCTTCTCGCGCAGACGCTTTATATGCACGTCCACCGTCCGCGAGTCCCCGAAATAGTCGAAGCCCCAGACCTCGTCCAGCAGCTGGTTGCGAGTATACACCCGGTTCGGCGAGGCCGCAAGGTGATACAAAAGCTCCATCTCCTTCGGCGGCGTGTCTATCTTCTTCCCGTCCACGATCAGCTCGTACGAGTCCAGATTGATTATCAGCTTGTCGTACTCGAGCTTCTTCTCCGCCGGGCTGTCGCCCCCGTCCGTGCGCCGCATGACCGCGTGTATCCTCGCTATAAGCTCCTTTACCTCAAAGGGCTTCGTCACGTAGTCGTCCGCGCCCATCTCAAGGCCCGAGACCTTGTCATAGGTCTCGCCCTTCGCCGTCAGCATGATGATCGGTACCTGCGACGACTTCCTTATCTCCCGGCAGACCTGCCAGCCGTCCATCACGGGCAGCATGATGTCCAGCAGCACCACGTCCGGGTGCTCGTCCTCCGCCAGCTGCAGGCCCTTGCCGCCGTCCGCCGCGATAGAGACATCAAAACCGTCCTTTTCCAGATACAGCCTTAAAAGCTCCGCTATGTTCTTATCGTCCTCTATTACCAGCGCCTTCTTGTTCATAACGACACCTCCGTATACCAAACGACAACATTTTACACTCAGCCAAACCCCTCTTGGGTTAATATTTTGTGAATATTGAGGCCTATTATCATCAAAAAAGAGCGGCGCGGGCCGCTCTTTTTCATTGTCTCCGCTCCCGGCTCAGTCGTGGGAGGTGAGCGCCACCCTGAAGGCCCAGGTGTCCCCGGCGGCCTTCCAGCCGGTGCTGCTGCCGTCCTCACAGAGCATGTAGCCGTCTATGACCACGCCCGTGCAGCCGGAGCCCAGAAAGTAGCCGTCGGAGTCATAGAGCTTTCCGCTCTCGGCCTCGAAAATACAGGTCGCGCCCGTGGCCATGTCCGTCACAAAGCTGCAGTCGCCCGCCGCGACCACGCGGCTGTAGGCATCCATCACCGCGGTCGTGCCGTCCGCCAGCAGGACCAGCCACAGCTCGCCGGAGGCGTCCAGCAGCTCCTTGCCGCCCGAGAAATACACCTGTGAGCCGTCGTTCCTGAAAACCCGCACGCCGTTCTCGCCCGCGACCCAGAAGCCGCCCTCGCAGGGCACGCCCGTATAGCCGTAAAACGTCGCCTCCTCCAGCGCCGTCGTATAATACACGTCCCCGGCCTCGACAAAGCCGCTGCCTATCGCCACCGAATCCACGCCCGGAAACTCGCGTTTAACGCTGCCGCTCTTGTCGATGACGCACCAGACCCCGCCCTTTTTCACCGCGGCAAGGCTGCCCACAAAGCTGCCCGCCTCCTCAAAAGCCGGGTCGATGACGTATTCGCCCTCGGTATTGATATAGCCCCAGACGCCGTTATTCTTTACCGCCGCAAGCCCGTTCGAGAAGGGCAGCGCGTCCTCGAAAAAGCTCGCGCGCTCGCTCGCCCTGTTTACCACCGTGCCGTCCGCCGTGATGTAGCCCTTCTGGCCGTTCACGTAGACGATGCACATGACCCCGCCCTCGCAGTCGGCAAGGCTCGTGATGCTGCCGGCCTGGATGTTGTAAAGCTCCCCGAAATCCGCCGTGTCGAACACCTGCGTGCCGTCCTCCGCCCAGCAGACCGCGAGCTTCGCCTCCGCATCCTCTATGCACAGCGCGCCCAGCTCCATCGGCAGCACCTGCGTGTACTCAAAACCCGTGCACCAGGCCCCGTCCGCCCCGCAGACCGCGTACATCCCCTCGTCGTTCTCAAGTATATAGATGTCCAGATACTCGATGCCCGAGGCCGACTCGTACGACGCCGCCGTTATGGAGCTGCACACCGTGTCAAGCACTATCTCGCCCTTTTCCGTCACAAGGCCGCCCGCAAAGGGCAGCAGCCTGCCGTAGCCCGACGAGGGCTCCAGCGTATCTATCAGCGCCCCGTCCGCGCGCGTATACACCGCCTCAAAGGGCACGTAGTCAGTCAGCCGCTCCCTGTTCGTCGCGATATTCGGCGCGCTCACCTGCGGCGCCGCGTCCTCGGAGACGGCCTCGCCGCTCTCGTAGCGCTCAATGGCCGGGTCTATATATTCGTCCTTCACCGTTTGCATCTGCTCCGTGAAGCCGCAGCCCGAGAGCAGCAGCGCCAGTATGAGCGCCGGTATTATGATCTTCTTCATTTCGCCGCCTCCAGATAGCCCTGAGAGGATATGAACGCCTGCCCGACGCCGCCCTGCAGCCAGAGCCACAGCGCCCGCTCGGGCGAGTCTTCCGCCGCCGTCTCGCTGATGCCCGCCAGGATGTCCACGCACAGCGGGTATTCGCCGGAGGCTATCGTCTCCGCCGTCGGCATGACGCCGTCCACCGTCAGTATCTTATATCCGTCCGCCATGCCCATCAGCACGGCCTCGCTGTAGAACCCGTAGCCCAGCACCTCGCTGCTCGTGAGCGCCGTGGCCTCCTCGGACACCGCCAGCTCGTCGGCCCCTATGAGCCTGCGCAGCGCCGCCAGCGAGCCGGAGCCCTCCGGCCTGCCGATGACGACTATCTCGCCAGTGCCGCCCATGCCCGTCCAGCTCTTTGTCCCGCCGGTTATTATCGACTTGAACTGCGCCGTCGTGATATCGTCTATATTGCTCCCGGCCCCTACATAGAATACCAGCGCGTCCTTCGCCACCGCCGCCGTCTCAACTCCCGCCGGCAGCTCGTCCGGCTCGGCCGCCAGCACCAGCCCGGCCTCGCCCGTTTCGAGCTTCGCCCAGGACTCCGCCGTGTTCCCGAAGCTCAGGGTGTCCGACACGGACTCGCGCGTCTCGCCCAGCATGATCGCCGCTGTCGCCTCGGCCAGAGGCTCCTGCGCCGTGCCGCCCGCCAGCGCCGGGAAATTCGACCTGTCGAACGAATAGTCCGACGACAGGCTCACCGCCTCGGTCGGGTCCGGCGCGAAATCCCCGCAGCCCGCCAGCGCCAGCGCCATGGCCGCTGTTAAAATCAAAACCGTCAGTCTTTTCATACATGTCCTCCGAATAAGCCGTTTCGACATCCCTTATATTATATATAAACATTTATGAACAATCTGTCAATTATTCGTTTGCTCCCCTTGACATCGGGCAGGGGCGGTGATATATTAGCACTCGAGGTCCGAGAGTGCCAGCACTCCGGGGCCCAGGTTGCCAGACAAGGAGCTTTTGCAATGGGTTTGAGCGGCAGGAAAAAGAAAATACTTGCCGCGGTCGTGGAGGAATACATCCGCACGGCCGAGCCGGTAGGCTCCAAGACCGTGGCGCAGACTACGGATCTCGGCTGCTCGTCGGCGACGATACGCAACGAGCTGGCGGAGCTGGCCTCGATGGGTTATCTCGAGCAGCCGCACACCTCGGCGGGCCGCGTGCCCACGCCGCAGGGCTACAGGATGTACGTAAACGAGCTTATGCAGCGCCAGAAGCTCTCGCTCGAGGAGACGGAGGAGATAAACCGCAGCCTCAACGAGAAGATGCGCGAACTCGACAAGCTCGTCTCGAACGTCGGCGCGCTGGCCTCGAGCCTCACGAACTACCCCGCGATGGCGATAGCGGCCTCCCCGCCCGCCACGATAAAGCGCTTTGACCTCATCTACATCGACGCGAACACCTTCATAATTGTTGCAATGATGAGCAACAACAGCGTGAAGAACAAGCTGGTGCATTTGCCGGTCTCGGTGGGGCAGGATATGATACAGAGGCTCTCCTCGGTATTCAACGCGAACTTCACGGAGATAACGGAGGACAAGATAACGCCCCTGCTCATCCGCTCGACTGAGCGGGCCGTGGACGACACGATGGGACTGACCGGCGTCATCGCCTCCTTTGCGATAAGCATACTCTCTGAGGCACAGACGGCGGAGACCTGCATCACCGGTGCGAACCGGCTGCTGTCCCAGCCCGAGTTCCGGGACCCCGCGAAGGCCCACGCCCTCATGAGCTACCTCTCCGACGCGGAGCATCTGCACGACCTCGACGCCATCGACTGCGGCGGCGACGTGAGGGTGCTGATAGGCCCGGAGAACGTGGCCGAGGAGCTGCGGGACTCGAGCGTGGTGCTCGCGAGCTACGACATGGGCGGCGAGACAAAGGGCCTCATAGGTGTCGTGGGGCCGACGAGGATGGACTACTCGGCGGTGGCCGCGAAGCTGAGCCTCATAGCCCGGGCGCTCTCAGAGCGGCTCGGCGGCGGGGCGGCGCCTCCACCCGGACTGGACAACAAACTCATAATAAAGGGAGATATAAATGAGCAGTAAGAAGAAAGACCCGCCGGAGCCGATGGAAGAAAAGGAGCTCCCGGCGCAGGAGACGGAAAAAGAGGCCGAAGCTCCCGCGGCGGAGCCGCCGAAAGAGGAGCCGAAGGCAGAAAAAGAGCAGGATAAGCCGGCCGAGCCCTCGGCGGACGCCCTGCTGAAGGCCGAGAAGGACAGATACCTCAGGCTGGCGGCCGAATACGACAACTACCGCAAGCGCAGCGCAAAGGAGCGCGAGAGCATATATCAGGACGTGCGGGCCGACACGGTGACGAAGTTCCTGCCCGTCTACGACAACCTCGCCCGGGCTCTCGGGCAGGCCACCTGCGACGAGGCCTACCGCAAGGGCGTGGAGATGATAATGACCCAGCTGAGGGACATCCTCTCCCGCATGGGCGTCACGGAGATAGAAGCGCTCGGGCAAAAGTTCGATCCGGCCCTCCACAACGCCGTCATGCACGAGGAGGACGAAACGAAGGGCGAGGGCGAAATCGTTCAGGAGCTGCAGAAGGGCTTCAAAATGGGCGACAAGGTCATCCGCTTCGCGATGGTCAAGGTCGTCAACTGAAATTGTTTACTAAAATCTTTTCAAATACAACTGGAGGAAGAAAATCATGAGCAAGATCATCGGTATAGATTTGGGCACCACCAACAGCTGCGTGGCCGTCATGGAGGGCGGCGAGGCAGTAGTCATCGCGAACGCCGAGGGCGCAAGGACCACCCCGTCCGTCGTCGCCTTCTCCAAGACCGGCGAGCGCATGGTCGGCCAGGTCGCAAAGCGTCAGGCCATCACGAACCCGGACAGGACGATTAGCTCCATCAAGCGCGAGATGGGCTCCAACTACAAGGTCAACATAGACGGCAAGGCCTACACTCCGCAGGAGATCAGCGCCATGGTGCTGCAGAAGCTCAAGACCGACGCCGAGGCTTATCTGGGCGAGAAGGTCACCGAGGCCGTCATCACCGTGCCCGCCTACTTCACGGACAGCCAGAGGCAGGCGACCAAGGACGCCGGCAAGATAGCGGGCCTCGAGGTCAAGCGCATCATCAACGAGCCCACGGCGGCGGCCCTGGCCTACGGCCTCGACAAGGAGACCGACCAGAAGATCATGGTCTACGACCTCGGCGGCGGCACCTTCGACGTCTCCGTCCTCGAGATAGGCGACGGCGTCATCGAGGTCCTCGCGACCGCCGGCAACAACCGCCTCGGCGGCGACGACTTCGACGAGTGCGTCACCAAGTATCTGGTTGACGAGTTCAAAAAGGACCAGGGCATCGACCTGTCCACCGACCGCGTCGCCATGCAGCGTCTGCGTGAGGCCGCCGAGAAGGCCAAGTGCGACCTCTCCGGCGTCACCAGCACGAACATCAACCTGCCCTACATCACGGCGGACGCCAACGGCCCGAAGCACCTCGACGTGACCCTGACGAGGGCCAAGTTCAACGAGCTGACCCATCACCTGGTCGAGAAGACCATGGGCCCAGTGCGTCAGGCCCTGTCCGACGCCGGCCTGAAGGCCGCCGACCTGTCGAAGGTCCTGCTCGTCGGCGGCTCGACCCGTATCCCGGCCGTGCAGGAGGCCGTCAAGAGCCTCACCGGCAAGGACGGCTTCAAGGGCATCAACCCCGATGAGTGCGTTGCCATCGGCGCGGCCATTCAGGGCGGCGTGCTCGGCGGCGACGTTGAGGGCATCCTCCTGCTCGACGTGACCCCGCTGTCCCTCGGCATTGAGACGCTGGGCGGCGTGTTCACGAAGCTCATCGAGCGCAACACTACCATCCCGACCAAGAAGAGCCAGATCTTCTCCACCGCCGCGGACAACCAGACCTCCGTCGAGGTCAACGTCCTGCAGGGCGAGCGCGAGATGGCGGCCTACAACAAGAGCCTCGGCAGGTTCAACCTCGACGGCATCGCCCCGGCAAGGCGCGGCGTGCCTCAGATAGAGGTCACCTTCGACATTGACGCGAACGGCATCGTGAACGTCTCGGCCAAGGACCTCGGCACCGGCAAGGAGCAGCATATCACCATCACCGCCTCGACGAACCTCTCCAAGGAGGACATCGACAAGGCCGTGCGCGAGGCCGAGCAGTACGCCGCCGAGGACGCCCGCCGCAAGGAGGAGGTCGACACCCGCAACGCCGGCGACCAGATGGTCTACCAGACCGAGAAGACCCTGCAGGAGATGGGCGACAAGCTCGACGCCGGCGACAAGGCCGAGGTCGAGGGCAAGCTCGAGAACCTCAAGAAGGCCCTTCAGGGCAGCGACACCGCTTCCATCAAGGCCGCGACCGACGAGCTGACTCAGGCCTTCTACAAGATAAGCGAAAAGCTCTATCAGCAGCCCGGCGCGCAGGCCGGCGGCCCGGACATGGGCGGCCAGCAGCCCGGCGGCAACGGCGGAGAGCAGTACTACGACGCCGACTACGAGGTAGTCGACGACGACAAGAAGTGATTCAAACCTACCCTCTCTTATAAAATCGACCCCTGTGCGGATGCGGGCGTGCGAAAGTGCGCCCGCAAAAGCGCGTAATGTGAGGTGAAAAGCAGATGGCGGAACAGAAAAGGGACTATTACGAGGTGCTCGGGCTTCAGAAGGGCGCCTCGGAGGACGAGATAAAAAAGGCATACAGGAAGCTGGCGAAGCAGTACCACCCCGACCTGCACCCCGGTGACAAGGAGGCCGAGGCGAAATTCAAGGAGGTCAACGAGGCGGCGCAGGTGCTGGGCGACCCGGAGAAGCGGGCGAAGTACGACCAGTTCGGCCACGCGGCCTTCGACCCGAGCCAGGGCTTCGGAGGCTTTGACGGGGCGTCGGGTTTCGGCGGATTCGGCGGTTTCGGCGGCTTTGGAGATATATTCGGCGATCTGGGCGACATCTTCGGCTTCGGCGGAGGCTCGTCCCAGCGCAGCGGCCCGAGGAGGGGCGAGAGCCTCAGGGCCTCGGTCAGCATCAGCTTTGAGGAGGCGGCCTTCGGCTGCAAGAAGGAGATAAGCGTCTCGAAGGTGGAGCAGTGCCCGGACTGCCACGGTACGGGCTGCGCGCCCGGCACGACGCCGGAGGTCTGCCCCGACTGCCGGGGCACAGGCAGCGTGAGGACGACGCAGCGCACGCCCTTCGGCATGGTGCAGTCGCAGGGCCCCTGCCCCAAGTGCGGCGGCACGGGCAAGATCATACACCAGCCCTGCCCGACCTGTAAGGGCAAGGCCAACGTGCGCCGCAACCGCAAGCTGAGCGTGAACATACCCGCCGGCATCGACGACGGCCAGACCATATCCATGAAGGGCCAGGGCAACGCGGGGCGCGACGGCGGCCCGGCGGGCGACCTGCTCGTCACCGTCTCCGTGCGCAGGCACGAGAACTTCGAGCGCGACGGCAGCTCCGTGCTGTCGGCGGCATATGTGACCTTCGCGCAGGCGACGCTCGGCGCGGACATAGAGGTGCCCACGCTCGACGGCAAGGTCAAGCTCACGATACCCGAGGGCACTCAGCCCGGAACGGTGTTCAGGCTCAAGGGCAAGGGCATCCCCTACCTGAGAGGCTCGGGCCGCGGCGACCACTTCGTCACCGTGAACATAGCGGTGCCGAAGAACCTCAGCCACAGCCAGAAGGAGGCCCTCAGGGACTACGCAAAGGCCATGAACGAACCGGTGCCCGAATCCGGCGGCATCTTCGGAAGGAAAAAGAAATAAACGGCGCACTGCGCAAAAGGACCTGTCGCAGAATGAAAGAATTCTGCGGCAGGTTTTCTTTAGCTGGGAAAGA
>URDJ01000048.1 GCA_900546615.1 uncultured Eubacteriales bacterium | reverse complement strand
GCTTTCCGGACGGCAACTCTGCCCTCATGCTGGTCTGCGCCCGGCTGCGCCATGTGGCCGGTACCCAGTGGGGCAACAAGAAGTACATGAATATGAAGCACCTGGAGGCCGCCCTTGAGGGCGCCTCCATTGCTGGCTGACTTCATTCATGCCAGAGCCTGCAAACCAATTTGCGAAAAATACTTGACACTACCAGACCGTTTACCGATTTTCGGTAGGCGGTCTTTTTATATCCCCACATCAAAATAAAGGAGGTCATGCACTATGGCAAAACAGAAAACCATTCCCGAGCTGGAAGCCGAGAAAGCAGAAAATGAACGCAAGATCACTCAGCTTCAACACAAAAAACAGCAGATTGAAAACCGCATCACTTACTACGAACAAGGTGATCGGCGCAAGCGGACGCACCACCTTATTACCCGTGGAGCAGCCATTGAAAGTGTTGCACCGCTGACAAAGGTTTTGACTGAAACCGAGTTTTATGCCTTTGCTGAAAAAACACTTGCCGTCCCGGAGGTCAAAGGCTTGCTCATGGAAGCGGTCAACGAACACAACCGGGCTGAACAGAAAGAGAGGTGTTGAGTATCGCACTATATCATTTTCATGTGACACAAATCAAGCGCAGCGCAGGACAATCCGCTATCGCATCTGCCGCCTATCGCTCCGGCGAAAAGCTGCACAGCGAATACTACGGCGAGGACAGCGACTACACCAAAAAGGGCGGTGTGATCTGTTCGGAAATCCTGCTACCGCCCCATGCTCCACCCTCTTTCTCTGATCGGGAAACGCTCTGGAACGAAGTGGAGAAAGTGGAACGGGGAAAGAAAGCGCAGCTTGCATACAGCTTTGACATTGCTTTGCAAAACGAGTTTTCCAAGCAGGAGAACATCGAGCTTGCAAGGCAATTTTTATTGGAGCAGTTTGTGAGCCGTGGCCTGGTGGTGGACTTCGCTGTTCACTCCCCCGACAAGGAGGACGGCGGCATTTCCAATCCTCATTTCCATGTCATGTGTCCTATCCGCCCTTTGGATGAACACGGCAGATGGGGCAACAAGCAGCGGCGGGAATATCTACTTGACGAGCATGGCAACCGCATCCGTGATGAAGCAGGAAACTATGTATTCAACGCTGTGCCTACTACCGATTGGGGAAGTCCCGACACCTTAGAGCATTGGCGTCAAGCATGGGCTGAATTGTGCAATCAGAAATTTGCCGAGAAGGAATTGGACTGCGGGATCGACCACCGCAGTTACGAACGACAGGGCATCGGCCAAGTCCCTACCGTCCATGAGGGCGTGACCGTCCGAGCCATGGAAGCAAAAGGCATCCGCACCAACAAGGGCGATCTGAACAGATGGATTAAGGCGATCAACAATCTGATCCGCAATCTGAAAAAGAAAATCTCTGCGCTGCTTGACTGGCTGAAAGAAGCCCATGAGGAATTGAGCAAGCCGCAAGCCCCCAATCTGGCGCAGATACTCAGCGAGTATTATTCTGGAAGCAACGCCGGAGCGTGGAGTCAGAAAGCAAAGATCGGCAATCTCAAAGAGTTCAATGAGATCGTCAATTATCTCATGCAGAACAAGCTGACAACGCCGGAAGAATTGCAGGAGCGTGTGTCTGCTCTGAGTGACCGCATCGACACTTTGAAAAGCTCCATGCGTGGAAAGTCTGACCGCGTGAAAGAGTTGGACGAGCTTCTCCGCATGGTGCAGTTTTACACCGAAGGCAAGCTCATTGCCGATAAGTTAGCGACTATCAAATGGAAAGGCAAGCGGGAGCAGTTCATGTCCGAAAATGAAAACGCACTCCGCCTGTATCACATGGCAGAGCGCAAGTTGAAGCCGCATTTCAAGGAGGGCAAGCTGCCCATCACCGCATGGCGCAGGGAGCGTGACCGTCTGGAACAGGAATACAAGACGGAGCAGACTGAACTTTCCCCCATCCATGCGGAGGTGAAAAAGCTCTGGCAAATAAAATTCAAGGTGGAGCAGGTCATCCATGAGCCGGAGCGACAGAACGCCGTCACACGGCAGAAAAAACAGGAAATCGAACACTAATCTTTACACATTTTTAGGAGGCACTTATGAGCAAGAAGAAATCATTTGAGCATGAAATCGACCCGGAGTTTTTGGCAGAAATCGAGGAATGGGAGCAGCAGGAGCATGACGAGCCGAAGGGATATTACTTCTACAATCCTGACCCGTATTTGAAACCCGCACCGCTGCCGCCCAACCATCCCAAACACAATTTCTGGTTTGATGAGGACGGACACATTTGCGTGAAAAATCCATCCGCTTTCTGGCTGCCGGAGTTCACTTTACAGAAAGAGATTGGTGGCACGATCTACTCCGTCACAGGCAGCTATGACGGGACAGAAACGCTGGACAGAAAAATGGAACGCATTATGGCTGAAAAGTTTACAGAAAAGTTGGAGGATGACCAATGACAAATTCACAGACTCTTGGTACAATAGAAGCAACCAATCCTGTACTGGCAGTTGCCCCTTTGAAGGAGGAAACAGAAATGTTACGGGCAACTGATAAAATCACCGCACTCTACTGCCGCTTATCCGTGGAAGATATGAAAGAGGATAAAAAGGGCGGCAAAGAAGATGTGTCAAATTCCATCCAGAATCAAAAAATGATCCTGCTCCAGTACGCTAAAGAAAATCGCTTTCCTAACCCGACCTTTTTCGTGGACGATGGGTACAGCGGCACAAACTATGACCGCCCCGGCTTCCAAGCCATGCTTGCGGAAATCGAAGCGGGACGGGTAGCAGTTTGTATCACCAAAGAACTATCCAGACTGGGACGAAATTCCTCGCTGACCGGGCTTTATATCAACTTCACTTTCCCGAAGTACAATGTGCGGTATATTGCCATCAACGACCACTTTGACACCATCGACCCAAACAGCACAGACAGCGATATTGCCGGTATCAAAAACTGGTTTAACGAATTTTTCGCCAAAGATGCAAGCCGCAAAATCCGGGCTGTGCAGAAAGCAAAGGGTGAGCGTGGCGTACCGCTGACAACCAATGTTCCGTTCGGGTATCTCAAAGACCCGGAGGACAAGACCAAGTGGATCGTAGATGAAGCGGCGGCTGTGGTAGTCAAGCGCATCTTCAAGCTGTGCATGGAGGGACGGGGGCCGATGCAGATCGCCAAGCTCTTGCAGGAGGAAAAGGTGCTTAACCCCACAGCTTACAAGCGCAGGGCGGGCATCAAAACCCCAAGCCCCGAAACCGATGATCCCTACCATTGGAACACCAACACCGTTGTTCATATTCTGGAACGGCGGGAGTACACAGGCTGTACGGTCAACTTCAAGACCTACACCAATTCCATCTGGGACAAGAAACAGCGGGAAACGCCCCTCGACAAACAGGCGATTTTCTACAACACTCATCCGGCAATCATCGAGCAGGAAGTCTTTGACAAGGTGCAGGAGATCCGGCAGCAGCGTTACCGCAGGACGAAAACGGGTAAGAGCAGCCTGTTCTCCGGCATGGTTTACTGTGCAGACTGCGGAGCGAAAATGCGGTACTGCACCACCAATTACTTTGAGAAGCGGCAGGATCACTTTGTATGCGCCAACTACCGAAGCAACACGGGAAGCTGTTCGGCATACTTCATCCGAGCCGTTGTTCTGGAAGATTTGGTCTGGATGCACATGAAAGCGGTCATCTTCTATGTGACACGGTATGAAGCGCACTTCCGGGCAGTTATGGAACACAAGCTCCTGCTGTCCAGCGAGGAAAAAATCTGTGCAAGCGTCAAGCGACTGGAACAGGCACAGCGGCGCATGGGAGAGCTTGACCGCCTGTTTATCCGTATCTATGAGGACAATGTGGCGGGACGCATCAACGATGAACGGTTTTCCATGATGAGCAGAAGCTACGAAACCGAGCAGGAGCAGCTTAAAGTGGAAATCCAGACCTTGCAGCAGGATATTGAAGTACAGGAACGACAGATTGAAAACTTGGAGCAGTTTATCCAGAGGGTACACAAATACAAGGATTTGGACGAGCTTACGCCCTATGCTCTGCGTGAACTTGTCAAGGGAGTTTATATCGAAGCTCCCGACAAGAGCAGTGGAAAACGGAGGCAGAACATTCGCATTTCCTATGACTTTGTGGGCTTTATCCCGCTGAATGAACTGATGAAAGAGGAAACGGCATGACCGAAGCCATGCCGTTCCTGCAAAAATACGATATTACTTTCTTACGACCCCCGACCATGTTTCCGGGGCATTTTTGCTATGTATACGAAGTTCATGCTTGCTATGTTATGACATATCCAGTTTGCTGTCATGCGCATAATCCGACAGTGTTCGCATGAAATCTATGGTTTAATCCCTTTCGTCGGCATAATTGGACAACTTAATACTCCATATCCCAATTTTCACTATGGCGGGGAATTAACTTATGATATTGCGAAAAGACGCAAGCTACGTCTCAGTAGCCTGCGTTTATTTGTTACCATGCCCGCGCGCCTCCTTTGATTTGGTTATCACCAAAACAAAGGAGGTTTTTACATATGTACAATAATACATATAGCGACTACGCGGCCAACAAGACAGACGCCGAGGCCATCGTCTGCCACAGCGCAACCGGCGAGGATGTGCGTCTCACACGAGCTGACTTCGAGAGTGATGAAGAATTTCAAAGGTGGAAGGGCTGGTCTGACGCTGACTACAAGCAGTCCGAGCGCCGGGATCGCGCATACAACGACAGGCGACTTTCGTTGGCTGCCGCGTACTTTCTGAGCGATAGAGAGAACGAGTGTTTATCCGGTGAACCTAATGCTGCCGAGCAGAAGACGAGAGACGATTTGATCTCGCATATTCGCTCTCTGCTAACGGACACACAGTTCAGCAAACTCTGGCGGCGCTTCGCCTGCGGGCGAGAGCTTGCAGATATTACTGCTGAGGATGGCGTGAGCGTAAACGCTGTTGCAGACTCGATACAACGGGCGATAAAGAAACTTGGGGCTCTTAGAAACAGTGTGTAAGAGGACGACAAATTGTAAAATTCTTATGAACAACATATTTCGACAGTTTAGACCCTGTAAAAAACGGGCTAAAAACCGGTATTTATAGAGGCGCCTTTTTGACAGCCTTGGACAACTTAATACACGGTACAGCGAGCACAGAACCTGCGTGACCGGAGACGGTCAGCGACGCGGGGCGCGGCGCGATGACGGCGTAAGCCTGAGCGATGAACGCGGCCTCAAAAACGGCTTTGGCAAGCCGCTTCGCAACGAAAGCGCGGGGGACAAAGGTACTTGCTCACGCGCTCCCGAGGACTTGGGGGCAGCCCTGCGGTGTACGGCAACCGGCACACTCAGAGCTATGACAGCCGCGCCAGCGGCGGCTCGCTGTATCCCCTCACCGCCGGGGCGCGTGGCAAATACGGCGGACAAACAGTAAACCTAAATCGCTATGTCTGAGTAGGAGAGTACTACCTGACAGCAAAAGCGGGAACACTTGAAGCATGGAGGTGAAGCGTATGCAGCACAGCGCGGCGAGAAGGCACAGAAACGCGGCCAATCCCGCAAACACCGTGTATGAGGACAGCTGCCTGCATGAGCTTGGCGGTGTAGTCTACGTTGTCGAGCGGGTGTTCACGGGAAATAGAACCGCAAAACAGGCTGTGGTGGAGGAAATCGTTACCTCTGCTGGCAGTATCCACAGCTTTGACCGCCCGGACAGGCCGGTGGTATAATATCACCATGTACGGGCGGTCCCTATCCGGAAAGGAGGAAAGCTGTTGGGGACCCAGCTCAGACTTGCCGATACCTATTACCGTCTCTCGGACGAGGAAAAAAAGCGCGGCGAGTCTTCAAGTATAATGAACCAAAGGGAGATGGTCGAGAGCTATTGCCGCAGCCACGGCATCATCATAGTCCGTGAGTTCGTGGATGACGGCTTCTCCGGAGGCAACTTTGACCGGCCCGGCTTCCAGGCCATGCTGCGGCACCTGAGCACAGGGCAGGCAAACATGGTCGTCACCAAGGACCTGTCCCGGCTCGGCAGGGATATGTCGGAGTCAAGTTACTATGCCGAGCGATTCTTCCCTGAGAACGGCATCCGTTATATAGCGCCGCAGGACAATTTCGACTCAACCAGCGATAACATGATGGCCCCGTTCCAGTTCGCCATGAACGACGTCTACCTGCGCGACACCTCGCGCAAGGTGCGAGCGGTATTGGAAAACAAACGCAGAAACGGCAAATACGCCGCCTGCCCGCCATATGGCTACAAAAAGGCCCACAACACCACGGACCAGCTCGTCCCCGATGAGAACACCGCGCCGGTGGTGCAGCGCATCTTTGCCCTGGCGGCGGCAGGGGAGTCCACGCGCTCGATAGCCGCGAGGCTGACGAGGGAAGGGGTAATGCCCCCGCTCAAGTACCGGGCGGAGTGCCGCGACGAGTTCACGGAGCGCGGCGCAGCCCGGGTCTCGGACGCCTGGAACTACACCACCGTGAAGCGCATCCTGCGCAACCGCGTCTACCTCGGCCACACGATACTCGGACGAAGCCGCAAGGTCAGCGTCAAGTCGAAGAAGAAGCTGCCCGTGCCGGAGGAGGACTGGTTCGTCACCGAGAACACACACGAGGCACTCGTAAGCCTTGAGCAGTTCGAGCTGGCGGAGCACTATCTCGGAGAGAATACCAAGTCCAACGCCGCAAACCCGGCCTTCCGCCACAGCATCTTCGGCGGCGTGGCCTTCTGCGCCAGCTGCGGCGCGGCGATGTGCTCCGGCGGTTCGGTGTACAAGGGCGAGCGGGAGAAATACTGGTATCTCGTGTGCAACAACCTCTCTTCGCGCTCAACGCACCGCTGCGAGGCGGGCGCTAGGATACGCTATGACGATCTAGTGGAGATAGTCCGGCGAGACCTGGAAAAGCTGATAGAGTTCAGCAGGGAGGAGACGGAGGAGATCACGCGCAAGGCCGTCGAGCGCGCCCGTGAGCTTTCAGGAGAGGCGGATGTGCCGAAGCAGCTGCGGCTCATCGAAAAGCAGCTTGAAAACTCGGGCCGAATGCTGGAGAGGATGTACCGCGACAACGCCTCCGGTATCCTGAGCGACGAGCAGCTAGAGAGCATGGCAAGGAAGCTCTCGGACGAGATGAAGGAGCTGGATCGGAGAGCGGCGGAACTTAGAGCAGGACGCTTGGAATCGGACAAGGTGAGGGACGCCTACACGGAGTTCTTCGAGCTTGCGAAGAAGTACACGCATATCGAGAAGCTGGACCGGGACATCCTCCACACCTTCATAGAGCGCATCGAGATAGGCCCGAAGCTCCTGCCCGAAGGCAAACGCGTGACAAGCCATAAACAGAGCTACAGACAGAGCATAAAGATATTTTACCGTTTCATAGGAGAGATCGACGAAAGCCCAGAAAGGGAAGTGGATACAAAGGAACTGTCCAAAGGGGCTTGAAGCAGAAGCTTTGAGGTGAAAAAACGGCAAAGGAGGTCGGCGTGAATCTGAAGCAGGGCTACAACGGCGACCTCACGAGCCGCCAGGCCGGTTCCGTCGGCGGCCAGATGGTCAAGAAGATGAGTACCGTACGAACTATGAGCTTCACCCGCCGCTGCCGCGTGGCGGAAGGGCACTCGATCGAGGTAAGGTACATAGCTGCCGCGGCGGTTTAGCACGATGATATGAAATAAGCCCCCGTGGAGCATGTATCCGCGGGAGGCTTATTTTGCCAATGGACTCATATGACAAGACGCAGGCAGAACCAGCCATCGCTCAAATCAAATTCGCAGACGGCGCCGTGCCTTTGACAGAAGGCCGATATGGACTGCACGCCCAGACCGTGTCCATCGCGGCTGGATACTGGAAGGCCGCTGCCGTCAAAGACAACGTCGCCGGTGCAGGGATTTGTTATCTCCAGCATGACGCCGGGGATGCCAACCATCTTGCAGCGCAGCTCCCGCTGTTCCGGCGGCAGTTCCAGATTGGCATGAATAGCATTTTCCAGAGCATTGGCCAGGACGATGGCCAGCTCACCCTCGTCCACAGGCAGTGTGTCCGGCAGCGAGACGGCGGCCTCTACCCGGATGCCCTGATTTTTGGCCTGCTCAAAGTAGGAGGAGAACACCGCGTCCAGCACCGGCGGTCGGCACCAGCGCATCACCTTCTGCTCGTCCAGGCGCTTTTGAGCGGTATTCAAAAAGTCAAGCGCAGCGTCCCTGTCTCCCTGCGCCACCAATTCCGTGGCAGCTTGGAGCTGATGGCGCAGATCGTGGCGCTGGATGCGAATGCCTTCCTCGACCTCTTTTACCTTCTGCAGTTTTTCCTTGAGGGCCGAGATCTGCATCGTCAGCAGCGCGGCATTCTGGCGCTCCATCTGGCTGCGGTACTGGCTAAGAAGGCTCCTGAAAACCGCAATGTATACAATGATCAGCGGAATGATTGCAGCGTAGACATAGATGCGCTGTGCATTGTTGTTGAGATAGCTGCCCGGCCACGTCGATACGATAATGAGATAGCCGCAGAACACGCAGGGGATGAGGGTGAGCACGCCCCAGCGGGTTGGCATCACCTTTATCAGCATACGGAAAGGCCCGCGCAGGAAGCGCCACTCGAGATAGATGACCGCCAGATAGAACACGCTCATGAGCAGGATGTTCATAAGTGCGGGATTGCGCATGGAATCCGTGAGCCAGCGTATCATGGAGGCCGACAGCGTGGACACGAGTATCTGCGTCGTGTAGTTGAAGACCGCCTGCGACGGGCTGTCGTTGGCCGACAAGTAGGTGAGCAGGATAGCCGGGACGGAGATGGTGAAGAAAAACACTCGCAGAAGCAGAGACTCACCGCCAAGCCAGAGCAAGACCAGACTGGAGCAAAGAACCCAAACGCTGTATACTGCCATGATGCACAGCAGTTTCCAGAGTCCGAAACGGAATTCGGTCATGCATGCCATCATACCGACGGTCATGACAGCGATAAAATAGGCGCGGAAGGTCAGGAAAATCGTGTCTGTCATAGCTGATGCTCCTCCAGCCAGAATTTACCCCAGGCCTTTTTGAAGTCCGCGGCCGACATTCTTGGCAGTGTCGCGGTCTGACCGTTGTCCAGAATGGCCGCCTGACCATGTACCCCGGTCACGTGCTGGAGGTTCAGCGCGAAGCTGGCCCCGCAGAGATAGAAGCGCCGGTCAGCCAGCAGCGGCGCGGCCGCGGTTTTGAAGGGCGAGCGTATGCTTTGGGAATCCACGACCCCGCCCACGCAGTGGTAGCGCATGCAGTGCCCCATGCGCTCAACATACAGTATCTGCTCGAGCCGTATGCGCTCCGCGCCGCCCGGCGTGTTCACTATGACGGCGCTGCTGCGCCGACGCTCCAGTTTTTCGACCGCACCGTCCAGCACCTTAAAGAGCCTGGCCTCATCCACCGGCTTGAGCAGGTAGGAAAACGCCCGCACCTCGTAGCTGTCGGCGGCGAAGTCGTTGGAGTTGGTGATGTAGATGATCTCGCCCCCGTCGCCCAGCTGCCGCAGCTTTCGGGCGGCGTCGATGCCGCTGAGGCCGGGCATGAGGATGTCGAGGATATAGATGTCGAAGCCGCGCGACTCCTGTACCCGGGCAATCAGCTCTCCGCCGCTCGGGAAAGCCTCCACCTGCCCGGAAACGGAGGGACGGGCCTGAAAATAACGCTCCACCAGCGTGGCAGTTTCCAGCAGCTTATCCGCCTCGTCGTCGCACAGGGCGATACGCAGCATTGACTTTCCTCCTCACCCGGCCCTGAGCAAAATCCGCGCAGAAGGCCGCAAATTTTGCGCAGACCCTGTAATAATTCACTGGAATTGATAAAATATACTGAAATTAAGATAGCATTTGCAGCCGCAGCCGTCAAGAGCAAGGCCGCGGAAGAAATAGGAGGCAGTCATGAAAACAAACGCGAGGAAATACATAAGCCTGCTGCTGGCACTGTGCATGGTCATGTCCCTGCTGCCGGCTGCGGCCCTGGCGGCGACGACGGAAAATAACCACGGCGAGCACACCGGCTGGACGCCGCTAAGTAGGACAATCAGTAGTAGTAATAGCTTTTACCAAGATGGAAACTACTACCTGGACAGCGATGTTTCCACCTACCAAGGCATCACCATCAATTTCGACGTCACCCTCTGCCTGAACGGCCATACGCTGAATATGGGACAGAATACTCTCACCGTCAGCAGCGGCGCGACGCTGACCATCTGCGATTGCGGAAGCGGCGGCGCCATCAAAGGGACAGTATCATACAGCAACCTCTATAATATGATTTCTGTCACGGGCGGCACGCTGAACCTGGAAAGCGGTACCATCAGCGGTACGACAACAGGCCACGGCAGCCTGATTTCCGTCACGGACGGCGGCACGCTGAACGTCACCGGCGGCACGATCTCTCTGAATCACACAGGCAGTGTTGCCACAAATGGAGTTCAGGCGGTGAAGCTGTCGTACAGCACCGGCAGCTTTACCGGCGGTGAGGTGAGCCTGACTACCGCGGTGGATAATAACCGTGCCACCACTGTGTATCAGGAGGGCGGCAGCGTGACGATGGGCGGCAGCGCGGAGATTGTGTTTGAATGGACAACAGGAGCGAACCCCAACGCTACACCCGGTTCCGGTGCGCTTGGTGTCACCAACAGCGGTCAGGCAACAATAAACACCGGCTGCACGATCACTGCGTTACGCACGGATGGCGAAATGGCGGGCGCTGTGTCCATCGGTACGCTTAATGACGCAACAGGTACCGCCACCATCACCGGCGGCGGCATCAATGGTGCTCTGGTGGTATATGGTACCGCCGAGATCTCCGACGGCAGCTTTGATTTCATTCAAAACTTGGGAACGCTCACCATGACCGACGGCACGGTGGAGAACGAGAACGAGTACGGTATCTTGACGAATGTCACGGCTGGCGGTGCAACAACCCTGAGCAATGTCACCATCAACGCCCAGACCGGCGTATACGTCAATACCGGTCTGGGACCCACCATCAGTGATGGTGTCACCATCAACGCCACCCAATACGGCGTATATGGCAACGCTACCCTCGTCGGCGATCCCGTCATCGAGGGCGGCACGGCAGATCTGTATATTCACAGTATGAGCGGCACAATAGCCTACCCCTCGGTGGATGCCACGGCATACACCGGCGGCGCACTGACCGTACAGGAGCGGAAATTCCCCGACGCACATCAGGGCGGATATATCGGCTGCGCGATCAAGGTTTCTCAAGAGAAGCAAAGCCTGTTTAGCCTGACCAACAGCGATGGGAACTTTGTCTATCAATATGACGAGGCAAACAGCGCGCTCCGCCTCTATAACCAGAACGCCCACCCCATCTGCGGCGCGTCGTGCAGCCACGAAGATGCATCCCACAGCAACCCCGCATGGCAGCAGTGGTCCACCCCAAGCGGCTATACATTGACCGGCGGCAGCTACTATCTGACCGGCACTGTGACGCTCAGCCAGCCCATCACCGTCACAGGGGATGTCAACCTCTGCCTCAACGGAAAGACGATCAAAAGAAGTGACGACAGCAGCAGCCCGTTTCAGGTACAGGAGGGCGGCAGTCTCACCATCTGCGACTGCCAGACCGGAGGCCGGCTCACCGGCGGCATTGCGGCCACCGGCGGCAATATCGGCATTTACGGCGGCACGATATCCGGCGGAGCATACGCGGTGGATCTGGGCGGGAATGCCAAACTCACCCTTGCGGGCAGCCCTGCCCTCGCCGGCACTACGGCGGCGCTGAAGCTGTATACCAAGAGCGGCACGACGCTGGATAACGCCGCCGTGGATGCCACAGATTACACCGGCGGCGAGCTGACTGTGCAGGAGGACGATGTTCTCGGCGGGGCGGACGGCTTTGCCATCAGGGGCGGCGAAAATACGTTCAGCCTTACGAACCCCTCCGGCGGCTATCGCTACGCCTACGAAGACGGCGGCTATGTCATCCGGCCTGACCATACCCACAGCTATACCTACAGCGGCAGCGGCAACATCATCACCGAGAGCTGCACCTGCGATCACAGCGAGACGGCGACGATTTCCGTGCCTGATTCGTCCTACACCTACACCGGCAGCGCCATTACGCCCGCCAAGGTGGAGTACAGCACCGGCTGGCTGGGCGGCGATTTGACCATCACTTATTCTGACAACACCAACGTCGGCATCGCCACGGCTAGCATCACAAAGAACGACCAGACCGCCCAGGTGACATTTACCATCACAGCCAAGGCATACGGCGAGAGCAGCGACATTACCATCGGCTCCATCGACGACCAGACCTACACCGGCAGCGCCATTCAGCCCACGCCGGTCATCAAGGACGGCGATAAGAAACTAAACGAGGGCACGGACTACGACCTTACCTATCGTAACAACACCAACAAGGGCACCGGCACCGTGACCATCACCTTCAAGGGCAACTACTCCGGCACGACGGAAAAGACATTCAACATCGTCTACGCGGGTCTGCCAAATGACAAAACGCTTTCGGACTATGTTACCATCCCGCAGGCCAATGATAACGGCTGGTACAATCAGGATATCACCCTGACGCCTAAAGATGGAGTGTCCATCGGCACCACAGACGCAGCCACCGACGGAGTCACCATTGCCACCGAGGGTGAGCACACGCAGACGGTTTTCATCAAGGACAGCGAAGGCCACATCTATGAGACCGAGGTCACCTACAAGCTGGACAAGACCGACCCTGCGGTGAGTAACGTCGATAAACCGGCAGAGGATGCAGTGTGGACGGACGAAAACGTCACCGTCAGCTTCGACGTCTCCGACGAGACGTCGGGCATCCAAACCGTCACCGTGACTGACAAAGACGGCAAATCTGTTACGGTAACGCCCGGCAGCGAGGGCAAGTACAACTTCACCGCCACGGAAAACGGTACATACACCGTCACCGTCACCGACAACGCGGGCAACACCACAACGCAGGAAATCGAAATCAAAAACATCGACAAGACCGCGCCTACACTGTCCATCAGCGGCGGAATGAAGAGCGCTGAAGAACTAACCCTGACCGTAAACGCCTCCAACACCGGCGGCTCCGACATCCAAAGCGTCACCGTGCAGAAGGACGGCGGCGAGCCTGCGAACATTGAGGGCAACAGCTACACCATCACCGCGCCAGGCACCTACACCTTCACTGCGACCACAGGCGCGGGCGTCACCTCAACCGTCACCAAAACCGTCCACAGCGTTACCATCGGCACGGACGCCCAGCTCGTGGTCGACGGCGGCAAGGTCACCAAGCCCGCAGACCCCGAAATGGACGGCTACACATTTGACTGCTGGATGAATGGTCAGAGTGAGTGGAATTTTGCCACCGGCGTCACCGCCGACCTAACCCTCACCGCGAAGTGGACGCTGAACGCGCCCACGGTGACGCTGACCGCCAGCGATGATAATGTCATCTACGGCGAGAAAATCACCCTCACTGCCGCGGCCACGCACGCAGCAAGCGTCACCTACGCCTACGAGTGGTACAAGGGCGGCGAAAAGCTCGACGGCAAGGCCGACAGCACCCTGACTATCAAAAACGTAAACGACAGCGGCAGCTACACCGTCAAGGTCACGGCCACGGACACGGACGGCCTCACCGCTGAGAAAACAAGCGAGTCCGTCACAGTCAGCGTTGACAAGGCCTATCCGGTGACTACATGGCCCACGGCCTCGGACATCACCTACGGCCAGAGCCTCAGCGCCAGCACCCTCTCCGGCGGCAGCGCCGTCCCCGGCAGCTTCGCATGGAAAGACGGCAGCAAACACCCCACGAGCGGCAACCATTCCTACACCGTAGCTTTCACCCCCGACGACACGGCGAACTACAACAGCGTGGAGCAGAGTGTCACCGTGCAGGTGAACAAGGCCACGCTCACGCCGTCCGTCGCCTCCGCAGCGGACAAAACCTACGACGGCAACACTTCCACCACCGGTACGATAAAGCTTGAAGGCGCGGTGCTCGGCGAGAATCCCACCGCCGGCGGCGTGTTCACGTTTGAGGACGCCAAAGCGGACGAAAACAAGACTGTCAACGTCAACGTCACGCTGAATGGCAGCTGGGACGAAAACTATGTGCTCTCCACAGAAACACTGACCGACACGGCCAACATCACGCCCAAGACCGTCGGTCTCACCTGGAGCGGCTACGAAAACCTCGTCTACGATGGCGAACCCGTCGGCGTCACCGCTGCGGCTACGGGGCTGGTTAGCGGCGACCAGTGCGCCGTCACCGTTGAAAACGGCAATCAGACCAACGCGGGCACCTACACCGCCGAGGCAAAAAGCCTCAGCAACGGCAACTACAAGCTCCCCGCAGACGTGGAGCAGAGCTACACCATCGCCCCGCTTCCCGTGGAACTGAGCTGGAGCGAGAGCAGCTTCACCTACGACGGCAGCGAGAAAACCGTCACCGCGACGATAACAAACATTGTGTCCGGCGACGCCTGCGAGCTTACATACAGGGACAACGTCAAAACCGAGCACGGCAGCTACACAGCCGAGGTCACCGCGCTGGACAACGCCAACTACACGCTTACGAACGGCACCGACCTGACCCACTCATGGAGCATAGGCAAGGCCGTCGTCAGCTTCAGCGTAAGCGGCAACAGCCACACCTACGACGGCGACCCCAAGACCGCCGAGGTCACGCAGGACGAAGGCCAGACGCAGATACCCGCAGGCGGCTATGAGGTCAAATACGGCGACGCGGAAAACCAGACCGAGGCCGGTACATATGACATCAGCGTCACCATCACGAACGGCAACTTCTGCTTCGAGGGCGGCGAGACTTCCAAGGTAGTCGGCCAGCTCACCATCACCGCCGCCGACGTGCCGATACCCGAGGCGGACGAGACTGCGTTCATCTACAACGGCGCGGAGCAGACGTATCACATCGCCGAGAGCGGGCTCTACGCCGTCAGCGGAAACGTCCAGGTCGACGCGGGGACTTACACCGTCACCGTGGCGCTCAAGGACAAGGCCAACTACGTCTGGCCGGACGGCACGACGGTTGAAAGGACCTATACCTTCACAATAAGCCCCAAGACCGTCACCGCCACCTGGGTCGGGCTTGAGCAGGTCTATGGCAGCGTCGAGCCGGTGTACGTCATCCTGAGCGGCCTGGCCGAGGGCGACGAGGGGCTCGAGGCCGTTATCAGCGGCGTCAGCACCGAGGCCGGTGAGCATCCCCTGAACGCGAGCCTCAAAAACTACGACATTATCAACGGCACGGCGACCCTGCGCATACAGCAAAAGCCCGTGACCATCACCGTGACCGACAACGCCGTCACGGTGGGCAGCGAGCCTGCCATCAGCGCTCCCGGCCTTGCGGAGAGCGACTACGAGGTAGTTTACAAGGACAAAAACGGCAACGAGGTGACGCCGAGCGAGCCGGGGACCTACGAAGTCTGGGTCGAGATCACGAATCCCAACTACCGCCACCCTGACGGCAGCAGCGAAAAGCAGGTGGGCAGCGTCGTCGTCAGTTCCGGGATGCCCAGGACTTACGAGGTGTCCTTCGCCGGCAGCGGTGCGGGAGGCTCCACCGCCGGCATGAGCGCGGCGGGCGGCAGCGCCGTCATCCTGCCCGAGTGCGGCTTTACAAAGCCCGGGAGCGTATTCACCGGCTGGAAATACTTCAACGTGGTCTATAAGCCCGGCGACAGCTTTACAATGCCCAGCAGTGACGTCACCTTTACCGCCCAGTGGGCGCAGTCCCAGAGCGTTGGCGGCAAGGTCCAGGACAAGGGCGGCGCGCCAGTAGAGGGCGCAGCGGTGAGCATTTGGCAGGGTTCTAACAAGCTCGACGAGGACGTCACTGGTTCCAACGGAGCTTACAGCTTCCCCGACCTCGCCCCCGGCAGCTACAACGTCTCGGTTTCGACCGGGGAAAAGACCGTCACCACCGTCGTGATGGTGGACGAAAACGGCCGGGTGACCGGCGGGAACATCGTCTTGCCCGAGGGCAATATAAGCACGCGCGTTGACGTCACGCCCGGCAGCCCCGACATCGTAGTGGGAGACCTGGACGGAGCCTTCACCGATGCCGACAAAGAGACCGCTTCATGTATTTATACACAAAAGGGGAATAAGAAGATTAGAAAACCGCAGGCCGCCAATCAGACGGCTTTAATTTTTGACC
>URDJ01000047.1 GCA_900546615.1 uncultured Eubacteriales bacterium | reverse complement strand
CCCAGCGCAGCACGCTGCACCACTGGTTGTAGAGGCAGGGCAGGTCGCGCCAGGAATGCACGACGTGGCTCCAGTGCTCGCAGAACAGCGTCTCGCTCGTCGGGCGAATGCACAGACGCTCGGGCAGCTCCTCGCTGCCGCCGACCGTCACCCAGGCGCACTCCGGCGCGAAGCCCTCGACGTGGTCCTTCTCCTTCTGCAGCAGGCTCTCCGGGATGAGCATGGGCATCGAGACGTTCGTGTGCCCCGTGTCCTTGAACTTCTTATCCAGCGCGGCCTGTATGTTCTCCCATATGGCGTAGCCGTAGGGCCGCAGCACGAAAAGCCCCTTCACGCCCGAATAGTCCACCAGCTCCGCCTTGGTGCAGACGTCCGTGAACCACTGCGCGAAATCGACCTCCATATCGGTTATCTGTTCTACCTTCTTGTCCTTTGCCATAGATTCTTTCGCACCCTCTCCACATTCATTGCAGACCAATATTCTACAAAATGATACCCGCCTTGTCAAGTCAGCGCGGCATTATGAGCCTGCCTTCCTTGTCACGGAACTTCCCGCAGGCGATGACTATGAGATCTATGAGCCAGCCTATACCCAGGCATCCCCCGGTGAGGAGCCAGAGTATACCCGTGCCTATCTTCCCGGCATAGAACCTGTGCACGCCGAACACGCCCAGCACCGCCGAGAATATGAGCGTCAGCAGCCAGTCCCGCGGAGAACGCAGCCCGCGTCCCGCCGCCCTGTAACCGCGCTCGTAGCCCCGGTCGTAGCCGTGGTCAAAGCCCCGGTCATACTGGCGGCGCTCGTCGTAGTTGTAGCTGCCGCTCCTCGCGTCGTAGTCATAGCCCGCTCTCCTGTCACGCTCCGGCTCAGGCTCTGGTTCAGTCTCCTGTTCCGGCTCCGGCCTTTGGCTCGCGGCAGGGTCGCCCGGAAGCGTGGCACTGCCGCAGTTTGTGCACCGCGTCTCGCCGTTTGCGTATCTCCTGCCGCACTCGGGGCACCAGCTCCTGCCCCGGGGCAGACGCTCTCCGCAGTGCCAGCAGCAATTGTCCTCCGCTCCGACAGCCGCGCCGCAGTGCGGGCAGACTGCCTCCGCCGCCTGCTGCGCATATGCCCCACTCATGTACTCATCCCCCGTTTTCCTCTTTTATCTCTGCTGTATCTCTCCCGAGCGGTAGGCGTTCAGCAGCGCCTCCAGAGCGTCTATCCTCTGCCGCAGCCGCTGGCCCTCGTCGGTGTCCGATATGTATCTCCTCGTCGGGAAAAATTCCACCGGTACGGAATCCGACTCCATGTCCGCATTCTCGCTGAGCACTTTCGCCACGCCCTCGAAGGGCCGGTGGCTCTTGAGCCTTATGCCGTGTGAGCTGTAGATCAGCGTATAGCCCGCGATGCCCGTCGTCTTCTGATACGCCTTGCAGAAGCCGCCGTCTATGATGAACAGCCTTCCTCCGGCCTTTACCGGGCTCTCGCCCTTCTTCGCCTTGACCGGCGTGTGCCCGTTGATGATCCGGCCCGTCTCCGGGTCAAGGCCGAACTCGGCCAGTATCATCTTGACCGCCTTTTCGTCCTCCCAGTGGTCGAAATAGGGATTCTTCGGCTCGGCCCAGGTGCTCTGGTCGTCCACGACCGCCCTCTCGAAGGTGTGAAACACCCTGCCCGAGAACGGGCTGTTGTTGCCGCACCAGAGGTACCACATCATATCCAGCGCCGACTCGTCGCCGCGCGCCCAGGCGCTCTTGACTATGGTATCCGCATAGTCCATAAGCGCCCTGCCCGAGTACCATCGTCCGCCATGGCGCACGCTCGCCAGCCTGCCGTCCGGCGTCATGGGTATGCAGCCGTGATAGAGCAGGTTGCCGTTGCAGCACAGGTAGGTGCTGCCCTTCTTGTAGATGAAGTCGAGGTGCCGGCGGAGCGGCTGGCTCTCCTTGAAGGCCGAAACGTATTCGTCCACCATCTCCTGCTCCTCGTCCGTGAGCCTGTACGGGTCCTTCGGGTCCACGGTCGGAAACTGGTGAGTGTTGAGCGGGTAGGTGCCCGTATCCAGCTCGACCGTCCAGTCCTCGTAGTTTATGCGGTTGAGCATGAGCCTGTCGTTCATCTCATAGCCCGGATGCCGCATGATGATGCGCCCCTCTAACTTGAAGCCCAGCACCGACAGCGCCTGATGCACCGTCTTCTTGTCCGAGCTGCCGTAGACGCGCTCGCAGAACTCGTAAAGCGGCCGGAGCGAGACGCCGTAGCGCCGCTCGAGCGTCATTGCGTTGCCGTAGTCGGAGCTTATCCTCAACACGGTGAAGATACAGGCCGCGCTGCCCGCCGCCGCGCCCAGCCAGAGGATGTCGTGGTTGCCCCACTGTATGTCGAGATTCGGATGCTTCATGAGCATGTCAACGATCCGGGCCGGCTCCGGGCCGCGGTCGAAGATGTCGCCCACGACGTGCAGCCTGTCCACGGCGAGGCTCTTAATGAGCTCCGCCAGCGCCGATATGACGTCGTCCGCCGAGCCTGTGGCTATGACGCTGTCCAGGATGGCGTCGTGATACCTGTGCTGGTTCGCGTCCTCATCGCGCTGGATATGCAGCAGCTCGTCGAGCACGAACTGCCAGTCGGGCGGCATCTGCTTTCTCACATAGCCGCGGGTGTACTTGCCCGAGAGCGTCTCGGCCAGCAGGCAGAGCTGCTCGAGTATCTCGCGCAGGCGGGCGTTGTCCAGCTCGCCGCGCTCTCTCAGGCAGGCCAGCTCCGCCTTGGGATAGTAGATGACCGAGCAGAGCGCGCGGCACTTCGCCTCGCCCTCCGTCTCCTCGAACAGCCGCCGCACCTTCTCCAATATGACGCCCGAGCAGTTGTTCAGTATGTGCCTCACCGCGCCGTATTCGCCGTGCAGGTCGCTTATGAAATGCTCCGTGCCTTTCGGCAGGGTGAGTATCGCGTTCAGATTTATGATCTCGGAGCAGGCCGCGGCCTCGTTCGGATATTTTTCGGCCAGAAGCTCCAGATATTCTCTTGAAAAGTAACCCATTTTGTTCCCTCCTTGAATATACACAATGGTATCACCGGCGGGTATAGGATACAACGCATTTTTTGTAAACTCGCAGAAAATTTTTTAGAACACGCCGCTGTTTAGCACCGAAAGGCTCAGCGCATTTATAATGCCGTGCATCACCATGGGCGCCCAGATGCTGCCGCTGCGGTCGTAGGCCCAGCACAGGCCGGCGGAGACCGGCATGTACAGGAGGCTGTAGATAAGCAGCGTGAAGTCGCCGCCGATGAACGCGTACTGCCAGACGTGGTAGAGCGAAAACAGCAGCACCGAGACTATATATGCAAGCGCGCGGCTGCGCGGCCTGATGCAGCCGAAAAGCAGGCCCCGGAACATGGGTTCCTCGACGATCGGCGCCATGACGACGACCATGACCGCGAGCCTCCGGTAGTCTGTCGCGGCCTCGGCCATTATAGCCTGGTTGTTCGGCGACATGCCGAGTTCCAGGCCGAACACCAGCAGCACCGCCGAGAGTATGAAGCTCAGCCCGATGTCCACCGCGTAGCCGCCGAGCACGGAGAGCAGGAACCTGCCCTTCGCGTCCAGCGCCACGTCGAAGCTCCTGCGCAGGAAGCGCCTGAGCAGTATGAGCATATACAACATCCCGACACCGTAATAGAGTAGGTTCAGCTCGGTGTTCGTCATCGAGGCCAGGCCGGGTATGAGCGTCCCCAGCCAGCCCAGCGCGAGAGGCAGGCCTATGACGTGTATGGGCAGGTATATTGCCGCGGCGATCATCTCGCCCCTGGACATGAGGTTAATAAAATCCGTTCTCGGAATGGGTCGGTTCTCCATCAGCCCTCCAGCTTTCTCTTGAGTTCATAGAGCAGGTTCATCGCCTCGATGGGCGACATGGTCTCAACTGACGCGGTTTTGAGCCTCGCGAGCACCTCGTCTGAGGCGGTATCGCCCAGACTGAGCTGGCCGTCATAGTCCGCGGCCCGGGCGCTCATGCGCACAGGCGCCGGTGCGCTGCCGCCGTTTTTTACCAGCTCGTCCAGGCAGGTCCTCGCCCTTTTCACCACCCGCTGTGGCACGCCCGCAAGCTGAGCGACCTCTATGCCGTAGCTGTCCTTCGCCGAGCCGCGCACGACCCTGCGCAGGAAGATAAGCCCCTCGCCCTTTTTCTTCGCCGTGATATAGTAATTCCTCACGCCGGGCATGCTGTCCTCCAGCACAGTCAGCTCGTGATAGTGCGTCGAAAACAGGGTCTTCGCGCCCAGTGTCTTCGGGTCGGCGCAGTATTCCAGCACCGCCCTCGCGATCGCCACGCCGTCATAGGTCGAGGTGCCGCGGCCCACCTCGTCGAGTATGATGAGGCTGTGCCGCGTGGCGTTGCGCAGTATCTCCGCCACCTCGGTCATCTCGACCATGAAGGTGCTCTGGCCGCCGGCCAGGTCGTCCGAGGCGCCTATCCTCGTGAACACCCGGTCTACTATGCCCAGCGTCGCACTCTTTGCCGGAACGTAGGAGCCGATCTGCGCCATGATGCAGATGAGCGCCGTCTGACGCATATAGGTGCTCTTGCCCGCCATGTTCGGGCCTGTTATGATCGCCACCCGGTCGTCGCCTGTGTTCATGTGCGTGTCGTTCGGCACGAACAGGCTGTCCGACTGCACATATTCCACGACGGGATGCCGCCCGTCGGCTATGTGTATCTCGCCCGAGAGGTCCACTTCCGGGCAGCAGTAGTTCTGCCTGAGCGAGACCTCGGCCAGAGAGCAGAGGGCGTCGAGCACGCCCACGTGGTCCGCTGCCTCCTGCACCCTGTCCACCTGCTCGGCCACGCGGTCGCGCAGCTCGCAGAAGTAGTCGTACTCCAGCTCGCATATCCTCTCGCTCGCGGAGGCGATCTCCGTCTCCAGCTCCTTGAGTTCAGCCGTGTAGTAGCGCTCCGCGGTCGAGGTCGTCTGTCTTCTTATATACTCCGGCGGCAGCTCGCCGGCCTTTGCGCTGTTCGGGATATCGATATAGTAACCGAAGACCTTGTTGTAGCCGACCTTGAGCTTTTTTATGCCGGTCCTCTCCCGCTCTCTGGCCTCCATCTCGGCCACCATCTGCGCGCCGTTGTCGCGTATCTTTCTGAGGCGGTCCACCTCCTCGGAGTAGCCCTCCCGGAGTATGCCGCCCTCGCGGATGCTGACGGGCGGCTTGTCGCAGACCGCCCGCTCGATGTACCAGGTCACATCCTCGAGCGAGTCCATCTCGAATATCTCCCGGAGCAGGGGCGAGCTGCAGTCCGTGAGCAGCTTCACTATCCGGGGCAGCTCGCTGCCGCACTCGCAGAGCGTCAGAAGGTCCCGGCCGCCGGCGGTCTTGTTCACCACGCGGCTCATGAGCCGCTGCATGTCGCCGAGGTTCGCGAGGCAGCGCCTCAGCTCCCCGCGCATGACGCTGTTCTGGCGCAGCTCCGTCACCGCCGCGAGCCTGCGCTTTATCGCCACCACCGAAAGCAGCGGCCGCTCCACCCAGGCCCTCAGCGTCCGGGCGCCCATGGGCGACTTCGTCATGTCCAGCACCGAGAGCAGACTGCCGCGCCTCTCCCCCGAGCTGAGGCATTTTGTCAGCTCAAGGTTCCTCTGCGTGGCGTAGTCCAGCTCCATGTATTTTCCGCCTTCGAAAAGGTCCACGCTGCGGATGTTCGCCATGTCGCACTTCTGCGTCTCGGAGATATAGGTCAGCAGCGCGCCGCCGGCGAGCACCGCCGGAACGCTCCCGCCGAAAGGCTCCTCCGCATTTTCGACGCCGAACTGCGCCTTCACCTTCTGCTCGCAGGGGTCAAGCTCGAACCTGCCGTCGTCAGCCACCTTCAGGCAGCGGAGCCGCATGTCCATAAACTGCCCCAGCCGCCTGCTCTCGGCAGCGCCCTCGGATACCACGATCTCCCTCGGACTGAACCTGCCCAGCTCGTTTATGATGTGCTCCTCGCTGTGCTCGCCCGAGAAGGCCGCCGCGCAGAACTCGCCCGTCGAAACGTCGCAGAACGCCGCCGCACCGGCCCCGTCCGCAAGATACACCGAGCCTATATAGTTTGAGCTTCTTGCGTCCAGAAATTCCCCGTCCGTCACCGTGCCGGGGCTGAGTATGCGCACGACCTCGCGGCGCATGAGCGGGGAGTTCTTCCTCGGCTTCTGGTCGAGCTGGTCGCAGATGGCGACCTTGTAGCCCCGCTCCAGGAGCTGGCCTATGTACGCCCTCGCCGCGTGATAGGGAACGCCGCACATCGGGGTCTGCTCCTCCGGGGGCTTGTTCCTGTCCCGCGTCGTGAGGGTGAGGTTCAGTATCTTCGAGGCCGTGATCGCGTCCTCCTCGAACATCTCATAGAAGTCGCCCAGACGGAAAAACAGCAGGCTGTCCGGGTTCTCCTCCTTTATCTTTCGAAACTGCCGCTTCATCGGCGTCAGATCCGTCATGCCTCAAACCCCCTCAGTCCGCCGGGACGCCGTAGAGCGCCCAGGTATTCCCGTCCGTTATCTCCGCCTCGATGAATTTTCCAATAAGCTCCGGCGCGCCCTTGAGATGCACCAGCCTGCCGCCGTTCGTGCGCGCGGAGAGGTTATATTCGCCCCTGTCCGTCTCGCCGTCCACCAGCACGCGCAGCCTCCGGCCGATGTACTCCCGGTGCTTTTCACCGGATATCGCGTTCGCCGTCTCGACCAGGCGGTCGAACCAGACCTGCTTTTCCTCCCTCGACACCGGGTCGGGCATCGAGGCCGCGGGCGTGCCCTCGCGCGGGGAGAAGATAAAGGTAAACATCGCGTCGTAGCGCACGCGCTCCACCAGCGTCATCGTCTCCTCAAAGTCCTCCGCCGTTTCGCCGGGGAAACCCACGATGATGTCCGTCGTCAGCACAAGCTCCGGCATATACAAGCGTGCCATGTCCACGAGCGAGAGGTACTTCTCCCTGTCATAGTGCCGGTTCATGGCCTTCAGCACCCGGCTGCTGCCCGACTGCACGGGCAGATGTATGTGCTTTGCGCATTTCTCGCACTCGGCCATAGTGCGGAAAAGCTTCTCCGTCGCGTCCCTCGGGTGGCTGGTCATAAAGCGGATGAGAAAGTCGCCCGGTATGGCGTTTATCTCGCGTATGATGTCCGCAAAATCCACGTCCGCGCCGAGGTCCTTGCCGTAGGAGTTGACGTTCTGTCCGAGGAGGGTGATATCCCTGTATCCCGCCTCGACGAGCCGCCTCGCCTCGGCGATGACGTCCTCGGGTTTTCTCGAGCGCTCCCTGCCCCTGACGTAGGGCACGATGCAGTAGGTGCAGAAGTTGTTGCAGCCGTACATGATGGAGAGCCATGCCTTGACGCTGCCCTGCCTGTGCACGGGCAGGCCCTCGGCGACGACGCCCTCACAGGGCGAGGTCTCGAACACGCGGCCCTTTTTCGTCAGCGCGCGTTCGTACAGCTCCGGGAAACGCCACAGCTCGTGCGGGCCAAAGCAGAGGTCCACTACCCGGAAGGACTTTTTGAGCTTTTCGGCCATGTGCGGCTGCTGCACCATGCAGCCGCAGACCGCTACCATGAGCCGGGGGTTGCGCGCCTTCGCGTGCACCAGCGCGCCCACGTTGCCCAGCACGCGCATCTCCGCGTGCCCGCGCACGGCACAGGTGTTCACGACGATCAGCTCGGCCTCGTTCTCGTCCTCGGTGAAGCCGAAGCCCATCAGCTCGATATAGCCGCGGATGGCCTCGCTGTCGGCCTCGTTCTGCTGGCAGCCGTAGGTGTCCACAAAGGCCAGGGGCCGCCTGCCGCCCAGCCTCTCGCGTATATTTTTGCAGATATCCCTCTGCCGCTCCAGCTCGGCCTCGGGTATCTCAACTCTGTTGTAAGCCATAACGCCTCCACATACACACAGGATAACAAGATATTTTAACATTTTGCTCTGGAAAGTTCAACGGCTTTACTATATAATAGCCACGAAGAAACGAGGTGCGCGATGCCCAGGATAAACATACTCTCGCCCTTTGTGGCGGACCTGATAGCGGCGGGCGAGGTCGTCGAGCGGCCCGCGTCGGCGGTAAAGGAGCTTCTGGAGAACGCGGTGGACGCCGGCGCGAAGAACGTGACGGTGGAGATTCGCGGCGGCGGAGCCGAATATATAAAGGTAACGGACGACGGCTGCGGCATGTCGCCGGAGGACGCGGGCATAGCGTTCCTGCGGCATGCGACGAGCAAGCTGAGGGACGAGCGCGGGCTGGAGGCCATCGGCACGCTGGGCTTCCGGGGCGAGGCGCTCGCGGCGATAGGCAGCGTCTCACACGTCGAGCTGCTGACGAGGGAGCACGGCGCGCCGAGCGGCACGCGGCTGCTGCTCGACGGGGGCGAGATAACAAAGATGTGCGACTGCGGCTGCCCGGAGGGGACGAGCATAACCGTGCGCGGGCTGTTCTACAACACCCCGGCGAGGCTGAAGTTCATGAAGTCGGACAGGGCCGAGGGCACGGCCTGCGTGCAGACGGCCCTGCGCTGCGCCCTGGGCCGCCCCGAGGTCAGCGTCAGATGCATAAGGGACGGCGCGGAGGAGTTCTTCACGCCGGGCGACGGCATTGCCGAGAGCGCGATATACACCCTGCTGGGCCGCGAGCTGACAGCCGGGCTGCTGCCCGCGAAGTCGGAGGACGGGCCGGTGTCGGCTGAGGGCTTCACGGGCAAGCCCTCGGCATGCAGGGGCAGCCGGTCGATGCAGTTTTTCTTCTGCAACGGAAGGTACATAAAGTCTCAGCTGCTGCAGGCCGCGGTCGAACAGGCCTACAGGGGCACGCTTCTGACGGGGAAATACCCGGCCTGCGTGATATACCTGAAGCTCTCGCCCGCAGCGGTGGACGTGAACGTGCACCCGGCAAAGACCGAGGTCAAGTTCTCGGATGAGAAACGTGTGTTCGACGCCGTACACTACGCGGTGAAGGGCGCGCTCGAACGGCCTCTGGCGCCCTCAGCCGCCGGGCCGGAGCCGCCGCGCGCGGAGCCGGAGCGCGCGGAGCCGGAGCCGGTGCCGTCCGCCGGGAGCATCCCCCGTGCCTCCGAACCGGCGCCGTCCGCGGAGCCGCCTGCGCTGCGGGCGACAGAGACTGTGATGGAGCAGGATGGGCCGAACGCCGACAGGATAGGCTGGGGCTACTCGCCCTTCGTCGCGAAGCCCTCGAAGGACGCGGACGAGGCGCTTCAGGACGGGCAGTGCGTCATAGAGACGAGCTATGACGACAGGCCGGAGGATACGCGGCTTGCCCCCTTCGCGGCGAGCGAGACGCCGGTGCAGAGCTTCCGGGTCATAGGCGAGGCGCTCGGGCTGTATATACTGGTCGAGCGCGGGGACGAGCTGCTGATAATAGACAAACACGCGGCCCACGAGCGCATGGTGTACGACAGGCTGTGCCGCGGCGAGGCTGAGTATATGTGCCAGGAGCTGCTGGAGCCGAAGCCCTTCAATCTGCCTGCGCAGGCGGCGGACGCGCTGCGCGGCGCGCTGGACTACATGGGCAGGCTGGGTTTTGAGGTGGAGGCCTTCGGCGCGCAGAGCTTCATGCTGCGGGCCCTGCCCGAGGGCATGGAGCCTGAGGAAGCGGTAAACGCCATTGAGTCCATCTGCGAGGAGCTGTCCAACTCGCAGCGATCCGACCCAAACGCGGCGAGGGACGAGGCCTACAAGACTATCGCATGCCGCTCTGCCATAAAGGCCGGGGACAGCGCCGAGCCGGAGGAGCTTGAAAAGCTGGCAAGGCTGGTCCTGAGCGGCCAGATCCGCTACTGCCCGCACGGCAGGCCGGTCTGCTGGCCCCTGTCGCGCCGCGAGCTGGATAAGCAGTTCAAAAGGATAGTTTGAAGCGCCTCCCCGCCCGAGCAGGAGGGAGAGCGAACAAAACCGACGCCCGGACGGGGAAGCTCCCCCGCCCGGGCGTCCGTCTCTTTCTTGCAGGATTTCAGTCCAGCTTCGCCTCAAGCGCCAGATATACAGCCAAAAGCGCGGCAATACCAGCCGCCGCAGCCAGCGCGTGGATCTGAAACAGCGCGTATTTTATGAATATGTTCGCCCCCATGCACGCCAGCATCAGCAGGAACACCAGCGCGAACATCACGGCAAACCCCCTCTTGCCCGGAGCCTTGTCAACACTGAAAGCGTTCCTCGACACCGCGTGCACCAGCAGGAAGGCCGCCGCGAGGATGATGGCCGCGCACACCGCGTTCCCGGCCGTGACCGTCAGATACGGCATGGTCTCCGGCCGTATCAGCTGCTCAAGCAGGCCGAATGCCAGCCAGATCGCAAACAGCACCACCGCCGAGAGCAGTACGTCCCGCAGCTGCGACAGGACACGCTCCGTGCGGCTAAGCTGCGGCAGCTCCGCTACCACACTGTCGCAAAACGCCCTGTGATCCTCGCCCAGAACTTCCCGGGCCGTCTCGCCGCGCCTCTCCCCGTCGACGAGCATCTGCCAGATGTCCCGGCGAACCTTCTCCTGATAGTACTGGCTGATGTTCGCAGTGCGGAGATACACCGTGATGTCCGTCAGCACCTCCCGGTCCTCCTCCCTCGAAAGCTCGCTCTCCAGCGCGTTATTCTCCCTGAGCAGCAGTCTGGTCCTCTTGCTCATCCTGTTTGCCTCCCTCCATGTCGTCAAGTAAATGCTCCACCGCACGCGCAAGCTCGCGATAGCTCGCCGCAAATTCCCGCAGCGCCTCCCGGCCCTTGTCCGTCAAGCCGTAGTATTTCCGCCTCGGCCCCAGCTCCGACTCCCTGTAGGTCGCGGCGATCTGCCCGTTCTTCTCCAGCCTCAGCAGCAGCGGATATATCGTCCCTTCCGTTATGCGGCCGAAACCGTGCTCCCTCAGCTGCTCCGATATCTCGTAGCCATACGTCTCCTCCCGGCTGATGATCGCCAGCACGCAGCCCTCCAGCGTGCCCTTCAGCATCTGTGACGGTATCATCCGCTCTCCTCACTACCTTGCATTACATATTAGCTGGGTATATTGTATTACAAGTTAGCTGCCATGTCAAGAAAAAAGCTCCGTCATTCGACGGAGCTTTTTTCGTTTTCTCAGCTGCGGCTTTTGTTCAGCCTCGGCAGTATCGTCAGCGCGAGGGCGGCGCCTATGAGCGCCGTGACGCCCTGCGGCCACGAGAACATGATCGACAGCGCCTTCACCTGCTGTTCGGCCACGCCGGCGACGAGGCCCAGCGCCAGCGGTACACATATCCACAGGAACGCGCACTTCACAATCGCCGCGATGACCGCCGCAAAGGCCCAGCGGCCGAACTGCCAGTCCTTCCCATGCAGCAGCCCGAACATCACGGCCAGCACCGCGTTGCCGCAGGCGATCACGGGCGTCACCGCCGGCACCGCAGGGCCGATGCCGATGAGCGTCGCAAGCACGGACGACAGGATGCCGATCGCCACGCCCGACCAGATTCCCGTCGTCGCTGTGAATACGAACAGCACGCAGTTCACCAGCGAGCCGGTCACGAGCTGCGTCACCGAAAACGGCCCGGTGATCACTGCCCCCGCCGGGAGCATCTTGCCCAGCAGCTGCGCGACTACCACCAGCGCGACCCCCAACGCCGTACGCGTTACCCAACGCGCCGCCGTATGATTCTGAGACATTCTATTCCTCGACCTCCTTGAGGCGGTCAACAAATTCGCTGTCGAGAGCGCTCTGCCTGTCCGCCTTGACTTTATAGGTCCTGACGTTTGACGTGGCGTTCAGCACGGGCGTGATCGTGCCCGCGCCGGCCACGCAGCCGCCGGGACATGCCATGCCCTCCAGCAGATAGCCGTTGCGCTTGCCCGCCTTTGCCATCGTCAGCATGCGGCGGCACTCGCGCAGGCCGTCGCCGTACTCGACCTCGATCTCGCGGTCGGGGGCGATCTTCGCAATGACCTCGGCCACCGCCGCCGCGACGCCGCCGCCCACGGCGAAGCCGCGACCCGCGCCGGTGCCGTGCTCGAAGTCAGTGTCGCAGTCGTCCGGCTCGAGGGTCGCGAAGTCTATGTCCTTCGCGTCGAACATGCCCTGCAGTTCCTCGAAGGTGAGCACGAAGTCCACGTCCGAGCGTATCGTCCGCCTCGAGGCCTCGAGCTTTTTAGCCGCGCAGGGGCCGACGAACACGATGCGCGCGTTCGGATGGTCCTTTTTCATGAGTCTGGCGGTGATGACCATGGGCGTGAGTGCCATTGAGATGTTGTCCTTGAACTCGGGGAACAGCTTCTTGGCCATGACGCTCCATGCCGGGCAGCAGGAGGTGCCCATGAAATCCAGATGCTCCGGCACGTTCTCGAGGAAGTCGTGCGCCTCCTCGACGGTGCAGAGGTCCGCGCCGATGGCGACCTCGACGGTGTCGGCAAAGCCGAGGATGCGCATGGCCTTTTTTAGCTTGCGCGGCGTGGCGTCCTTGCCGAACTGGCCGACGAAGGCGGGCGCGACGCAGGCGATGACCTCGTCGCCCTTGTTGATGGCCTGAATGAGCTGGAATATCTGGCTCTTGTCGGCGATGGCGGCGAAGGGGCAGTTTACGAGGCACATGCCGCAGGATACGCACTTGTCGTAATCTATCTTGGCGTGGCCCTTTTCGTCGGAGCCGATGGCGTCCATGCCGCAGGCCTTGGCGCAGGGGCGCTCGATGCGGCTTATGGCGTTGTAGGGGCACTGGGAGAGGCAGCGGCCGCACTTGATGCACTTCGACTGGTCGATGACGCTCTTGCCGTCCCTGCCGACGGAGATGGCCCCCTTGGGGCAGACGTTCATACAGGGGTGGCTCAGGCAGCCCTGGCAATTGGAAGATACCCTTATCTCCTTCGGCGGGCAGGCGTTGCAGGCGAAGGGGATGATGTTTATTAGGGGCGGCTCGTAGTATTTCTCGGGCTTTGCGGCCTCCTCGATGCCGTCGGAGGCGAGGCTCATCTCGGCGGCGGTGCGCAGGGGCAGGCCGCAGGCGAGGCGGAGCCTCTCGGTCACGATGGCGCGCTCGAGGAAGACGTCGTGCCTGTACTGGGCGTCCTCGCCGGGGATTATCTTGTAAGGGAGGGTATCGATACGGGAGAAATCGCCGCCCTCGTATGCGAGGCGGGCGACCTCGGTGAACACCTGTCTTCTCAGGTCGTCGACAACGCTGTGAATACCTCTCATAATACGGCCTCCTGTAAATCTATTTGGCTCTGTTATTATACTATCAATGCGTCGATATTGGAATAGCCGACGCAAAATTTTTATATCTGGCGAGTAATTTGCCTGAAGAAAATATTACCACTGGTGCATTCAAAGCATATGGTTTATGCTTACAAAAAAGGATTAATTGTGTATTTGTTCATCGTGGGGAGCGGTGCGGATAGCAGTACGGTGGCAGAAGTCGCGGTTGCCGCAGGTAGCACAGCCCCGCCCGCAGCCGCGTTTTTGGGACTGGTTGGTCTTGAGCACGATAAATACCGGCAGCCCCACGCACAGCGCCGCGAGCAGGATATAAAACACGATCAAAGCACATCACCTCAAACCAGTATATCACAGCCAAGCCCCGAAGGGAATAAAAAAACCCGCCCCCCGAAGGGGGCGGGTAAACCGCGTCAGCGGTTTGGATTATGCTGTGGGGTGATCAGGGAGCAGCGGGAGTCTCGGGATCCACATCCCAATCACCGCCGTTGACCTCGACGACATTGACGTTATTCGCAACCGTAACCGCGCCAGGAATAACATCACTGAACACGAACACACCAGTGCTCGCTACCTCAGAGGCAGCCGTCGGGCAAGTAAAGGTTTCTCCGCCGAAGTCGAAGGATACATGCTTGTTGCCCTTGGCAGCAAGAGCATCTGCGCCTTCAACATTCTTCATACTAACATTGATCTTGACGCCCGGAGTCGTAGTAACGGTCCAACTGTCGTTGTCACCAGAATTGTTGAAGCCCCAGCTTGCAATGTCATTACCAGTAATCTCGAACTTGTAGGTCGCGGAAACATCACCAAGCTCGATTGTGTTCTTGCCCGGCACAACGTTGACAATCCAGAAGCCGCCAAAACCATCAAAAGCACCAGAGGCAGTCACCGTCTTCGTGCCATTTTTGTAAGTAGCAGTGGCATAGGTGTTTTCTGCAACCTTAGTGTTATTGTAATTCAGGTTTATCTTGTCGCCAACGCTGAGCCTAAGCGTAACGCCATCAGCCGTTATCGGAGCAGGAGTGCTCACGGTAGCAGTTGTATAGTAACCAGCGAAGTTGGTGTTGGCATTAGTGAGGACAACTTCCTGAACGATGCTGTTAACAGTTACTTTAGCGGTGCCAAAGACAACGCCTGTAATGTTGGATACAGCAATGCGAGCAACATTGGTAGTACCGTCTTTGACAACAGTGGCTACCTTGTCAGTGAAAGCAGTAGTAGTGGTGCTGCCGTTGTAAGAAATAGTGCCGCTTATCTTGAGCTGAGTGCCTTCTTCAACATTTGCAAGAGCGGAGTTTTTGAAGTAGACATACTCGTTCTCATAAGCGTCGTGATCGACAGTCCAGCCAGCGGTGCTGAGAGCAGTATCAAGCGCAAAGTCAGCGAGGCCGAGGTTGAAGTCGACGACGTAGATGACGGTGATCTCCTTGGCCGGATAAGGCACGTAGGCAACAGCGAACTTGCCGTACTGGGAAGCATTAGCCCAGGTATCAGCAGCGATCAGAGTGGGAACATCGGTAATCGCGTCGATTTTGAGCTCCTCAAGATTCTTGCGGGTGTCAACTACGAGGCAATCGCCGGAAACAGGAGTTTTGCCGAAGAAGACATTGCCGCTATCCATCGTAAGGTCGAGGTCGTTCTTTTCATAGGCAAATTCCTGAGTGGTCAGGCGCCTGTAGGTATAGTCTCCGCTCTCATCGACCGAGTACGTATAGAAGCCGCGCTCGAGCTTGTCGCTGGTGCCAAAATCGTTCTTGTCGAACTTGAACACACCGGTCTTGCTGGTGCCATTCAGATAACCGTCGACCTCGATGTAGCTGTCATACATGGCAGACCAGGTGGTGGTCGTCGGGAAGAACACGTACTCGCCAGAGGCAATAGCAGTGTCATAGGCAAATACCGTCACAGCAAACAGGTTGCCGGCAGCGGTCTTGGTGTAGGTGATCGCCGCATTGTCGAACGACACGGCAGAGACGGTGGTGTTGTGCTTCGCAGCATAGCCAGCGACGAGAGCATCGACGCCGACATACTTGTCAACGACCAGCTTGCTGCCGTTGTAGTTGGCAACATAGAACACCGTGGTGTTGTCATAGCGGACTTCCTCGCCATTGTTACCAAGGTCAATGACCCTGTAGGCGGCAGGAGTGTTGACGCTGAAGTTTTCATAGCCGACGTAGCCATACTTCAGGCCGTAGGTATTATTACCACTTGTGAATACCGGCTTAGGCTCGTAAGTCTTTTCGCCGTACAGCTCGTCAGTGATGTCGTAGTAGCCCTTAACATTGGCGGTCTTGACCCAATCAGAAGTGACAGGGATCTCCTCGATCTCGCCGGTCTCGATGTCGACGAACTGAGCCTTGTAAGTGGCATCCGGCCACCAGTCGTTGGTGCCGCCGGTGTACGCCTTGGCGCCGGTGAAGTAAGCGACAGTCATGAACGGAGCATTGGTCAGGGTAATGTAGTGACCATGAGTGTCGAGGGTGAAGTAGTAGGTCGGGGTCTCATGACGATCGCCGGCCAGCACAGTCTTAATCCTCGCTATGGAGTTTATACGATCCTGATCGGTCGTGCCAAGGTTGGACGGGGCAATAGTCGTTCCGTCAGTCAGGGTGATGACGCCCTTGCTGCTGATGCCCTTCACAGCGCCGGAAGTGGCGGAGGTAGCAAAGACATGGAACGCCTTGTCACTCGGCCTGATGACGATGACAGTAACGTTCTTCGCGATGTCGCTGATGTCGGTCTTGATGTAGTCGTTCTTGACAGGCTCAGTGCCGATGTAGGTGGTCTTCGCAGCGGTAGAGCTGTTGCCGATCTTGCTCAGATACGCATAGGTGGTAACAGCGTAATCGGTGTAGCCGGCCGGGTTGTCAACGAGGGACTTCTCGTAAGCAACAGCGCCAGTGATGGTGTTGCCGATGGCCTTGTCGGTGTAGCCGGTCGGGGTCTTCGCCATCTCGCCGCAGGAGCTGTTCTTCACAGTGGCGAGGTCCTTGACGTACACGCCGGTGTTGGAGCTGCCCTTGACGTACCAGACCTTCGCAACGTGCCACATCATGTCGAGGCCAGTCTTGGCGGCGACCTTGACGTCATCGCCGGTCAGAGGATCGACAACAGTAGTACCGTTGCCCATGGCCTCGTTGTCGATGATGGTGCCGGTAACATTGTACAGGCTGTAGACGTTCTCGCCCAGAGTGCCGGTGTAGGTGAAACGGCCGCCCACGAAGCCGCTGTACCACTCAATGTAGTCGCCCAGGGCGGCAGAGTAGACAACGACGTCCACATTGGTCAGAGCGTTGAAAGCGTAGAGCATGGCCTGCTGACGCTGCAGAGCAACGTGGTCAGCACCAGCCAGATCGCCCGCAAACAGGTCGACAGTGTGAGCAACCTTGGAGGTATTCAGGCTCCAGCTGTCGCCCTCGAACTCGCCGTTAACGCCGAAACCAACAGCGCAGAGCAGCATCTTCGCCCACTGGAAGCCGGTCAGAGTGCCGGTCGGGTTGAAGGTGGTCTCGGTCACGCCGTCGATGATGCCCTGCTCCTTGCAGAACGCAA
>URDJ01000046.1 GCA_900546615.1 uncultured Eubacteriales bacterium | reverse complement strand
TTGGTGCCGAAGATGCGGTCGCCGGCGTCGCCGAGACCGGGGACGATGTAGCCGTGGTCGTTGAGGCGCTCATCCATGGCGGCGACATAGATGTCGACGTCCGGGTGCTCGGCCTGCATGCGCTCGACGCCTTCGGGCGCGCCTATGATGCTCATGAGCTTTATGTGCTTTACGCCGACTTCCTTGAGGAACATCGCCGCCGCGGCTGCGCTGCCGCCGGTCGCCAGCATCGGGTCGACTATTATCGCGTCGCGCTCCTCGATATCGGGCGGCATCTTGAAGTAGTACTTCACAGGCTCGAGCGTGTTCGGGTCGCGGTAAAGTCCTATGTGGCCGACCTTGACGTTCGGCATCAGCGCAACCATGCCGTCCACCATGCCGAGACCGGCGCGGAGTATGGGCACCACGGCCAGCTTCTTGCCGGCTATGTGACGGCACTGGGCCTTGCCCATCGGGGTCTCGACCTCGGCCTCCTCGAGAGGCAGGTCGCGGGTCGCCTCGTAGCACATCAGCATCGCGATCTCACTGACAAGCTCGCGGAAGGCCTTGGAGCCGGTATCCTTATCTCTAAGGATGGCCAGCTTGTGCTGGATGAGGGGATGGTCGAATACGTGCACATTGCTCATGTGGTTCGTCTCCTTTTGTATTTATGTCCGCGACAGCCTCGCCTGCCGCTCGCGCTCAGCCTGGGAAAGCCTCAGATACACCGGCAGCAGCTCCGCCGCCGGAGCCGCTGTTTCGCTCTCGGCCGCCCTGCATACGCCGTAGGCGTTCTGATGCAGGATCGGCTCCGGCGCTATCGTGCAGGCGACGCCCAGCTCGCCCAGACGATTATAGCACAGCTTTGCCCCGTCTCCAACAAGAAAAACGCGTTTTTCGCATTTTTCCAGCTCTTTTGCCAGCTCCTCCACCGATATCGCGCGGTCGGGAACAAGCCTCTCGGGTTTTGCGTCTTTTATCTCGAATATCGCGTTATACACCTGCTGCCTTCTCGCGTCCATGCAGCAGCACACAAGCGTGCCCTCGCCCGCCGCCACGCCGTTCCAGGCCATGGCTGCGAGGGTCGAGACGCCTGTCGCCGGCTTTTCCGCGCCCCAGCACAGACCCTTCACCGCCGCAACGCCTATGCGTATGCCGGTAAAGGAGCCCGGCCCGCGCGCCACAGCCACAGCGTCGACCTCCGAGAGCTTCGTCTCGGTATTCTTCAGTATGTCCTCCACCATGGGCAGCAGCGTCCGGCTGTGTGTCAGTCCCGAGCACTGGCTATACTGAGCTATGAGCTCTCCATCCCGGCAGAGCGCGACCGACGCCGCCTTCGCCGAGGATTCCAGTCCCAGTATCAGCACTCAGATCCCCCCTCTATCCTGATGAGCCGGGAATTCTCGCCCGTCTTCTCAAATATCACCCTTATCTCGTCGCCGTAGAACGCGTCCTCGACGTTCTCGCTCCACTCGACGGCGCAGACCGCGCCGCGGGCGAGGTAGTCTTCCCAGCCGATGTCCCACAGCTCATCGGCCGAGGCGAGCCTGTACATGTCGAAGTGGATAAGCTCCCTCTCCCCGAGGTACTCGTTGACTATGGTGAAGGTCGGGCTGGAGACGCGGCAGTCTATGCCCATGCCGCGGGCCATGCCGCGTACAAAGGCGGTCTTGCCCGAACCGAGCTCCCCATACATGGCTACGACGGCGCCATCGGGCACCCTTTGGCCAAAGCGCTCGCCCGCAAGCTCCGTTTCCCGCTCGCTGTTTGAAACTGTCTCCGACATGAGCCGCCTCCTTTCTTCTGCGGCTCAATATTATACACCAGCTTCGGCGTTGCGTAAAGTCAAAGAATATGATATAATTCAATGTCAGCGGAAATCGAGGTGAAAGCGCTTGAAAAAATTCCTTCCGCTCGTGCGGGATTTCTTGAAACGGGCGGATCTGTTTTTGCTTATTATGAGCCTTATCTGCTCCGTGTACGGCATCATAATGATAGCGAGCGCCACACAGTCGTATTCGAACGGCTCGGCGCAGTACGTCATAGTGCAGACGCTGGCGCTCGGCCTCGGCGTGCTGCTGTTCATCGGCATGACGATAATAGACGTGGACATTTTCGCTCAGCACTGGGGCATCCTGTATATACTGAGCGCGCTGCTGCTGGGCGCGCTGCTGGTCTTCGGCGGACAGAGCGAGACCGGCAACAACGGCTGGCTTCGCTTCTTCGGCATAGGCATACAGCCAACCGAGATAGTAAAGCTTGCCTTCATCATAGTCCTTGCGAAGCAGCTGGCGTATCTGAAGGAATATAAGAATCTGAATTCGATTGCCTCGATAGGACAGATCGTCGGGCATTTCATCGTTGTGTTCGGCGTCATACTTGTGACGGCGCAGGACCTGGGCAGCGCGCTGGTGTACTTTTTCATCTTTGCCGTCATGCTGTTCATGGCGGGGGTGAAGATCTACTGGTTCGTGATGGGCGCCGCGGCGATGGCGGCGGTCATACCTTTCATGTGGACATATATGCTGTCCGAGTATCAGCAACAGCGCATCCTGGCGCCGTACGACAGCTCCATCGACCCGAACAATACCGGGATAAACTGGCAGCAGAACCAGGCCAAGATCGCTCTTGCCTCCGGACAGCTTTCAGGCGCGGGCCTGGGCGAGGGCACTCAAAGCCAGTCGAGCGCCATACCGGTCAAGCACTCGGACTTCATTTTCGCGGTCATAGGCGAGGAACTGGGGCTGATCGGGGCCTGCCTTGTGCTTTTGCTGCTCATGATAATCGTGGTGCGCTGCGTGCAGGTCGGCCTGCGCTCGGGGAACACGATGTCGATGCTGGTGTGCATGGGTGTGGCCGCTACGGTGGTGTTCCAGACCTTTGAGAATGTGGGCATGTGTATAGGCATAGCGCCGGTGGTCGGCATCACGCTGCCGTTCTTCAGCTACGGCGGCTCGTCGCTGTTCTCTATGTTCGCGGCGATGGGGTTGGTGTCCGGGGTCAAATACCGGCCCAAACCCTTGAGATCGTCGCTGTACGGAAGGTAGCGGACAGAGGATAAAACCAAAAAATGACAGGCCCCGGCAGCATTGCTGCCGGGGCCTGCTTTTTGGGGGAAGCGGTAAGGATAGAAAAAGCATGGTCTCAGTTGGATGCGGTGCTGTATTCGGCGGAGCGGCGCACGCCGGCGACCGTGGCGGCTGCCATGACGAGTGACAGGACCATGAAGGCTATCCATGCCGGGGCATAGGAGCCGCCGGAGTCGAAGACCTTGGCCGCGACGACGGGGCCGACCGCCACGCCTACGCCGTAAAAGAGGCTGAGCAGGCCGTAGATTACCGAGTAGTTGCGCCGGCCGGCGACGAGCATCGTCAGGTACGGCGGGGAGACGGTGGTCATGGAGCAGACGAGCCCGAACAGCGCGCCGAAGGCGACGGCGGCCGCGGTGTTCCCGGCAGCGAGACTGCAGCCGGCGGCGAGCAAAAAGAGCAGGGTGCAGTAAGCGGTGCCGAATTTGACGCCTTTTTTGTCGTAGACGGCGCCGAGCAGCACCTTCCCGACGATCTGTATGCCCATGACGAGCGTGAAGATGTTCGTGGAAAAGCTCTCGCTGTGGCCGAGCTCGTCCTGCATGTAGATGCTGAAGTTGTTCTGCATGCCCATGTTTATGAAGCCGATAATGAACATGCTCAGGGCGAGGAGCCAGAACGAGCCGGTCTTGAGGAACCTGCCCGCGCTTATGCCGGTGAGCGGCGCGGCGGCCGCGCTGTCGCCCGGCTTGACGCCCAGGGGCAGCAGGCCCTTGTCCCGCGGCGACTCGCGCACGAGGAACAGCGCCGTGGGGATGAGCACGACGGCGGAGATCACGCCGAGCACGGTGTATCCCATGCGCCAGCCGGAGGCGTCCACGACGGCCTGCGTGACCTGTACGAGTATCATGCCTCCGGCGACGCTGCCCGTGAAGGCTATGCCGGTTGCCGTGCCCTTCTTTTCGCTGAACCAGTTGTTTATGAGCGCGCCGCAGGGGATGAGTGACACGCCGCTCATGCCGAGGCCCACGACCAGCGAGACCACGTAGAACGCCGGCAGGCTGTGGCAGAAACGGTACAGGAAGAACCCGGCGGCGGTGACGACGGCGTAGACCGGCATGGCCCGGCGCATCGTGAACCTCGCCATGACCTTGCCGACCACGGCGCCGCCTATGAGCGCGGCGAGCGAGACGATGGTGCCGATGAGCTGCACATCCCCGGCGTCCCAGCCGAACTCGGCCATGAGTTCGATGGTGAAGACGTTGAAGCAGTTGATGACGATGCCGATGGAGGCCGCCATCATCAGGAAACAGGCGAGGACGATCACCCAGTGGTAAGTGAACTTTTTCTCCTTCATAATTTACATATTCTCCCTTTATATTTGCCCCGGCGCCCTCTCTATGCAGCGGGCGGTGCCTTATCCCCGGGCCGCGGCCATGCCGCGCAGGAGCGCCTCGGCGTTCATCGCGCGCACAGCGTCGGATTTTTTGGCGAACTTTTTATCAAGACTGCGCTGGAATTCCTCTGGGGTGACTATGCCGGTCAGGGCTATGAGCGCGCCGATGACGATGACGTTCGCCACCTTGGGCGAGCCGACCTCCAGCGCCAGCGCGTCGGCGGGGATGCCTATGGCGGTGATGTCCCCGCGCTCGATGGGAAGGGTGACGAGGGTGCTGTCGTAGAGCAGCACGCCGCCGGGTTCAAGCTCGCCGATGAATTTCTTATATGCCATGTTGTTCATCGCGACGAGCACGCCGCCGCTGCCGGCCATGGGCGAGACTATCTCGTCCCGGTCGATGATGACGGTGCACTTTGCGCTGCCTCCGCGCTGCTCCGGGCCGTAGCTCGGCATGTACGCTGCATGCCGTCCGCTCTCTACGGCGCTCTGCGCGAGCATGATGCCCATGCTCATGACGCCCTGTCCGCCGGAGCCTGTAAAGATGATGGCGTTTTTCATCTGAGTCACACTCCCTTCCCGATGTCGCGGAACACACCCAGCGGGAACGCGGGGATGGTGTTCTCCTCCATGAACTTCAGCGTATCGAGCGGGGCCATGCCCCAGTTGGTCGGGCAGTTGGTGAGCAGCTCGACGAAGCTGAAGGCCCGGCCCTCGAGCTGGTACCTGAAGGCGGTCAGGATGCTCTCTTTGGCCTTGCGGATGTTGGCGGGGCTGTTGAGCGCGCAGCGGGCAATGTAGCTCGGGGCCTTGAGCGTGCTGAGCAGCTCGCACATGTTGGTGGGATAGCCGTCCACGAGAGCGTCGCGGCCCCGGGGCGTGGTTGTGGACTTCTGGCCCACGAGCGTCGTGGGCGCAAGCTGGCCGCCGGTCATGCCGTAGGTCGAGTTGTTGGCGAATACGACCGTGAAATGCTCGCCGCGGTTGGCGGCGCACATTATCTCGGCGAGGCCGATGCTGGCGAGGTCGCCGTCACCCTGATAGGCGAAGACGAAGGTGTCCGGCTGGGTGCGCTTGATGCCGGTCGCAACGGCAGGGGCGCGGCCGTGGGCGCAGCTCACCATGTCCATATCCCAGAAGCGCAGGCCCATCGTCGAGCAGCCGACCGGCATGACGACTATCGTCTTTTTAGCAAGGCCCAGTTCGTCTATGCACTGGCCGACGAGCTTGTTGGCCATGGAGTGCAGGCAGCCGGGGCAGAAGGTGTTCGGTATCGGTTTCAGGCACGATGGCCTCAGGATCTCTTTGCTCATTTGTTCAGACCTCCGATCAGTGCCTTGATAGCGGCGGTGGTCTCCTCGTTCTTGAGGGTTATGCCGCCGGAGTGGCCGTACTGCAATATGGGCGCGCGCTCCATCACCTGCTGGGCGATGTCGTCGACCATCTGGCAGGGTATCGCCATCTCGACGTCTATGATGGCCTTGACGCGCGAGTAGTCCAGGTCGTGCAGGACCTTTTTCGGGAAGGGATAGAGCGTAATGGGACGGATGAGGCCGAGCTTTATACCCTCTTTGCGCAGTTCGTTTATGGCGTACTTGCAGATGCGGGCGCTGGTGCCGTAGGCGACGCATACGTATTCGGCGTCGTCGAGCATGTACTCCTCCCACTTCACATCCTTGGCTGCCCAGCCCTGCTGGAGCATCGCTGCGCGCTTGTTGAGCAGCTCCACGACCTCCTCGTCAGCTATGGACGAGATGAGGCGCGGCTCGTGCTCACCCCGTTCAAAGTTGCCCAGCGCCCAGTCGGGGCGGGGCGGCAGTTCCTTCATGGGCGGAAGTTCTACCTCCTCCATGACGGAGCCGAGGCAGCCGTCCATGAGTAGGTAGACAGGGTTGCGGTCGCGCTCGGCCAGCTCGAAGGAGTCGTAGATCAGGTCGACGGCCTCCTGAACGGTGTGCGGGGCCTCGACTATCAGCCGGAAGCCGCCGTGGCCGAGTGCCTTGGTCGCCTGAAGATAGTCCTGCTGCGCCGGCTGGATGCTGCCCAGCCCGGGGCCGCCGCGGCTGACGTTCACGATGACTGCGGGGAGCATGGCGCCCGAGAGGTAGCTTATGCCCTCGCTCTTGAGGCTGATGCCCGGGCCGGAGGAGCCGGTCATGGCTCTCACGCCGCTGGTGGCGGCGCCGTAGACCATATTGATGGACGCCACCTCGCTCTCGCCCTGGATGAACACGCCGCCGACCTCCGGCAGGCGTGCCGAGAGATACTCGGGTATCTCGCTCTGCGGGGTTATCGGATAACCGGCAAAGAAGCGGCAGCCGCCGCGCACCGCCGCCTCCGCGACGGCTTCGTTGCCCTTCATAAGAATCTTAGCCATTGCTGTCCTCCTCTCTCAGCTCCAGCGCCGCGTCGGGACATACCGTGGCGCAGATGCCGCAGGCTATGCACTTTTCCTCGTCCACTACCGGAAAGAACACGCCCAGCCCGTTGCGCTCCTTGCCGAAGCTAAGGGCCTTTTTGGGGCAGTAGTGTACGCAGTAGCCGCAGCTCTTGCAGTACTGACTGAGCACCTTCACTCTCATTACAGTTTATTCCTCCTTAAATTATCATTCCCGCGCGCCTGGCGTCATAGGCCAGCTGATCCCTGAAATCGGGGTGGGCGATGGCGATGAGCTTTTTGGCGCGGATATCCAGCGGCTCGTTGCGCAGGTCTGCCACGCCGAACTCCGTGACGATGAACTGGACGTCGGCGCGCGGCGTCGTCACAATGCTGCCCAGTGGAAGGACGGCGGATATCTTGCTCTTTACCTCGCCGGACTTTGTCGTCAGGGTGCTGGGCAGGGCGAGGAAGCTCATACCTCCCTTGCTCCAGCCCGCGCCGCGCACGAAGTCGGCCTGCCCGCCCGTGCCTGAAAACTGCCTCGGGCCTATGCTCTCGGCGCAGACCTGGCCCATCAGGTCCACCTGCATCGCGCCGTTAATGGATACCATGTTGTCGTTTTGCGCTATGACCCTCGGGTCGTTCACCCAGGCGAAGGGCCGCGCCTCTATGTCCGGGTTGCGGTCCATGAAGTCGTACATCTCCTGCGAACCGAGCGAGAAGCCGAGCACGGTCTTGCCGGGGCAGAGCGTCTTGCGCGAATTGTTCACCGCGCCGCATTTTATAAGCTCCACCAGCGCGTTCACGAACATCTCGGTGTGTATGCCGAGGTCGCGCTTTTCCTTCAGGAAACCGCCTATCGCCGAGGCTACGCCACCGATGCCGAGCTGAATCGTGGCGCCGTCGGGGACCCGTTCGACTATGTGCCCCGCAATTTTGACCTCGGCCTCCGAGGGCGCGGCGGAGGGAAGCACCGGCAGCTCCTCCTCGGCCTCCACGAGCCAGGTCACGCGCTCTGCGGGGTACATGCAGTCCACGCCGTAGACGTAGGGCATCCGCCTGTTGACCTGCACGATTATCGTCTCGTACCTGTCGAGCAGCGCGGCGTCCATGGGCGAGGGGCCGAGGCTTATCATTCCGTTCTCGTCCGGCTCGGTGCCGGCGACCAGCAGGACGTTGCCGCCATGGTCGTACATGCGGTCGTATGTGGTCTGAGAAAGATGTATGGGCTGGTACGGGAACTTTGAGCCTGCGGCGACGAAGGCGCGCTCTATGGGGCCGAAAAAGCAGCTGGTGACGTTCAGATGGCCGTTAAACTGCGGCATGCCCATCTTGTAAGGCTTGAAACCCGCGCCGAAGTAGAAGGTCACGTCCTCAAGGCCCTCCAGCGAATAGTCGGCCAGGGCGTCGAGCAGTCTGTACGGCACGCCCGTGGCTATGCCTGCGACCAGCCTGTCCCCGTTCTTTATTTTCCGCACCGCCTCGTCCATGCTTATGAGCTTGGAGGCGTATTTCTGTCTCCAGTCCATGGCCTTATCCCTCGTACTGCCTGTCGTAGTTTGCCTGCATGGTCTGCACAAGCTTCGTTATGAGGTCGCAGGCGGGGGTGGCTATGCCGAGCTGCCTGCCGTATTCGGCGACCGCGCCGGTGAGCGTCATGATCTCGGTCTGGCGCTTGAACATGAGCATGTCCTGGGCCATGGAGGGGTAGTAGTCCACGATGCCCGAGCCTCCCGACTGTTTGACGGCCATCGTAAAGGCCTTGGGGTCCATCGGACAGCCCTTGGCGGTGGCGACGGCGCAGCACTCGGAGACGACCTGCACCACGAGCGCGAGCCCGCTGGGGTTGGAGAGGATGTCCTTTACCTTGAGCCGCGTTATGGCGCTCAGGGGGTTGAAGGTGGAGTTCACGACGATCTTGGTCCACAGCGCGGGGCGCACGTCCTCCCAGAACTTCGCCGGGCAGCCTCCGTCGTTGAACAGCTGCTCCAGATGCTTGCCGACCTTTTCCGTCAGGGGATTGTTCTCCACCGCGCCGAAGTTCATCTGATACTCGCCCGCGGCCGGGGAGGAGATGCACTTGCCAGGGCCGTCCAGCGCAGTGCCGAGCACGCCAGAGCCGTATATGACTCTGCCCGGGCCGACGACAGCCACGAGCTTGTCTTCATTGCCCAGACCGTTGAGCAGGCTGATGAGCACGGTGTCGTCGCCAATGCAGGGCCTCGCCGTCTCTATCGCGCTCTCGAGCTGGGTCGCCTTGGTCATGAAGATGACCGCATCCATTTTCCCTATGTTTTCGGCGTCGTACGCGGTCTTGAAGCCCGTCACCTGATACTCCTGGTCGGGGTAGATGACAAAGGTGAGGCCGTCGCGGGCGATCTTGTCCATGTGCTCCCTGTAGGGGACCACAAGGGTCAGATCCGCGCCGCCGCGTCTCAGGTAGCCTGCGAAAACGCTGCCGGCCGCGCCGGAGCCTATCATTGCTATCTTCATATGCCTTCCTCCATACTGTATTTTTTCGAGCCGGCTTCCCGCACTCTGTGCTGCATTCAATCTAGCATGTCCGTGTGCAAATAGTCCAATCCTGCAAGACTCGAGCCGCAGAAAGCTGTGGAAATACACCAATGGATAAGATTATCCTCTCTCCCGGCGGGAATCTTACCTGCGCGGGCGAAAAACCGCGCAAAAAGAGACATCCGGCGCCCCGATGACCGGAGCGCCGGATGTATTTCAAGTGTTTATAGAGGTATGCGCGGGCGGGCTGTTCAGCCGGAGCTGAGGTTTCTGTTCTGCAGGCACGAGCTCGCGCAGAAGTCGATGTGCTTATCCATCGCGGAGCGCGCCAGCTCTGGGAAGCCGAATTTCACGGCCCTGTAGATCGCTATGTGCTGGCTGCCAAGCAGGAGCAGGTTGTCGGGATCGTGCTCGCTCATGAGGAACTGGTTCGTGCGTATGGAGAGGTAGTCCACGGTCTTGGATATGGCCTTGTACATGCTCATCAGGTATTCGTTGCGCGTGGAGCGCACGAGCAGGCCGTGGAAGTCCATGTCCAGCCGCGCGGTGATGCTGATGTCAGGGTCAGTGCTGCCTTGTCCCTGCACGAAGCTTTTCAGGGCGGACTGGAAGTCTTCGGCAAGCCTGCCCAGCTCGCTGAGATCCACGCGCCAGTTCTTTTCGGCGCAGATGTAGGCAGCGATGCCCTCCACGGACTTGCGTGCCACAAAGAGGTCGGCGATGGAGCTGTTGTCAATGTCGAAGACGTAATAGTTGCTGTACTTCCCGTCGCCCTTCTGCTCGGCGCGCACCAGTCCGCGGGAGCAGAGCTGGTCTATGGCTTCGCGCACGGGGGTGGAGCTAACTTCAAGCTCACCGGCGATCTTGGCGACGTTCAGTCTCGCCCCGGGCGGCAGCTCGGAGCTGAGTATCGCGCCCTCGAGTATGACAAAGACGATGCTGCTGAGCTTTTCAAACGGATTTTTCTCCAGCGCCCGGCTTACGGACTCTGAACATATGCGTTTTTCACGCATTGACGATCGACACCTCCCCGCCGCCTTGCCGCCGTTTTTTTCATTATAACATGCCGTCCCAGAGCTGACAATCGGATACTTTGCGTCAGGCTTATGCGGACCTAAAATGTAACGCCCAGCGCATATCAGGACTTTTTTGCAAAATATACATAATGAATGTATGTAAAACCGTTTGTGTTCACAAAAAATTCACAAACTTGGCTCATTTTCGATTTAACGCATTGCATTCATGAAAGAATTGTAGTATCATCAAGCGCATAAAACCCGGAAAAGGGTTTTCCGTGAATCTGGGGGGATTTGCGGGGAAAATAATTGGAGGTGCTTTTATGCTGCCTATTCTAGCGACATTCGTAATCCTGCTGGTCTTCGGTATAGGCGATATGGTCGCAACGAAGACCAAGGCCATCGTCTCGATGCTGTTCCTGTCCTCGGTCATATTCCTGATCGGCTTCTGGACGGAGATACTCCCGAACACGATGTTTGACGACTCCACACTGCTGCTCGTCTCCGGCGTTCTCGTCTCCATGCTGCTCGTGCACATGGGCACGACCATCAAGCTGAGCGACTTTGCCGACCAGTGGAAGACCGTCCTCATCTCGGGCATCGCCTGCATCGCGATAAGCGTCGGCATCTACTTCATCGGCGGCCTCCTCGTTGCGGACAAGAACTATGTCGTCGTCGGCGCGCCCATACTCTCCGGCGGAGTCGTGGCCACCCTGACCATGCAGACCGCCGTTTCGGAGATGGGACTGCCTGTCGAACTCGGCGTCTTTGCGGCCCTCGTCATGGTCGTACAGGGCTTCGTCGGCTATCCGGTCTGCTCCCTGTGCCTTAAGAGCGAGGCCAAGCGTGTGCGCCGCCTCGTCGAGTCCGGCCAGGAGCTCAAGGGCGTTACCGCAAAGATAGTCACCGATGCAGCGCCAAAGAAGCGTCTCATTCCCTATATCCCTGACAAGTACAACGGTCCCAACATCATGATGGCCAAGGTCGCGTTCTTTGCCTTCCTTGCCACCATCACCGCCAACTGGATAAACGGCATCATCGCTGACAACTTCGAGACCGAGTTCACCATCAGCGCCCTCATCTTCGCGCTCATCTACGGCATCGCCGCCAAGGAGCTGGGCTTCCTGGAGGAGAACCCGATGAAGCGCGCGGGCGCCGACGGCTTCATGCTCGTCGTGGTCACGCTCTCGATCTTCACGAACCTTGCCCAGTCCACGCCCGACATGGTCGCTGGCATGCTCTGGCCCCTGCTCGTCGTCGTCGTCACCGGCAGCGTGACCTTCCTCGTGATCTCCACGCTGGTCGGCAAGATCTTCGGCGTGAGCTGGCAGATGAGCTGTGCCATAGGCAGCACCTGCCTGTTCGGTTTCCCCGGAACGTACATAGTCACCACCGAGGTCGTCAACGGCACCGCCGCGAACGACGAGGAGAAGCAGCTGATGCTCGACCACATGATGCCCAAGATGCTCATCGCGGGCATGGTCTCCGTCTCCATCACCAGCGTCCTCATCGCCGGCTACATGGTGAACCTGCTCGTAGCTTGAGCCAAAATATCATAATAAGGGGAGGCGGCTCACGCCTCCCCTGTAGCCATATATTAAGTTAGAAAGGACTAAATGACATGGACATAAGAGCCAAAGCCCATGAGATATCCGAGGAGATGCTCGGCTGGAGGCGCGACTTCCATGCGCATCCCGAGCTGAGCAACAACGAGTTTCGCACGACGGAGAAGATAGTGGAGCTGCTAAAGAGCTTCGGCTGCGACAGCGTGGAGCGCCCCCTGCCCACAGGCGCGGTCGCGCTCATAAAGGGCGCGAAGCCCGGCAAATGCGTCGCGATAAGGGCGGATATCGACGCCCTGCCGGTGACGGAGGATACCGGCCTGCCCTTCACCTCCGAGAATCCCGGCGTAATGCACGCCTGCGGGCACGACACGCATATCTCCATGCTGCTTGCGACCGCGAAGCTGCTGTGCGGTATGCGCGACGAGCTGCCCGGCACGGTAAAGCTCATTTTCCAGCCCGCGGAGGAAAAGGCTCCCCGCGGCGGCGCGAGGCCGATGGTCGAGGCGGGTGTGATGGAAAACCCGCACGTCGACGCGATAATTTCCACGCACATCTCGCCGGGAGGACCCAAGGTGGGTTCAGTCAGCTTCTACAAGGGCATCGTGACCACGGCCTTTGACCTCTACAACGTCGCCGTCACCGGCCAGAATGCCCACGGCTCCCAGCCCCACAACGGGCACGACGCCATCCTTGCGCTGGCGCAGTTCATCGTGAACGCGCAGCAGATCGTCGCCCGCCGCGTGAACCCGCTCAAGACCGCCATCGTCTCCATCGGCGTAATAAAGGGCGGCGAGGCCGTGAACATCATTCCCAGCACTGCGAGCCTGGAGATGGTCTGCCGCACCTACGGCGAGGAGACCCGCAAGGTCATCTACGACGAGGTCATGCGCCTGGCGCGCGGCATCGGCGAGCTGAGCGCCTGCAAGTTCGACGTGGAGCACATCGAGGGCTACGGTTCGGTCAAGAACGACCCCGAGCTGCTCAAGCTCTCCGACGCGGCCATAACGGAGGCTCTCGGAGCCGACTTCGTGGACTATCTGGAGGAGCCGCTTTCCTTCAGCGAGGACTTCAGCTACTACGGCAACGCCACCGGCACGCCCAGCCTGTTCCTGCTGCTCAACGCAGGTTATCTGGGCGACGCACCCCACTCCCTGCACGACGCGCGCTGCACCTTCAAGGAGGAAGCGCTCGAGTGCGGCGTTACTGCCATGTGCGCCACTGCGCTGAAAATACTGGAAAGCTGAGGATAAGCATGGACATCAAAGAGCTTGCACATGAGGTATTTCCCTACGTTGTCGAGATGCGGCGGGATTTTCACATGAACCCCGAGCCGAGCTTTGAGGAGCACAGGACGACGAAGCGGATAGCGGAAGAGCTGGACAAGATGGGCATACCGTACCGGCTGTTCGAGCCGACGGGTCTCATAGGGGAGATAAAGGGCGGAAAGCCGGGCAAATGCATAGCCCTGCGCGCGGACATAGACGCCCTGTCGATACAGGAGAAGACGGGCCTGCCCTACGCCTCGCAGAAAGAGGGCTATATGCACGCCTGCGGACACGACACGCATACGGCGATGCTGCTGGGGGCGGCGAAGATGCTGGTGTCGGTGAAGGACGAGCTGTGCGGCACGGTGAAGCTGATCTTCCAGCCGGCGGAGGAGCTGGCGAGCGGGGCGAAGCATATCGTGGCTCAGGGCGCGCTGGACGGAGTGGATGCGGCGTTTGGGCAGCACATATTCTCCGGCATCCCTGCGGGGACGGTGGCGATAGGCGAGGGCGCGCTGCTGCCTGCGGCGGACTATTTCAGGATAGACGTGAAGGGCAAGGCGAGCCACGGCGCGCTGCCGGACGAGGGCATAGACGCGACGGTGGCGGCGTCGGCGATAGTGCTGGCGCTGCAGACGGTGTCGAGCCGCGAGTACAGCCCGCTGGACCCGGTGGTGGTGACGGTGGGCACGCTGCACTCGGGCGCGAGGTTCAATATCGTGTCTGGCGAGGCGGTGCTTGAGGGCACGGCGCGGGTGTTCAACAAGGAGATGCACGAGCGCATGCCGGAGATACTGGGGAGGATAGCTGAGAACACTGCGGCGGCATACCGCTGCGAGGCGAAGCTGGACTACCAGTTCAAGACGGAGATACTGGTTAACGAGGAAAAGATGACGGCGATAGCGCGCGGCGCTGCGGCGAAGCTGGTACCCGAGGACAAGCAGCTGCCGTACAAGCGCTCGATGGGCGGGGAGGACTTCGCCGAGTATACGGCGCACGTTCCGAGCGCCTTCGCCTCACTGGGCGGCGGCGGCGAAGCCCCGCAGCACAGCGACATGTTCTGCATAGACGAGCAGGCCATGGAGACCGGCTCTGCCCTCTACGCCCAGGTCGCCGTGGATTATCTGAACGGCTGAACAGATATAAAAGATGACAAAGACCCGTTCCGCTTTATTGCGGAACGGGTCTTGCTTTGCTCAGTTTTCTCTCAGTCCTTGAGGCCCATGGCTTCGCGTTCTTTGATGGCGTCCTTGCGGGAGAGGTTGACGCGGCCGCGGTCGTCGATCTCCGTGACCTTGACCCAGGTCATGTCGCCGATGTTCAGCACGTCCTCGACCTTCTCGGTGCGCTTGAACTCCAGGTCCTTGATGTGGACCATGCCGTCCTTGCCCGGAGCCAGCTCGACGAAGGCGCCGATCGGGATGATGCGCACTACCTTGCCGTAATACAGCTTGCCCACTTCGGGCTCGAACACGATGTTCTCTATCGTCTGCCTCGCGGCGCGGCAGGCCTCGATGTCCTCGGACGCAATGTAAATATTGCCCGAGTCCTCGATGTCGATCTTGCAGCCCGTGTCGGCGCAGATTTTCTGTATGACTTTGCCGCCCGAGCCGATGACCTCGCGAATCTTGTCCGGGTTTATCGTCATCTTTATCATCTTAGGCGCGGTCTTGGCCAGCTCACGGCGCGGCTCGCTGATGCAGGGGAGCATGATCTCGTCGAGGATCTGGTAACGGGCCTCGCGGGTGATCTGCAGGGCCTCCTTGATGATCTCGTGCTTGAGGCCGTCGTTCTTGAGGTCCATCTGAATGGCGGTGATGCCCTCCTTTGTGCCCGCGACCTTGAAGTCCATCTCGCCGTGGAAGTCCTCGACGCCCTGGATGTCGATGAAGGTCGTGAACTCGTCGCCGTCCTGGATGAGGCCGCAGGAGATGCCGGCGACGGGGGCCTTGATGGGCACGCCCGCGTCCATGAGGGCAAGGGTGCTGCCGCAGATGGAGCCCTGGGAGGTGGAGCCGTTGGAGGAGAGCACCTCGCTCACCACGCGGATGGCGTAGGGGAAGTCCTCAACGCTGGGGATGACGGGCTCGAGGGCCTTCTCGGCCAGAGCGCCGTGGCCGTACTCGCGGCGGCCGGTGGAGCGCTGGGGCTTGGCCTCGCCGGTGGAGTAGCCGGGGAAGTTGTAGTGGTGCATGTAGCGCTTCTCTTCCTCTTCCCAGATGGTGTCGAGCTTCTGCGCCATGGAGAGGGTGTTAAGCGTGGCGATGGAGAGCACCTGGGTCTGGCCGCGGGTGAAGAGACCGGAGCCGTGTACGCGGGGGATGACGCCCACCTCGGCGGCCAGCGGACGTATCTCGTCCTTGCGCCTGCCGTCGACGCGGTGCCCCTCGAGCAGCCAGGCCTTGACTATCTTCTTCTGGAACTTGTAGGTAATCTCCTCGAGATACTTGTCCATATCGGGGTAGTCCTCAAGGAACAGCTCGTGCCAGCGGTCGATGAGCTTGTTCCAGCGCTCCTCGCGGACGTTCTTGTCATCTGTGTCCATGGCGGCCCTGGCCTCGTCCATGGTGGCCTCGACTATCTTTGCGAACAGCTCTTCATTGAAGTCGGCGTGCTCGTACTCGAACTTGGGCTTGCCGATGTCCTGGACCATCATGTCGATGAGGTCGAGGACGGGCTGGAGCTTCTCGTGAGCCTGGACGATGCCCTCGTACATCACGTCGTCGGGGACCTCCTTAGCGGCGGCCTCGATCATGACGACCTTCTTGTGGGTGGCGGCGACGGTGACGGTCATGCGGTTGGTCTCGCGCTCGGCCTTGGTGGGATTGAAGAGGTACTTCTCGCCGTCCCAGCCGAGGGAGATGCCTGCAATGGGGCCGCTCCAGGGGATGTCCGAGATGGACACGGCGGCGGAGGCGCCGATCATGGCGGTGATCTCCGGCGAGCAGTCGCGGTCAACGGAGAGGACCTCGCACTGGATGGCGACGTCGTTGCGCAGGTCGTAGGGGAACAGCGGGCGCATGGGCCTGTCGATGAGGCGGCTGGCAAGCACGGCGTTCAGGCTGGGCCTGCCCTCGCGGCGCATGAAGCTGCCGGGAATGCGGCCCACGGCGTAGAGCTTCTCGTTGAAGTCAACGGAGAGGGGGAAGTAGTCGATGCCGTCGCGCGGGCGGGGGGAGGCGGTGACGGCAACGAGGACACTGGTCTCGCCGTACTGCACGAGTACGGCGGCGTTGGCGAGCTCAGCGAGCCTGCCGACCTCCATACGGAGGGGCCTGCCGCAGTAGTCTATCTCGTAGACCTTCTTGTTCGGGAAAGTTTTCGGACGGATTATCATTCTGTTTGCTCCTTTCGTATCTTCGGCGGAGCCTGCCCTTTAGCACTTGAAGCCGGGTCCGAAGCCCGGGCCTGCCTTCAAATACTAACGGGCGCCCCGCGTGGTTTACTTAAAGAATGTGGGGGACAACGATTAAATTGTCCCCCACACATAAAACCTTCATACCCTTCAGAGAGCCTTGCGGCGTCCTTACTTACGGATGCCGAGCTTGGCGATAATGGCGCGGTAGCGCTCGATGTCCTTGCGCATCAGGTAGTCGAGCAGACGGCGGCGCTTGCCGACCATCTTGTACATGCCGAGACGGCTGTGGTCGTCCTTCGGATGCTGCTT
>URDJ01000045.1 GCA_900546615.1 uncultured Eubacteriales bacterium | reverse complement strand
TTCCTAAAGACATCGCTGCCATGGAGCAGAGCCTGAAACGGCTGGAAGAACAGGAACAGAAGTATTCTGCCGAGCTGGACGCTGCCCTGACTGAATATGCCGGGCTTCGGGAGCAGGCCAAGGGCTTCGACCCGGTGCAGCTGTATGAAGCAAGACAGGCCATCCGCCCCGGCAAGGAGCAGGAAGCGGAAAACCAGGCACAGCAGGTTTACGGCGAGAAGTACAGCCCGCTGCTGATGTTTGACAGCAAAAAGGCGGTTTCCCGGATGCTTCATGAAGATATGGAGCGGCAGGCCGTGCGGAGGATGGTGCGGCAAGCGCAGAAAGGACAGCAGACTTCTCAAAAGAAAAAGAGCAAAAAGAGGGAACGGTAAATCGTATGCCGTTCCCTCTCTATAATATAATGGCAGCTCTTAAGTGGCTCTCTACGCATTCCCGAGCTGTTTTCAACGATAGTCCTTGCGGATTAATTCTCATTTTGTTTTTTGGCACGGAAAAGGATCATCAAAAGGGCTCCCCCAGACACCAGCAGGAGTGCCCACCATACCAACGGCTGTCTGTCATCTCCTGTCTGGGGAGACGAACCGCCGGACTGAGACGTGTCACCGGGTTGAGACGTGTCGCCGGGCTGGGACGTGTCGCCGGGCTGGGACGTGTCGCCGGGCTGGGATGTGTCCCCGTCAGAGGGCTGGCCGGAGCCATCCTCGTCCGGGTCACCCGGTTCTACAGGCGTATGTCCCTCTTCTGTCTCTGCCAGCACATAATAGCTGTTGTGATTGGTGGTAAATGTAACAGCCGTGCCCTATGCCTGAGATTCCATCTCTGTGACAGCTCCGCTCTCAGCCAGATAGAACACCGCCGGGGCCTGATAGTCACCCGTGTAGGTCACAGTAACGGTAATAACGGACTGGACTTCTACCCGGTCGCCCTGGCTGTCCATAAAAGACAGATCCAGGGGGTACAGATTGGTCCCGTATTTCTCCATGCAGGATTCCATCCACGCCCAGGCCTGTTCATCGCTGCGGGGGATCTGGTACACCACAAGGGTCAATCCATCCAGTGCCTGGCCGCTCACCGTAACCTGTACGCCATCCTCCAGCTGGACGCTGTCCTGACCATCTACGACAGGGGCTTCTGCCCATGCTGTCTCCTGAACAGATTGCGCCACCACCGGAATTTCCTCCGGTTCCGGCGCGGCGGCAAACGCCGGCATCGTAAACAATAGGGCAGACAGCGCCGACACAAAAATAGTCTGAAACAGTTTCTTCATCTCAGCCTCCTGATTGTATCGTGGTATTCAGAGTGACAGCACCAGCGGAATGGTATGTCTCCGGCTCATAGGCCATCACCTTCATGGAAATCGTTGCACCGGACGCAGGGACCGTGTCGAAGGTTACGGACTGCACATATTCCCCGGGCCGGATCAGTCCGGTCTCACCCAGAACAGTTCCATTTTCATCCATTATCCGCAGCTTGAGCCAGACGGTGTTGCTCTCCGGGTTGGTGAGCCACACGTCGGCCTGGCTGCCTTCCAGCACCACAGCTCCGCATACGGACACCCGGAATACCTGGGCGTCCAACTCCTGCCAGCCCAGTTCTTCCGGTACTTCCGGGGTACCGCTCACAGCTGACGCCTCGAAAGGCGGCGGGGTAAATTCCCCCTGTGCGGGGCTTTGTGTATATACCAGAGATGCGGCCATCATCGCCAGACACAGCAGGCAGACTATCACCAAAACGGGTACAGCCCAATTTTTTCTATGTTTTTGCTGCGCCAAAACGACACCACACTCCTTTCCCTCATGTCCGGACACTGGCTGAGCCAATGCCCGGACATCAGAGGTCAAGGGACGGATTTTTCCTGCCCCTTGACAACTGAAGCTGTTGATTACCCCGCAGCAGCGATGCTTACGGTGATGGTACCAATCTTGCCGCCATTGGCGCTTTCGGCAAGGGTTCCGCCGGGGGTAACGGTGATGGTGGCGCTGGGAGCCGAAGCAACTTCTGTACCCACGGCGGTAGCTACCGTGGCCCCGTTGTTGCCGAAGGTCATGGTGGTGCTCTCATAGCCGGTTTCGGCCTGATAGGAAGCAGTGGCCTTGGCTGCGGCGTTAGAGTGGTTGGTCACGGTGATGGAGTCATTGCTGGCAGTCCAGGCCCCCTCAGAGCTTCCGCTGTACTGGTGGGTCTCCGGGTTCCAGGTACCTCCACCGGCGCCGGTATAAGTAAAGCTCATGTCGGTCCAGGCGATGTCCACGCTGTATACAACAGCGCCGGAACGATAGGTACCCTTGACATCAGCGTAGTAACTGCCGGTGCCTACGCCGTCCTGATCTGCGGCAAAGGCAGTGGTGCTCATGGTGCAAACCAGAGCGGCGGCAACCAGCATGGAAACCAATTTTTTCATGTTCAGGATATTCTCTACTTTATGATAGCTTTACTGTTTCTCGATGGTGACCGTGATGGTACCGATGGTAACGCCCCCTGCGGTAACGGAATTGTTGGGCTTTGAGGTGCGGTCGATCGTCAGAACAGCGCTGTTCGTGTCAGCGTCGTCAGGACTATTTTCCTTACCGGCAGCCAATATGAAGTTGCGCTTGTCCATGGAGGCAGTCACGCCGGTATCGCCCTGCGGGGTATAGGTAAAGCTGACCTTAACCGGGGCGTTGGAGTGGTTGGTGGCCGTAACCGCAGCGGTGACCTTATCCCAACCGGCAGAGGTGGGATCCGTATAGGTGTGGGTGTCCGGATCCCAGGTTCTGGTGCCGGATTCGTTGTAAGTAAAGGTCATATCATCCCATGTGAGATCCACGCTGTACACGGTAGGATCCGTGGCACTGTCGTTGTATTTGACGGTGACATCAATGGGATCCTGTGAACCTACGCCGGCGCCGTCCACCTTGCCGGCGGCCAGAGCGGTAGTGCTCAGGCTCAGGGTCATAGTCAATGCCAGAGCGATTGCAATCAATTTCTTCATGGATCGTTCCTCCTCAATCATCATGTTTTAGTTATTCCTGCACCGTAATGGTGATAGGGATCTCGGTATTGACCACGGCTTTTTCGCCGGTGTCGGGGTCATAGTAGAACACGACAAATTTGCCGTCATACCCGCCGGGTTGGAGCTGTTTTTCTGCTCCGTCCAGCAGGTTCAGGGTAGTGACCTGATTGCCCGGCTTTAAGGTTCCGGACTGGACGATCACCGTATCGTCGATGACGATCTGCACCACCATATCCTGCACCGACTTGCCGGGATTGGCAAAAACAAGGCTGGCCGCTTTATCGGACAGGTCGATGGTGACCTCATTGGAATAGGTGAGGCTTACCGCCCCGCCGCCTTCTTCAGTCTCCAGCTTTTCACCGCTGTCGTCCTCAATGGCCTGGGCATTGGATTCCTCCTCCACCGGGGCGTAATCCGGAGCCAGGACCGGGGCCGTGTCCCGGAAGCACAAGGCCCAGATGGTTACGCCGATGGCAATCAACGTAATCAGAAGCAGCACAGGAATCAAAATTTTCTTTCCCTTCATTCGCTCTCACCTCCAATCGTTACGGTCACGCTGCCGATGATGGCTTTCTCCAGTTCTTTTCCCGGTTTGCCAGCCAGAATCAGATAAACGGTGCTACTGTTATTTGCAGGCAGGGCCACGGGGGTGGAAACCGGGTTCTCCCCATCAGTGAAGCTGCCGGTGATGCCAGTTTCTTCTGCCTTGTATTCGTAAGTAACATTCACATCGGTATTACCGGTATTCTCCACCTTGATGGAATTACCACCTTCTTCATCCACATTCCAGCCCGCGCCATCATAAGTATGGGTGTCCGGATTCCAGGTGCCGTCGCTGTAAGTAAAGCTTAATTCTCCCCAGGTGATGTCCACGCTGATGACCTGGGCAGGATTGCCGTTTGGGTCGTTGCTGTAGGAGGCAGGGTCTCCTTCAATGCAGTAGACGGTGCCGTGGCTGCTGTCCAGCACGGGATAGGAGTCAACCGTCTGGCCGTTGTCCAGATTCTGATACCAGACGGGGCTGTCCGAACTGGAGCCGTTGAGCAGATAAGCCACTTCGCCGGAGGCGAAAGCCCCGGCGTCCTTGACGCCGCCGCCGTTCACCTTGCCTCCCTGGTTCCCGACCACCTTGGTATCCGAATAGCAGTTGGTGACGGTGCCTTTCAGCGTGAGCCATGAGGCGATCGGATGATTATAGTCCTTCTGGTTGTCGCCCACCAGGTGGCCGATGCGGTTGTGGGCCGTCACGGTGTTGTCGCACTCGTAGCAGTCCTTGATGGTGCCGCCGTAGTTGGCGCCGCAGACGGCGCCGGCGATTTTCCCGGTGGCCGCAATGCTGGAACCGACCACATAGCAGTTTTGGATGGTGGCCGCCGTTTCGATGTCATCGTCCTTCGCCAGCAAACCGCACAGGGCGCCGAACCGGCCGTCGTAATCGCCGCCGTTGTCGAAGCTGGCATCGACAATGCCCAGGTTCTGGATGGTGCCGGTGACTGTGCCGAACAGGCCGCTGGTTTTCTCAGCGCTGTTGGTACGGATCTCGAAATTGGAGATGGTGTGCCCCTGGCCGTCAAAGGTGCCGGAGTAGCTCTTGTCGGTGGTTTCCTCCACGGAGGTGGCGTCGTTTTTGAAGGTCGCGCTGGGCGCGATGGGGGTCCACTTGCTTCCGCCCAAGTCAATGTCCGCGGTCAGCACCGCATTGGCGGCGGTGTTCTGCGCCATGCCCTCCAGGGTGCCGTTGACCAGGGCGGCGAACCAAAAGAGCTCTCCGGCGGTTCCAATTTGATAGACGCCATCGGTTTGTTGAGGAGTTTCATATACGGCCAGAGTGGCGGTTGTTGCCGTCTTTCCCTCGTAGGTGATGGTAACCGCCTTGCCGTTGTGCGCCGACGACTGCAGCACCGTGCCGTTATCCGGGCTGGCGGTGATGCCCTCCGCACCCCAGGAAAGCACCGGCTTATACGTATCGCTGCCCTCATAGGACACCGTGATCTCCAGCCCGGTCAGATCCAGATTGTCGCCGGTTTTGTATTCCGTTTTGGTGGGCTGGCTCGTAACCGTAATGCCTGTCACACCCCCCACCACGCGGAAGGTCAGGGCGCCGGTTTTCCCGGTATAAGAGCTGCCGTCCGCCGGGGTGTAGACGGCGGTGATGCTGTGATCGCCCAGGCCCAAAGTGCTGGCAGAGACGGTACAGGTGGCCGTCCCGTCATTCAAGGTCACGGGATCGCCCAAATTGGTATCGTCTTTTTTGAACTGCACAGAGCCGGTGGGGGCGCCGACCCTGTCGGACACCGTGGCGGTGAAAATCACATTCTCCTCGTTCTTGTCAGCGACATTGGTGTCCTTGGCCGACTGCGACGTTACCGTCACAGTGGGCTCGTACCAGATCGTCACGCCGTTGGTGTCGCCGTCGCCGGTTATCGTGCCGTTACTCTGGTTGACGGGGTGCCGCCGCCGGAGAAGGTGCCGCCCTCATTCACGGTGATGGTGCTATTGTTGTAGACCGTGCTGCCCTCCTCCACCGTGAGGGTGCCGCCGCTCTCCACGGTAATGGTGCCGGAGATGGGGATGCTTGTACCGTTGGGAAGGATCAGCTCGGCTCCGTTAGGGACGGTGAGATATTTGCTTAAGTCCGTTTTCAGACTGTCGGGCAGGGTGACGGTGCCGTACACCGTGCTGTTGATGATGGCATTCCAGCTATCGTCGTTGTCGGCACCGCTGATGTTCCCCGTGATCACGGCGTTGCCGTTGATGTTGATGGAACTGCCCGCCTCGCCGGTAATGCTGCCTGTACCGGCATAAATATCCCGGCTGGTAAGGGTACCGCCGTAGATGTTAAGGGTGCCGCCCGAAGAGACAGAGATACCAGGGGGTTACTTATGGTGCTAACAGAGCCCCCATAGATGGTGAGGGTGCCGCTGCCTACAGAAATGCCTGTTGCAAGACCAGTCTGGAGTGTAAGGTTACCGCTGTGGATGGTCAGGCTGCTGCCGCTGCCCAGGGTGATGGCGCTGCCGCTAAAAGGCGTCACAGACAGGCGGCCGCTGCTGCTATCCTGGCCGTAAATGGTCAGACTGCTGCCATCCGTGATGTTCAGAGGGATGTCTATAAGTGAAATGTTGCTGCCTGCGGCCAGGATCAGGCGGACGTCTCCATTGACCTGAATGGTGTTCCTTCCTGCAATGTTACCAGTACTATTGGCTACATACCACGTGGTATTCCCGGCCGTACCCCAACTACTGGCGGTGAATGAGGCGGTGGTGTAATCGCCGCTGGATATTGTGCCGGTTTGCCATGTTTTGGTATTGGTATCATAATACAGATACGTCACATCGCCCTCCACCGCCCAGGCCGTGACAGTCTGGGGCGCAGCATCTCCTTCCTCCACGGTTCCGGCGCAGGCGGTCAGGTCCGCACCCTCCGCCGAACAGACGGGACAGTCAGGATTGACACTGTCCGCCGTGCAAAGGGTCTCACAGGTACATTCCGCCGGACCTTCCGGTTCGCCGCTGTCCGTCGGGTTGCAGAGTTCGCAGTCCGACGGGTCAAAGGTGCAGGGACTTCCCTCGGAATAGCCGCAGGTCTCATCGTGGACGTGCGGACAGTTCAATTCTTTTGTGATGCAGCCGCTTTCCTCGCTGCACACATGGGTACAGGCATCGGCTGCTTTTTCTTCGCCCTCGGCGGGAAGCATCCCGTCGCTGTAACACTCCGCCGTATGCTCATGGACACACTGGGTCACGAGGGTGTAACAATCGTCGGTGTGTTCGTGGGTGCAAGGCGTACCCTCGGAATAACCGCAGGTCTCATCGTGCACATGATGGGGGCATACAGCGGAAGCCCCTGTTTCCATATCCGCAGCGTACACAGGTGTACCGGACATGGAAAACATCATGGCCACTGACAAGAGCAGCGCCAGTGGCCGCTTCCATTTTTGTTTCAATCTTCCTTCCTCCTTAAAGCAGGAGGGCATTCCTGCGTGAGACAGGAACCTGTCTCACGCAAGGGGGCGCCCCCTTGTGATGGTGTCTTATTTTCTTCATATCGGGCGCAGACCGCCGCAATCAGCGGCAGGCTCTTTTCCCCGATGGAGCGGATCTCCAACAACTTTTCCGGTCCTGCCCGCTGTATGGCGCAAAGCTGCTCCATGCGCTCCACGCCGCCCCGACGCAGGGCCAGGGAGAGCCGCCGCAGCTGGGTGCGTTTGGCTGGAAACGCCTGCTCGCAGGCGGTAAAGTATGCTTTGACCATGATTTCTCCTTTCTCCGGCGGCGCTCTCGTTGCGCTATTAGAAATACTTTATGGGATTTTTGTGCCCCTTTCCAGTACGAGAGATGCCGCAACCCGCGGCAAAACTGGTACTTGACAAATTGACATTTTTGTGCATCGGGTGTAAAATAGGAAATCAGGAGGAAGAAAAACCATGGAACCACTACGACTTGCCATTTGCGACGATCTGCCGGAGGAACGGGAAGCCCTGCTCGCCCTGCTGGAACAGACCCCCATCGCCACCGTTTGCGCCCAGTTCGCCAGCAGTGAGGAGCTGCTGGAAGCGTTCCGCCCCGGCGGGTTCGAGCTGCTGCTGATGGATATTTATATGGACGGCATGACCGGCGTGGAGGCGGTACGGAAAATAAGGGAGATGGACGAAACAATCCCCATCGCCTTTACCACCACCAGCACCGAGCATACCCTGGAGAGCTACCGCCTTTCGGTGCTGAAATACCTGGAAAAGCCTGTACGGCAAAAAGACATCAACGACCTGCTGCATCTGGTGAAGCTGCAAAGGGACAGCGCCCCCCGGCTGGCCATCCGGCAAAACGGCGAGACGCAAAAAATCCCCCTTTCCGAGCTTTTCTATCTGGAGCAGAAGGCCCATCATGTGTTTCTGTATCGCAGGGACGGCGGCACGCTCCAGCTCTATGGCAAGCTGTCCGACCTGCTGCCCCAGCTGGAGGGGCAGCCCTTTTTCTGCCCCCACAAAAGCTACTGCGTCAATCTGGCCTTTGTCCGGGGGATCAACGAGGAATATCAGTGCTACGAGATGGCGGATGAAAAAAACGTCCCCATCAGCCGCTCCAACCGTTCAAAGGCCAAACGAGCCTATGAGGACTTTCTGTTTGCACGGACAAGGGGGGATGGATGATGGAGCAGTTATTTTATATTTTCTGCACCACGCTGCCCGGTCATGTCCTGCCCCTGGCTCTGCTCTGGCACTTTCCCTGGCGCTCCAGAAGGACGGCGCTGGTACTGATGCTCTGCAATGTCCTGTGCAAAACGGCGGCGGCCGCTGCCTGCATTGCCAATGGTATCGGCTTTCGCGGTCTGGAAATTCTGTTTTCCTTCCTCGGCTTTGGGATCTTCCTTTGCTGCTCCCGGCTGGACTTTTTCCGGCTGCTCTCAGTTTTTATCCTCGCGGTGGACTACCTGCTGCTGATCCGGGGCATTTCGTCCTTCCTGACCGTCCGGCTGTTTTCCACCCTCTCCCAGAGCTGGGAGAGCAGCGTGTGCGCCTTGCTCTTAGGCTCAATCTCCCTGCCACTGCTGTTTCGGGTGTGTGGACCGTCCATGCGACAGATCTACCAGACCGATGCCCCCAGGTTGTGGCGGGTGATCTGGCTGGTGCCGGGTCTGCTCACCGTGATGACCATTCTGTTCACCAACGCCTACCGGCAGGACAGCGCGGAACGCTGGGAATTTCTCTTTTTCCGGGTCAGTCTGCTGATCTGCGTGATGGTGACCTACTATGTCCTGCTGCAATTTCTGGAGAGTCTGCGCAGGCAGGTAGCTCTGGAGCAGCAGTTGATGTTTGATAAAGAACTTCTGGAGATACAGACCTCGGAGCAGAGCAAGCGCGGCCAACTCCTCATGGAGACCGCCGAACAGACCCGGCAGATGCGCCACGACCTGCGCCACCATCTGACCGCGATCCAGGCCATGGCCGGAGACGAGAACCCCAGGCTGGCCGCCTATCTCTCTAAACTGATCCGGGACATCCCCGCCGCCGTCCGGGATTATTGCGAAAACCCCACCGTCAATGCGGTGGTGTCCCACTACGCCTCCCGCTGTAAGAGGGAGGGCATTGCCTTTACCGCCCGGCTGACGGTCCCCGCGCAGAACGAAAATCTGGATGACCGCGCCCTGTGTGTCGTGTTCGCCAATCTGCTGGAAAACGGGGTGGAAGCCTGCAGACGCATGGCTGAGGGCAAGAAATTTATCCGGCTGAACAGTTCCCTGGAGTACGGCGTCCTGACCATCACCATGGACAACAGCTTTGACGGGCAGGCGCGGCAGGAGGACGGGAAGTTCCTCTCCAGTAAGCGGGCGGGTGCGCCCGGTGTGGGCCTCAGCTCCATCCGGGCCGTGGCAAAAGCTCACCAGGGGGATGCCCGGTTTGAGGCGAAAGGAACCACTTTTTTATCCTCGGTATATTGCAGATTATAGACGGAACATTCGTGTTACTCGCTTCGTTGTCTCACACGTGTTTTTTGGTAAAAAGCACCCTTGACAAATCTCTTTCCAGAAGAAAATCCTTTTGAAGTACGCAGCCGATAACGGTTTCCCCAATCCGACATTTTTCATTGATGATGGAGTGTCCGGGGTGACATTTGACCGGCCGGGCTGGAATGAAATGATCCGGCTGGCCGAGGCCGGAAAAGTCAAAACCGTCATTGTAAAAGATATGTCCCGCATGGGACGGGACTATCTGAAAGTCGGTTACTATACTGAAAGCTTCTTTACAGAACGTGATATTCGGTATATCGCCATCAATGACGGTGTGGACAGCGACAAAGGGGACAATGATTTCACCCCTTTTCGCAATCTGTTCAACGACTTCTATGCCCGCGATACCAGTAAAAAAATCCGGGCCGTTATGCGCGCCAAAGGGAACGCCGGAGAACACCTCTGCACCAATCCGCCCTATGGGTATATAAAAGACCCTGCGGACAAAAAGAAATGGATTGTGGACGAGGAAGCCGCCGAGATTGTCAAGCGTATTTTTGCCCTGTGTATTGCAGGGAAAGGCCCCATGCAGATTGCCAAGCTGCTGACTGCCGAACACGTTCTCACGGTCAAGGCACACTATGCTCAGCGTGCGGGAAAACCACTGCCGGAGAACCCTTGTAAATGGAGTCCAAAATCTGTCGCAGGGATCTTGGAACGCCCGGAGTACACCGGCTGTACGGTGAACTTCAAGACTTATTCCAAATCCCACAAGCTGAAAAAGCGGCTGCATAATGCCCCGGAAAACCAGCGCATTTTCCCCAACACTCAGCCTGCCATTATCGAGGAACAAGTCTTTGTACGGGTGCAGGAGTTACGGGAGAACAAGCGCCGCCCCAGCAAGACAGGAAAGCAGGGATTATTCTCTGGTTTGCTCTACTGTGCGGATTGCGGGGACAAGCTGTATTTCTGTACGACAAATAGCTTTTCGCCCAAGCAAGATCACTATGTCTGCTCCAATTACAAGAGCAATACAGGAACTTGTTCTGCGCATTTTATCCGGGAAGAAACGCTGAAACTGTTTGTCTTGCAGCGGATTTTCGATGTGACGGCGCTGTTCTTTGACGATGCTATGGCGTTTGAGGAAGCCGCGAAAAAGCAGCACTTCCAAGAAGCCGAAAAAGAGGCCAAGAAGCGCAAGCGTGAAATTGCCCAAGCGGAAAAGCGTATTGCCGAACTCGACCGCATTTTCAAGCGCATTTATGAGGATGACATCAGCGGCGCAATCAGTCATGAACGGTTCTTGAAATTCTCCGCTGCTTATGAGGCAGAACAAAAAGAACTGACAGAGCAGGTCAAAATATGGCGGGAAGCGGTAGAAACCTTTGAACAGGATAAAGCCGACTTTGACAGCTTTGCAGCCATTGTACGGAAATATGTGGGCATTCGTGAACTGACGCCCACCATCGTCAATGAGTTTGTAAAGAAAATTATCGTCCATGCGCCGGACAAATCCAGCGGCCATCGCAGGCAAAAGATTGAATTGGTCTGGAACTTCATCGGAGAAGTCAACCTGCCGGGCGACGATCAGACCGTGGAACGGCAAAGAAAAGGCAGAACGGCATGACCTATCAGCCATGCCGCCCTGCGACATTCAAATTACTTCTTTATGGGAGCGCGCCTTTCCCCGGCGCCCTCTTTCATTTTGCTGTTTCTTATTTGTACATTTCCTTGAGCTTGAGCAGGTGCTCGTACCTCGCCTTGGCGTTGGCCTCGCTCGCCTCGAAGAGCCTGTCGGCCCTCGCGGGGAACTCGCGGGTCAGCCTCGAGTACCTGGCCTCGTTCATCAGGAAGGCACGGTAACCGTCCGCCGGCTCCTTGCTGTCCAGCGCGAACTTCGGCTCCGCAGCCGGGTTGAACCTGTAGAGGTTCCAGTAGCCGCAGTCGACAGCCTTCTTCATCTCGCTCTGGCAGTTCGTCATGCCGCCCTTGATGCTGTGCATCTCGCAGGGAGCGTAGGCGATGATGAGGGACGGGCCGTGATAGGCCTCGGCCTCGGTGATGGCCTTGATGGTCTGGGCCGGGTTGGCGCCCATGGCGATCTGAGCCACGTAGACATAGCCGTAGGTCATAGCGAGCTCGGCGAGAGCCTTGCTCTTGATCTCCTTGCCGGCCGCAGCGAACTGAGCCACCTGGCCGATGTTGGAGGCCTTGGAGGCCTGGCCGCCGGTGTTGGAGTACACCTCGGTATCGAAGACGAAGACGTTCACGTCCTCACCGGAGGCGAGCACATGGTCGAGGCCGCCGTAGCCGATGTCGTAGGCCCAGCCGTCGCCGCCCATGATCCACACGGACTTCTTGTTCAGGTAATCCTTCTTCGCCAGGATCTCGGCCGCAAGCTTGCAAGCGTCGCACTGGCAGGTGGTCTTGCCGGCAGCCTTGAGCTTATCGCCGTAGGCCTTGATCTCGGCATTGTCGCTGGCGCAGAGCTCGTCAACAGTGCAGATGCTGTCTTCGAGGGCAGCGACGTAGGCCTTGGTGGCATCGCCGTTGGCGTTGCCGTCGTTATAGGTGTCGAGCCACTTCTGAGCAGCTTCCTTCAGCTCGGCGCAGCACCAGTCGACAGCGATGAGCTCCTTCGTCTTGGCGGCGAGGTCGTCGCGAATCTTCTTCTGGCCGAGGTAGAGGCCCAGGCCGTGCTCGGCGTTGTCCTCAAAGAGGCTGTTGACCCACGCGGGGCCCTTGCCTTCCTTGTTGACGGTGTAGGGACTGGTGGCAGCCGGGCCGCCCCAGATGGACGAGCAGCCGGTGGCGTTGGAGACGATCATGTGGTCGCCGAAGAGCTGGGTGATGAGCCTGGCGTAGCTGGTCTCGGCGCAGCCGGCGCAGGAGCCGGAGAACTCGAGCATGGGCTGCTTGAACTGGCTGCCCTTGACCGTGTTGTCCTGCATATCCTTCTTCTCGCTGACCTTCTCGGTCATGTAGGTCCAGACTTCCTGCTGAGGCATCTGGCTCTCCATGGGCACCATGGTCAGGGCCTTGGTCGGGCAGACGCCGGCGCAGACGCCGCAGCCCATGCAGTCCAGCGGGGAGACGGCCATGGCGAAGGAGTAGACGTCCTTGCCCTTGCCGGCCTTGACCGGGACGATCTTCGCGGCGGCGGGAGCCGCAGCGGCCTCCTCAGCAGTGAGAGCATACGGCCTGATGGTCGCGTGCGGGCAGACATAGGCGCACTGGTTGCACTGGATGCACTTCGTGCTGTCCCACTCGGGCACGGAGACGGCCACGCCGCGCTTCTCGTAAGCGGAGGCACCGAGCTCGAAGGTGCCGTCGGCATGGGCCTTGAAGGCGGAAACGGGCAGGCTGTCGCCGTCCATCTTGCCGACAGGGTCGAGGATCTCCTTGACCATCTTCACGACCGGGCCGCGGCCGGTGAGCTCCACAGGCTTGCTCTCGTCAACGGCGTTCGCCCAGCTGGCGGGCACGTCGACGACGGTGTAGGCGGAGGCGCCCAGCTCGATGGCCTTGTGGTTCATGTCGACGACGTCCTGGCCCTTCTTCAGGTAGGAGTGCGTCGCGGCGTCCTTCATGTACTTGATGGCCTGATCCTCGGGGATGACCTTGGCGAGGGAGAAGAACGCGCTCTGGAGTATGGTGTTCGTCCTCTTGCCCATGCCGATCTGCTGGGCGAGGTCGATGGCGTTGATCATGACGAGCTTGATCTTGTTCTTCGCGATGTAGCGCTTCGCGTCGGCGTCAAGATGGTGCTCGAGCTCGGCAAAGCTCCACTGGCTGTTGACCAGGAACACGCCGCCGGCCTTGAGCTTCTGAGCCATCTTGAAGCCCTTGGTGATGTAGCTCGGGTTATGGCAGGCCACGAAGTCGGCCTTGTTGATGTAGTACGGGCTCTTGATGGGCTTGTCGCCGAAGCGCAGGTGGCTGATGGTCACGCCGCCAGTCTTCTTGGAGTCGTACTGGAAGTAGGCCTGGACATACTTGTTGGTGTGGTCGCCGATGATCTTGATGGAGTTCTTGTTCGCGCCGACGGTGCCGTCGCCGCCGAGGCCCCAGAACATGCAGCTCACGGTGCCCTTCGGGGCGGTGTCCGGAGCGGAGGTCTCACGCAGAGAGAGCTTGGTCACGTCGTCCACGATGCCGACGGTGAAGCGGGTCTTCGGGTTGGCCTTGGCCAGCTCCTTGTAGACCGCGAACACGCTGGCGGGAGGAGTGTCCTTGCTGGCGAGGCCGTAGCGGCCGCCGATGACCTTGATGTCGTTCCTGCCGGCGTCGGCCAGGCTGGTCATGACATCCATGTACAGAGGCTCGCCCAGAGCGCCGGGCTCCTTGGTGCGGTCGAGCACCGCGATGGCCTTACATGTCTCAGGGATGGCCGCGAGCAGCTTGTCCGCGCGCCAGGGGCGATACAGGCGGACCTTGATGAGGCCGACCTTCTGGCCGTGGGCATTCAGGTAGTCGATAACTTCCTCGGTCACGTCGCAGATGGAGCCCATCGCAACGATGACGCGGTCGGCGTCGGGGGCGCCGTAGTAGTTGAAGAGCTGGTAGTCGGTGCCGAGCTTCTTGTTGATCTTCTTCATGTAGTCCTCGACGATGCCGGGGACGGCCTCGTAGTACTTGTTCGATGCCTCACGGTTCTGGAAGAAGATGTCGCCGTTCTCGTGGCTGCCGCGCATCTGCGGATGCTCGGGGTTCAGGGCACGGGCACGGAACTCCTCAACAGCCTTCATGTCGCACATCGAAGCGAGGTCCTTGTAATCCCAAACAGCGATCTTCTGAATCTCGTGAGAGGTACGGAAGCCGTCAAAGAAGTTCAGGAAGGGGACGCGGCCCTTGATGGCGGCAAGGTGAGCTACGGCGGAGAGGTCCATGACCTCCTGGACGTTGCTCTCGCAGAGCATGGCAAAGCCGGTCTGACGGCAGGCCATGACGTCCTGATGGTCGCCGAAGATCGACAGTGTGTGGCTCGCGAGCGTACGGGCGGTGACGTGGAACACACCGGGCAGCAGCTCGCCCGCTATCTTGTACATGTTCGGGATCATGAGCAGCAGGCCCTGGGACGCGGTGTACGTCGTCGTCAGAGCGCCGGCATTCAGTGAGCCGTGCACCGCACCGGCGGCGCCGGACTCGGCCTGCATCTCCTGCACCTTGACGGTGGTGCCGAAGATGTTCTTCAGGCCCGCGGCGGACCACTGATCAACAAAGTCCGCCATAGGGCTGGACGGCGTGATCGGGTAGATCGCGGCCACCTCAGTAAAAGCGTACGAAACGTGCGCCGCGGCCTGGTTGCCGTCCATGGTCTTGAGTTTTCTCGCCATACTTTCATCTCCACACAAAAATAATTCTCGGGTACAAACTTGTTGCTCCAAAAGCGCTATAATTTTATCACCCAAACCTCGTCCTGTAAACCACTTTTTGCACAGAAAAGGCACAATTTTTTCCCCATCCCGCCGAAATTTTTTTGCTGTTTTGAGTGCAGTATGTCTGTCGGCGTCCAAAACTGCACTCCGCTGAGTGCAATGTTGATTATCACCTACCTTGTCTGCGCGTAAATGGGCAAACATGGTGCCCTCGGTGTCGGGATACGCCCCTCAAAAACGATGCTTTTTTGAGCCTATTTCCAAGTCAAGCCTCCAAAATGCTTTTAATTTTAGAAGTATGTACAGGAAAGTTCCCCTTGTACTTTTGGCGGCCTTGTATTATAATATTTATCCGCCGCCGGATGCCCGGCGGGCGGAGCACTTTGAAAGGAGCTGCACCATGGTTAAAATCGAAAACCAGAAGGGCGCTATCACCATCGACCCGGAGGTCTTTGCAAACCTAGCAGGCGACGCGGCCACGAGCTGCTTCGGCGTCAAGGCCATGGCTGCTCAGGCCAAGGACGGCGGCGTCTTTCAGCTCCGCCGCGAGTCCATGTCCAAGGGCATTGAGACCCAGCTCGGAGAGGACGGCAGCGTCTCGCTCGGTCTCCATATCGCTGTCGACCACGGCGTCAATCTCATGGCCCTCTGCCGGAGCATTATAAACGAGGTCTCCTACAAGGTCTCCAAGGCCACGGGAGTGCCCGTAAAGCGCGTGGATGTCTACGTGGACACCATGCTCATCGACTGAAGTAGAGATACAAATATTGTCACCCGGAGGTAGTCCCTCTTGAGAGAGTTTATTGATGCGGCCGTATTCAAGGATATCATCCTCTGCGCCAGCGCCGCCCTCGAACAGAACAGGCAGCTCATAAACGAGCTGAACGTATTCCCGGTGCCCGATGGGGACACCGGCACGAACATGAGCCTTACCATGGGCGCCGCTGCGTCGGAGTTGGCCAAAAAGAGCTTCCCGACCCTCAGCGCGGCGGCCGACTGTGCGGCCTCGGCCATGCTCAGGGGCGCAAGGGGCAACTCCGGCGTCATCCTGTCGCTTTTGTTCCGCGGCCTCGCCAAGCGGCTCAAGGGCGCGGAGAAGGCTGACGCGAAGCTCTATGCCGCCGCAATGTCGGATGGCGTGGACGCAGCGTACAAGGCTGTCATGAAACCCGCCGAGGGCACGATACTCACCGTGTCCAGGGTCGCCACCAGCTCAGCTGTCGAGTTTGCCGAGCACGGTTCCGACCTTGAGCTGATGCTCTCATGCGCGGTGGAGTCGGCGATAGAGGCGCTGGCGGACACGATAAACCTGAATCCCGTACTGGCTCGCGCCGGAGTCGTGGACGCGGGCGGCAAGGGCTATGTGTTCATACTGGAGGCAACGCTGTCCGTGCTCAGGGGCGAGGCGTATGTCCCTGTAGAGCAGGTGGCGGAGTCCGCGGACGAGCCGAAGGAACGGGCCGATTTCTCGGACTTTTCCACCGGCGAGATAGCCTTTGCATACTGCACGGAGTTCATCTGCGGGCGCGAGAACCCGAAGGAGCCGGCGCTGCTGAGATCCTTCCTCGAGAGCCTTGGCGACTGCGTGGTGGTCGTGGACGACGATGAGATAATAAAGGTGCACGTGCATACGAACGTACCCGGCACGGTGCTGACTGAGGCGCTGACCTACGGGCCGCTGCTGAAGGTGAAGATCGAGAACATGCGCGAGCAGCACTCGGAGATGGCGGGCGGCGAGGCCGCGGCAGTGAATGCGGAGCCGAAGATCGCCGAGCCCGAGAAGCCCTTCGGCGCGGTCGCCGTCTGCGCGGGTGCAGGCATGGCGGAGCTGTTCAGGGAACTCGGCGCGGACAGGATCGTGACGGGCGGGCAGACGATGAACCCCTCAACAGAGGATATCCTTACCGAGATAAACCGCACCCCCGCCGAGACGGTGTTCGTGTTCCCGAACAACAAGAACATCATCATGGCGGCCGAGCAGTGCATACCACTGACCGAGAAGAAGGTAGTGGTCATTCCGACCAAGACGGTGCCGCAGGGTATCACAGCCCTGCTGTCGCTGGACGAGACGGCGACGGAGGAGGAGATAACCGAGGGCATGGCGGAGGCGATATCCGGCGTACACACGGCGCTCGTGACCTACGCTGCACGCGACTCCGACTTCGACGGGCACAAGATACACGCCGGCGAATACCTTGCCCTGCTGGACGGGACGCTAGTGGGCAGCTACACGAACATCGACACGCTGCTTGACGAGCTGAGCTGGTCGGTTGACGAGCTGTCTCCGGCAGTCATATCAGTGTACTACGGCGAGGACGTGAATGAGGATGACGCGGAGAAGGTATCAGCAAAGCTCGGCGCCTGCTTCCCTGACGCGGAGATATCCGTCGTGAACGGCGGCCAGCCGGTATACTATTACATGATCTCCATAGAGTGACGATAAGAACATTGAAAAAATGAGGCGCTGTCCCGACGGACAGCGCCTCATTTTTGTATTCAGTTCACGCAGCCAGAGCAGCCACTATGGACTCGTAGACGGTATCGGCGTTCTCGCACATCACCATCACGATGGTACCGTCGTCCAGCGTCTCGAGCTTCGCGTTCTTCGCGATCTCGTACTGGTCAGCCAGATAGGTCTCGAAGTTAGCGCACTGGGTGTCGATAAATGCCTGCAGACCGGCCTTGACGGTCTCGGCGCAGCCCTCTGCCGGCTTCGCCACCACTATGCCGTAGGCCTTGATGTTTATGAGAGAAACGCTCATGGCGGCTTCGTCCACATCGTCAGCCGTGAAACCCACGACCTGATAATACATGTCCTCAATGGCGTTCTTGTCGCTCATAACCTGATAGGCCTCATTGTCCTCGTCGCTGCGCGCAGCGGTTATGGCATCCGCCAGAGCGCTGCTGCCAGTCTCGGGCTCGGTCGTATCATCCGGATTGGTGGTGTCGTCCGGCTTGGCAGTGTCTTCCGGTTCAGTGGTGTCTTCGGGTTCGGTCGTATCGTCCGGGGTCGTCGGCGTGTCGGACGTCGTCGGCTCAGTGGTATCGGTCGGGGTATCGTTCTCGGTGCCGCAAGCGCTCAGGAGGGCCAGGCACATTGCGATGCAGAGCACCGCAGCTATGATCTTCTTCATCTTTTCATTTGCTCCTTTTAGTATTTGGCGGCTTGCCCGCCGTGGGCATATGACTTCTCTTTCAGAAAAATGTTCCCGCCGTTTTTGAACAATTTTTGAATTTCGACTTGTGAGGCGTTTGCACGGGTGTTAAAATCCCTTTATGCAGGTAACGGAGGCTCAGTATGGAAAAGTCGCTCAAACCCTGGTACAGAATGGATAACGCCAGCTTTATGTACTCCTCCATCCAGAGGGAGGAATTCTCGGCAATATACCGCTTCTCGGCCGTGATGACGGAGCGCGCAGATCCAGTCGCGCTGCAGGCGGCCGTAGACCGCGTACTGCCCAGATTTCCCGGCTTTGCCATGAAGATCTGCAAGGGTTTTTTCTGGTACTACTTCGAACCGAACACCGCGCCCGGACCATACGTCCGCGAGGATGTGGCCGACCCCTGCCGACCCGTGCGCTTCAACGAGGACAGCGGCTGGCTGATACGGTTTTATTATTACAGGAACCGCATCTCTCTCGAGGTCTTTCATGCGCTGGCGGACGGGGTGGGAGCACTCTGCTTTTTCAAGGCGCTGCTTGCGGAGTATCTGAGGCAGCGCGGGGTGAGTATACCGTCCGGAGACGGCGTCATAGACCTTGACGAGACCCCTAAACCGGAGGAGCGCGAGGATGCCTACCTGCGCTACGCCGGGAAGACCTCCAGGGCGATACCGAGGGTCGCGCGCGCTTATCAGAACCTCGGGACGCCGGAGCCGTTTTACACCTTCCACGTTACCATGGGCTTTCTCTCCGTAAAAGAGCTGCGCGACAAGGCGCGGAGCTACGGCGCGTCCGTTACGGAGTACCTCGCGGCGGTGCTCATGAAGCAGCTCATCGAGAAGCAGAAGCGCGAGCGGCCCATCAGGGAACGTCCCGTGACGCTCGCCGTGCCCGTCAATCTGCGCGCATTTTTCCCGACAGAGACCCTGCGGAACTTCATCATGACGGTACAGCCCAGCGTAGACCCGACGCTGGGTGATTACAGCTTCGAGCAGCTGGTCTCGCTCATGCACCACTACATGCGCCTGACCGCAGAGCCTGTGAAGCTGCAGGCGGCTCTGACGAGGGGTGTGCGGCTGCTGCTCAATCCCTTCCTCGTGCTGATACCGCGGGTGCTGAAAAACCCGATAATGCTCCTGAGCTACCACCTCACGGGCGTGAAGCCCTATACGGCGGTGCTGACGAATCCCGGCAAGTTCACCGTGCCTGAGTGCATGGAGCCGTATATTGACCACATGGAAGTGATTCAGGGGCAGGCAACTGTGGCAAGGCCGCACGTTTCGGCAATCAGCTACGGTGATACATTTGAAATAACCTTCTCCGGCGTGCAGAAGGAGACCGAGCTGGAGCGCGAATTTTTCCGCTTTCTGGTTCGTGATGGTCTGCACGTGCGGATAGAGAGCAACCGTTAGGGGGCGCGGATATGTCATACTGTGTGAATTGCGGGGTGGAGCTGAACCCCGGGGCGAGGTCGTGCCCGCTGTGCGATACCCCGGTGGTGAACCCGAACTGCCACCCCGACGCGGCGGAGCCGGGCTTTTTCCCGACGCAGCGCGAGGAAGTCGCGCCGGTGTCGCGGCGTGAGGCTGCGCTGCTGCTGAGCGCAATGCTGCTGTCGGTGGCGATCTGCTGCGGGCTGCTGAATCTGGTGTTCTACAGCGACGTCTGGTGGTCGTTTTTCATAGGCGGTGCGATGGCAATGCTGTGGGTGTGGTTCGTGCCTCCGCTGCTGAAAAAAGGGATGTTCATTTGGCTGAGGCTGACGCTGGACGTGCTTGCGGTGGGCGCGTATATATGCCTGATAGCCGTGGCACTGGACGGCATGGACTGGTATTTGGGGCTGGCACTGCCGATCATAGCGGCAGCGGTTGTAGTCATACCGGTGCTCTACTGGATAATCAGGACGCGGCGGTGTTCGCTGCTGGTGTCGGCAATACTGGTACTGCTGGCGTTGGGACTGTTTGCGGTGCTGACGGAGTTTTTGAGCGACACTTACCTGCACGGCGAATGGACTCCCGGCTGGGCGCTGGTGGTCCTTGCATCCTGCGTAGGGCTTTCGATACCACTGATTATCGTCAGAAAGGTCCCGTCCCTCAGAGAGGAAGCCCGCCGAAGGTTCCACATGTGAGACAACAGGCGGCGACTGTATAACAAAAGGGCCTGTCGCAGAATGGAAAAATTCTGCGGCAGGTTTTCTTTAGCTGGG
>URDJ01000044.1 GCA_900546615.1 uncultured Eubacteriales bacterium | reverse complement strand
GGGCAGTACTTCTTCATCTCGAGACGGTCGGGAGTGTTCTTCTTGTTCTTGACCGTGAAGTAGTTGCGCTCCTTGCACTCGCTGCACCTGAGAGTGACCTTCACTCTTGCACCAACAGCCATTTATTCGGCACCTCCTTGTAAAACTTGGCCGCCAAGCGGCCTGTGTTGCCTCCCTGTATGGCAGGCCGGCTTTCGCACTTGCGCGCACGAAAATAAACCCGTCCGGCCGACAGGTAAAATGAAGTATAACACAGTCTTCCCCGGAGGTCAACAGCTTTTTCCCGTTTCGCGCCCTTTTTTCGCTCATCATGATACAGAAATGTCCCGGAAAGTTCATTCTCGGTTCACATCGAGTTCATAAGTGGCTGGTATCTTGTAGATGCTGATACGGAAAAACGTACCGATGTACCGGCAATACAGCTTATAAGCCACAAAAAACGGCGACCTGCCCGCCGAGGAAGGAAGTATCTTTCCTGAAGGGGCAGACCACAATCTCCCACTCATTTCAGAGTGCTTATATAACTGCCCCGCTTCAGGAAAGATACTTCCTTCCTGAAGGGGCAGACCACAATCTCCCACTCATTTCAGAGTGCTTATATAACTGCCCCGCTTCAGGAAAGATACTTCCTTCCTGAAGGGGCAGACCACAATCTCTCACTCATTTCAGAGTGCTTATATAACTGCCCCGCTTTCACAGCGGGCAGAGGGACAACACCCACCGCTCATGGTGTTAAGATATGCGGCCGCGCCATTCCCCCCTGGCGCGGCCGTTTCGCACGCATTTTCATTTGCAACGGGGCGCGGCAGATGATATACTGTCGCACGAACGGGGGCGTTGTACTTATGACCTACGCGGAGGCGCTTAAATATCTCGAGGGAGTGTCCTGGCTGGGGATCAGGCCGGGCCTTGAGCGCATAGCCGAGCTGCTCGCGCGGCTCGGACACCCGGAGCAAACTTGCCGCTTTGTCCACGTTGCTGGCACGAACGGCAAAGGCTCCACCTCGGCCATGCTGGCGTCCATATTGACCTGCGCCGGATACAGGACGGGGCTTTACACCTCCCCGCACCTGCTGAGAGTCACCGAGCGCATGCGCGTAGACGGACGGGAGATGCCGCGCGAGGGCCTCGCCATGGCGGTAGAGGCGCTCAGGGACGCCGCCGAGGGCATGGCCGAACCCTGCACTGAGTTCGAGCTGCTGACCGCCGCCGCCTTCTGGTGGTTCGCGCACGAGCGCTGCGACTATGTGGTGCTCGAGGTCGGCATGGGCGGCAGACTCGACGCCACGAATGTCATCGGAAGGCCGGACTGCGCCGTCATCACGAACATTGGCCTCGACCACACGGGCGTGCTCGGGGATACGGTCGAGCAGATAGCGGCCGAGAAGGCGGGCATTTTCAAGGGCGGGCCTGCCGTTTCCTACGGCCAGACACCCTCCGTCGAAGCCGTCCTGCGCGAAGCGGCGGGGAGGACCGGCACCGAGCTGCATTTCGCGGACTTCGGCGCCATCGAGCCGCTCACGGACGGGCTGGACGGGCAGGAGTTCCGCTATCGCGGCCGGGGATACCATATTAAATTACTGGGCGAACATCAGACGAAGAACGCCGCGGTTGCCATCGAGGCGGCGCGGCAGCTGGGCATCGCGGAGGGAGCGATAGCCGCGGGGCTGGAGCGGGCAGTCTGGCCCGCGAGATTTGAGCTGGTGTCGAGAGAGCCGTACTTTGTTGTGGACGGCGGGCACAACCCACAGTGCGTGGCGACGACGGCGGCGGCTCTGGAGCGGTATTTCCCGGAGCGGCGCCGTGTGCTGCTCATGGGCGTGCTGGCGGACAAGGACTGGGGCGAGATGCTGGAGACGCTGCTGCCCTGCGCCTCGCAGGTGGTGTGCGTGACGCCGGAGTCGGAGCGCGCACTGCCCGCGCAGGAGCTGTGCCGGGCGATACTGGAGCGGGGGACCCCGGCGGTACCGGCGGCGGACATGGCCTCCGGCGTTGACACGGCAATGAGTCTCGCGGGGGCGGACGGCATGGTCTGCTCGGTCGGCTCGCTCTACATGTCCGGCGCGGTGCGGGAGCGTCTGCTGGGGGAGGAGGCGTGATATGCGGGTGCTGGCGATAGACTACGGGGACAGGCGGACTGGCCTGGCCTTCTCGGACGCGGGAGGCGTGCTCTGCGGCGAGGCCTTCACGGTGGAGGAATGGGACGCGGAGCGGCTCTGCGAGAGGATAGCGCGGGAGTGTCGCGAGCGCGGGGTAGGAAAGCTCGTGCTGGGCCTGCCGAAGAACATGGACGGCAGCGAGGGGCCGAGGGCGGAAAAGAGCCGGGCCTTCTCGAAGCTGCTCACGGAGCGCACGGGGCTTGAGGTGCGGCTCTGGGACGAGCGGCGCAGCAGCGTGGAGGCACACGCCATCCTCTCGGCCAACGGCAAGCGGGAGAAGAAGCACAAAAAGAGCGTGGACGCGCTTGCGGCGGCGCTCATACTCGAAGGATACCTGGGCTCCGGACAGGGGAGGTGCTGAGATGTCGGAAGAATTCGTACTCGGCATAGGCGGCGCGAACATAGACGTACACGGCAAGAGCCGGGTACCGGTGGTCATGCGCGACTCGAACCCCGGGCACCTGCGCACCTCGGCGGGAGGCGTCACGAGGAACGTGATGGAGAACCTCTCGCGGCTCGGGCTGCGGACGAAGCTCATCTCAGCGGTGGGCGCGGACCTGTACGGGGAGATGGTGCTTAGAAGCTCCGCGGCCGCGGGGATAGACATATCCGGCGTAGTGACGGTGCCGGGCGCGGCCTCAAGCTGTTATATTTCGGTGCTCGACCAGAAGGGCGACATGCTCGTGGCGATGTCGGACATGGGCATACTCGAGAACGTGACGCCAGAGCTGGTGCGGGCGAATGTGGAGCAGCTCAGGCAGGCCGCGGCCATCGTCTGCGACCCCTGCCTGCCGGCGGAGACGGTGGCGGAGATAATAGCTCAGGCGGGGGACACGCCGGTCTTCCTCGACCCGGTGAGCACGAGCTATGCGCGCAAGGTGCGGCCGCTGGTCGGCGGGCTGTTTTGCGTGAAGCCGAACCGGATAGAGCTGGGCGTGCTGGCGGATACGGAGACGAACAGCTCGCAGGACATAGAGCGGGCCTGTGATATCCTGCTCTCGAAGGGCACGAAGCGTGTGGCGGTGAGCCTCGGCGAGCGCGGCTGCTACTACGCGGACGCGCAGGGGCACAGGCTGCTGCGCGCGCTGCACCCGGTGGAGCTGATGGCGAACGCCAACGGTGCGGGCGACGCCTTCATGGCGGGGCTGGTCTACGCCTACGTGAACGGCCTCGGCCCGGAGGAGGGGCTTGACTTTGCCAATGCCGCCGGCTCGCTCGCGGTGGCGAGCGAGCTGACGATAAACCCGGACATGTCGGAGGAGAACGTGCTGCGGCTGCTCCGGGAGAATCAGAACATGCAATAAATTATTCGGGAGGTTTTGACATGAACGAGTATTTGGATATAAGGCCGGAGGTGCGCGAGGCGCTTGAGGCGGGCAAGCCGGTGGTGGCGCTGGAGAGCACCATACTGAGCCACGGCATGCCCTGGCCGGAGAACCTTGACTTCGCGGCGCGCGTGGAGGAGGTCGTGCGCTCCGAGGGCGCGGTTCCGGCGACGATGGCGATCATGGGCGGCAAGCTCAAGGTGGGCCTGGGCGAAGCGGACCTCGAGACCATGTGCCGCGCGGAGGACGTGGGCAAGGTGAGCCGCCGGGACGTACCGGTGTACCTCGCGGCGGGGAAGAACGGCGCGACGACCGTGGCGACGACGATGCTGATAGCGGAGCTTGCGGGCATACGGGTGTTCGCGACGGGCGGCATCGGCGGCGTACACAGGCACGGCGAGGTGACGATGGACGTATCGGCGGACCTGCAGGAGCTGGCGCATACCTCGGTCGCGGTGGTCTGCGCGGGCGCGAAGCAGATACTGGACATCGGACGGACGCTTGAGTACCTCGAGACGATGGGCGTGCCGGTGATAGGCGTGGGCACGGACGAGTTTCCGGCGTTCTACTGCCGCCGGAGCGGGCACAGGCTTGACTATGCGGCGAAGGACGCGGCGGAGATCGCGGCTATCCTCAAGGCAAAGTGGCAGCTCGGCCTGAAGGGCGGCGTTCTTATAGCGAACCCGATCCAGGAGGAGTACGGGCTGGACTTCAACTACATGGAGGGCATAATCAACGTTGCGCTGGAGGCGGCCGAGGCCGCTGGCGTCCACGGCAAGGACATCACGCCTTTCCTGCTTGCCAAGGTCAAGGAGCTGACGGGAGGCGAGAGCTTCAAGTCGAACGTAGAGCTGGCGCTCAACAACGCGAGGGTAGCGGCCAGGATCGCCGTAGAATACGCGAAATAAAGAATAAACAATAATCGGGCAGGCGCCTTGTGCACCTGCCCGATTATTTTGCCATCATGTGATTTTTCTCCAGAACAGCCGGTTGTCGGATATCTCTATACCTGTCCGGCCACTGTCCATCAGATAGGCCAGGATAGATCTTATCGTGCTGCCTACGAGGACGTACTGCTCCATCGTAAGCTGCAGACCGTAGCTGTCGAAGGCCTGCTTCAGGATGTCATCAAAGCTCCTCGGCTCGGCGCACAGGTCCAGCACGTACTCGCACAGGCCCTCGACGTGCCTCAGATTCAGCTCCGCCAGCGGCCTGATGTCCTCTGTCGCCTCCGCGTGCGCCGGGACGTAGAGCTTCGCCTCCAGCTCCGGCAGGGCCCGCAGCGTCTCCATATACGCCGCCACGTCGTAGATGAACGGAAAACCGTACTTCTCCAGCGTCACGGCGCTCGAGAGGCAGTCCGCTATATACGCCGTGCCATCCGGCGTCCGGTAGCCCGTCATGTCGAAATAGTGCCCCGGCAGAGACAGGGGCTCTATATCCTCCGGGAAGCCCTCCGACCTCATATCCTCCGCCGGCGCGGGCTGAGCCATGAGGAACTTGTGCCTCAAAGGCTTCGGCGGATAGCCCCCGTACAAAAAAGCCGGTTCCAGCACCGGGTTGCGCGTGAACGCCGCCTCGATATCCGGCGCGAAGACACGGCAGCCCGTCTGCTTCTGCAGGTACTGGCAGCCGCCGACGTGGTCAGCGTTCGAGTGCGTGACCAGTATGCCCCGCAGCTTCCACGAGTTCTTGTCCAGTATCTGCCTGACCTTCCGCCCCGCGTCCTTGTCGTTGCCGCTGTCGATGAGCCAGACCTCGCTTTCCGAGGCCAAATACAGCCCCATCTTCGCCGGGCAGTCGATATAATAGCTGCGCTCCCCTGCTTGCACCAGCTCGTACATGCTTCAGACCTCCTTTTTTCTGAAACTTTACCACATCATGGCGCGAAACGCAAGCTGATCGCAGTGGCGCGCCCAAAATGACGATAAGGCCCCGGAAGCCTTGCTCCGGGGCCTTATATCTTCTTCCTTATTATTCGCTGAGTCCCAGCGGGATGATCTTGCAATAGTCCTCGATAGAGCCTCTTTTCTTAAAGCACTCGAGTATCTGCTTTCCGACCGGGTGCAGCTCATCGCAGTCGTACACGGAAAGCTCCTTAGCGAAGAAGTTGTAAAGGATCTCCGCGCCCTTGTCGTAGCCTTCCTCGCCCAGCGACTCCTGCAGCTCGGGTCTGAGGAAGCGGCTGGATATCCTCTGGCCATCGACCTTCATCTCGTTGAGCGAATAACCGAAGAGCGGGCAGCGCGCCGGAGAGAGCCTATCCATCTTCATGTTGACGCCGCCGCGGCGGGCGAGGTACTCCCTCGCTATCCACTCGGCCGCGAAACCGACCTTGAAGCTGCCGATGTGCTGGTTCGGGATGAGCACGTACCGAGTCTGCGAGCAGTTTATGATCTGCTCGAGCAGCAGGTTGGCCTGCACGACCCGCTTGCCGGTCGCGAAGGGCCAGTAGGAGCCGACGCCCTCGCTCGCCAGCGGACTTCCTCCGCTTATGCTCGGGTTTTTGAAGCCCCTCGGTGCGACGAGCCTCCACAGCCAGGCCAGTGCCGGCGGGATGATGTGCATAAGGCCCATGATACCGTAGGTCGGCTTCTTCGCCGTTGCGGGCGGCATCCTCACGCCAAAGGACCGCACGTCCACGTCCACCGGCTCAGAGACGATATTTTCTATCATACGCCTCGGCACTATGATCCTCGGGTTCGGGCAGGGCTTGCCGTCGGAGTCAAGCACATGCTCCCAGGGCAGGCAGGTGGCCATTGGCCTCGCCTCGAGGTTGAAGAACATCAGAGGCTCCTTCGAATGTATGGCTATCCTCTCGTACATCGGGTCGCAGCCGTAGGAGGTGATGCCGTCCACGCGGACGAACCAGCCGTCCTCGCCGTCGACGAGGCTTAGCTTGCCGCCGCTTTTCTGTATGCTGGGCGGGCACATGGCCATATCGTCCGTCACGGGGGCTATGGTACAGGTGTCGCTCATGCTTATATAGCGCTCCTCACCCGTCACAAGGTCCACGCCCAGCAGCACGCGGCCGTCGGCGCAGCGCATGACGTCCTGCAGCAGCTCGCTCTTGCCGCCGCCGGAAGCGCCCTCGTGCATCATGACCATCTCGTTCTCGTAGGGAGTGATTATCCTCGCCGACGAGGCGTGGGCTGTGACCCAGCCCTCCTGCTCGCCTATATCGAGAAGCACGCTGTAGATGCCCTTCTTCGCCGAGGGGCCGGGGTAGAGGTTATAGGAGAACACCTCGTGCAGGTCCTCTTTCCTGTTGTGGACGACGACCTGCTTGCCGTTAAAGTGCGTGTGCCTGAAGGGGGGCGCCGCATAGACCACCGCGCGGGGCTTGAAATGCTCCACCGTCCTGATATCAACAAAGGCCTGCAGCTGAGCCATGGCAAAGCCGAAGAACGCCGCGTTCCTCGGGCAGACCAGCACCGCCTCATAGCCGTATTCATATCCGCCTGCCTTGAACGGAACCAGTATCAGCTCCTGCTTCGTCAGCCAGCGGAGCGTCTCAATCCTCAGTTCCTCGAATTTATATCCATAGACATCCTCGAACCTGGGCTTATCTGTCGGAAGGTCGTCGGCTATGCGCATGCAGTCAGGGTCTCTCCTGCGCATGTAATCCTCGGGATAGTTCACCGCCGCGCCGTTTTTGCAGCGGACGACCTCCGCCTCCTTCACGGCCTTGCCGTGGATGTCGTAGAGAACCTCGATCTTGCCCGTGTACTCGTTGCCGAAGATCAGCTCGAAGAGGACCTCCTTGCTGGTCGGGATGATGACGCTCGGGCTGTTGTAGATGACCCGGCTGAGCTGCTCCGGGAGAGTAAACCTCTCAAAAAGTATATTCATCTGCCTACCTCACTTTCCGCGCCGGGCATGGAAACGGCGCAATCGCTGTAACACACCATATTATTTTATTTCCGTTGCGCCGGTTTGTCAATCCTTAAACAGCCGGCGTCAGGCCAGGCGGAAGCTCTCGTGCCTCTGGCCGAGCAGGTCAAAGCAGCAGAGCCTGCCGCTCTCGACGTCTCTGCCGCAGAGGTACGCGACGCAGAGCGCGACCTGAACGGAGGCACAGAGGGCCGGGCAGAAGCTCAGCGTCCCGACGGGCGCGGCTGCGGCGTCCGCATCTGCCGTGCCGGCGGGGTACAGTCTCTCCGTCAGCCCGTCGCCCGGCATGGAGAGCGCCGCGTGGCAGAGCCAGCCGTCCACCGCTCCCAGCACCAGCGGCAGCCCCAGCCGAGCGCAGGCAGCCGACAGCGTGCGCCGCGACCGGGCGCTGTCCAGCCCGTCCAGCACGATGTCGCATCCCGCGAGCAGGCCTTCGGCATTGCTCTCATCCAGCCGCACGGCCAGAGCCTCGTACTCTGTCTCCGGCGCTATGAGCCTTGCGCGTTCCATGGCGCAGAGGGCCTTGTTCCGGCCGAGGCTCTCCCTCGTCGCGAGCAGCTGGCGGTTCAGGTTCGTCTCGTCGAACACGTCCGGGTCGGCCGCCCTGACCTTCCCCACGCCTGCCCGCACGACCAGCTCCGACAGATAGCCGCCCAGCCCGCCGCAGCCGCAGATGAACACCCTGCTCGACTTCAGTTTTTCGCACTCCGCCTCCGTGAGCGCGGGCAGGTTCCGCAAAAGACGCCTCTCCATCCCGTCACACCTCCCTGTTATTTTTCATTTTACACCATGCGTCAACAGGACTTGTGCCGAAAGGGGCGAGAGGATATAATTGAGAAAAAGGCTTATGGAGGTAAGACGTGCTCAGAGTAAAGACGCCGGATGAGGTGCTGGAAATCATAGACCGCGAATTTGAGCCGCTTTCGGGCCTCGCGGAGACCGTCGGGCTGGACTCGGCCCCGGGCCGCGTGCTGGCGGAGGACATATACGCCGCTGAGGACGTGCCGGGCTTCGCGCGCTCGACCGTGGACGGCTACGCTCTGCGGGCCTCGGAGACCTTTGGCTGCACGGAGGCCCTGCCCGCGATGTTCAGGCTCGTGCGCGAGGTGAGGATGGGCAAAGCCGCGGACTTTGAGCTGGGGCCCGGGGAATGCGCCGCCGTGCCGACGGGCGGAGCCATACCCGCGGGCGCGGACTGCGCGGTCATGCTCGAGCACGCCGAGGACTACGGCGACGGATGGATAGGCGTCTCAAAGCCCTCCGCGCCGGGCCGGGACATCATACGCGCGGACGAGGACGCCGCTGCGGGGCAGCTCATGTTCAGGCGCGGGCGGCGGCTCCGGAGCCAGGACATCGGCGCGCTTGCCGCGCTGGGCTGTGCGGAGGTCGAGGTCGCAAGGCGGCTGAGGGTCGCGGTCATCTCCACCGGGGACGAGCTGGTCTCCCCGTCCGAGACGCCGGGGGAGGGGCAGATACGCGACGTGAACAGCCCCATGCTCATGGCGCTGCTGCGCGAGTTCGGGGCGGAGCCGGTCTTCTGCGGCCGGGTCGGGGACGAGGACGAGCTGCTGGCCTCGGCGCTGCGCGGGGCGGCGGAGAGCGCGGACGCGGTGCTCATCTCCGGCGGCAGCAGCGTAGGGAAGCGCGACGCCGCCTGCCGCGTAATCGGCTCCGAGGGAAAGCTCCTGCTCCATGGAGTGGCGATGAAGCCGGGCAAGCCCAGCATTCTGGGGAAGGTCGGGGGCAAACCGGTGTTCGGCCTTCCGGGGCACCCGGTTGCGGCCTGGTTCGTGACGCGGCTGTTCGTGCTGCCGCTGCTCGACCGGCTCTCGGGCGCGGAGCGCAGGCAGTATAAGGTACGCGCACGCCTCGCGGAGCCGGTCTCGGCCAACGACGGCCGGGCGCTGTACATGGGCGTCAGGCTCACCGAGGGCGAGGACGGGCTTGAGGCCCTGCCCGTGCGCGGCAAGTCGGGGCTTATAAGCACGCTCTCCGGCTCCGATGGTTTCATCTGCGTAGGGCGCGACTGCGAGGGGCTGCCGAAGGGCGCCGAAGTCGAAGTGACGGTCTGCGGAGGCTGAATATGGCGTTTGGATTTCTGACAAACACCGCGCCTGAGACGGCGCGGGAGGAATATATAAGCTGGCTGAGAGCCCGCGGCTTTGAGGCAAAACCGGAGCGGGTCGCGGCTGTTGAAGCTTCGGGCCGGACGAGCGCCTGCGGGGTTTACGCGAACTGCTGCGCACCGCATTATGCGGCCTGCGCCATGGACGGCATAGCGATAGCGGCCTCGGCGAGCTTCGGCTGCTCGGAGACCCGCCCGGCGGTGCTGGGCGCGGGGAGCTTCACGGTGGTGGACACCGGCGATTCCCTGCCCGAGGGCTGCGACGCCGTGGTCATGGTGGAGGAGCTGCTCTGGGGGCCGGACGGCTCTGTGCGGCTCACCAGCCCCGTGACGCCGGGGCAGAACGTGCGGCAGACAGGCGAGGACGTGTGCGCGGGCGAGCTGCTGCTCGGCTCGTATACGCGGATAAGTCCCTCGGCGGTGGGCGCGCTGCTTGCCGGCGGCGTGACGGAGCTTGATGTGCTCAGAAGGCCGGTCGTGGGCATCATCCCGACGGGCGACGAGCTGGTGCGGCCCTGCGCCGCGCCGAAGCCGGGCGAGGTCATGGAGTTCAACAGCGCCATCTTCTCGTCCATGCTGCGGGAGTGGGGCGCCGAGCCTCGGGTGTGGCCCATCGTGCGGGACGAGCCGGAAAAGATAAGGACGGCGCTGGCCGAGGCGGCGGAGGGCTGCGATATCGTACTGCTGGGCGCAGGCTCGTCCGCGGGGCGGGACGACTGCTCGGCCGCGGTGCTTGAGGACTTGGGCGAGGTGCTGTACCACGGGCTGGCGATGAAGCCGGGCAAGCCGGCGATACTGGGCGCGGTGCGCGCGGTGCCGGTCGTGGGCGTGCCGGGCTACCCGGTGTCGGGCATACTGGTGCTCGAGGAGATCGTAAAGCCGCTGCTGGACGAGTGGTACCGGAGAGCGCCGGAGCCTGCGGCGAGCTGCCGGGCGGTCCTGACCCGGCCGGTGGTGTCGGGGCTGAAGTATAAGGAGTATCTGCGTGTGCGCATGGGCAGTGTGGGCGGCAGGATAGTGGCGACCCCGCTCAGCCGCGGCAGCGGGGTGGTGAGTTCCTTCATGCGGGCCGACGGCATCCTGGAGGTGCCGCAGGGCACGGAGGGATATGAGGCGGGCAGCGAGGCAGAGGTGCGGCTGCTGTCTCCGATGGAGAAGCTGAGGAACACGCTGGTGGTGGTGGGCAGCCACGACCCGCTGCTGGACGAGCTGGCGGACCTGCTGCACATAGAGGACAGGCGGCTGTGGATGAGCTCGTCGCACGTGGGCTCCATGGGCGGGCTGATGGCCGTGCGGCGAGGCGAGGCGCACATGGCGGGCTGTCACCTGCTGGATACGGAGACGGGCGAGTATAACGTGAGCTATATACGGAGATATTTCCCGAATGGCGGCGTGCACCTCATACGCTGCGTGGGCAGGGTGCAGGGCCTGATGGCGGCGCCGGGGAATCCTCTGGGCCTGAAGGGGATAGAGGATCTCGCGCGTCCGGGGCTGCGGTATGTGAACCGTCAGCGCGGCTCGGGCACGAGGGTGCTGGCGGACTGGCTGTGCGCCCGGGCCGGGGTGGACACGGGACGGGTGTACGGTTACGCCTGGGAGGAACCGACGCATACGGCGGCTGCGGCGCAGGTGGCGAACGGCAGGGCGGATGCGGCGCTGGGCATCTGGTCGGCGGCGAAGCTGTACGACCTGAGTTTCATCCCGATCTGCGAGGAGCGCTACGACCTGCTTGTCCCCGACAGTGCCTGTGACAGCATGCCCGTCCAGGCGGCCCTGAAGCTCCTGCGCTCCGAAGCCTTCAAGGCCCGCCTCGCAAAGCTGGGCGGCTACACCCTGGACAGACCGGGAGAGGAGATAGAGATATAGCAGCAAGCAGCCCCGTCAGGCGAAACCTGACGGGGCTGCTGCGTTTGTTGTAGTTGTGCTTTTACTCAGTGGACGTGTTCTTTTATCCAGCCGCAAATGATGTCGGCGATCTGGCGGCTGTTGTTCTCTACCATCATCGCGTGGGTGTTGCCTCGGATGCCGATCTCGGGCAGGTGCAGCCAGGTGCTGTCTCCGCCCAGCTCCTGTATCCTGTTGTGCAGGTTGCGCATCGTGCCGTAGTAGGCAAAGTTGCCGGGCCACTCATAGCCGTCGATGCAGAACTCGGGGCCTATGAAGTCTCCGTAAATAAACAGGAAGGGTATGTCTTTCAGGCCGGAGACATCCGTGACGTTGACGTCCAGCGTCGAGGAGCTCTCGACAAGTATGAAGCCCTTGATGTTCTTGCAGTCCTTTACCGCGCTGTTGAGGGAGAACAGGCCGCCCTGGCTGTGAGCCAGAATGATGCAGCCTTCGGTGAGACTGCCGAAGTATTCGTCGTACGCGGCCTGTACCATGTCGTTCGAACTCGTCCAGCGGGGAACATGCATCTTTATAAGGTTGTCGTACTTGCTCAGGTCGAAGCGGCTGCCCTCATATCCGACGCCGTATCGCGGGCCGATGCGGTAGGTCGTCCAGCGCTCCGCATAGCTGTTGAACATCGGAGGGCCATCGTTTATTTCCGGGAACTGTGCCCAGGAGGCCCTGCCGCGCTCGACGGCGTCCGACAGATTGACGTTGAAGCCGTTCTGCATGAACATGTACTGCCAGCCGGGGCCGCCGTCCTGCGTGGACTCCCAAATGGCTCCCGTGCCGCCGCCGCCGTGCAGCATACATACGGGATACGGGAGCACGGGATCGGCTATCCTCGTATACTGGACGTACATCTGCCCGGCCTGGAACTCTCCGTTTGGGTCATAGACCACGGTGGGACCGCCCGGCCACAGCGGGGTCTCATAAGGCTCGCTGCCGTCAATGGAGACTTTTTTGCCGCCAATGTGGTAGCTGCCCATGCTTATTACCTTGACAGGCTCCATGAAGCACTCTCCTTTCAGTTCATCCTGGCATAGCTCTCGTCATAATCCTCGCAGAAGAAGACCTGGAAATAGCCAAGCTTGACCTTGTCCTTCTGGGTCGCCTTGCTGACGAAGACGAGAAGCAGCAGAGATGCCAGCACACCGGGGATAAAGGCGTTCACGCCGCCCAGACTGGCCGCCCACCACGCCTTTGTGGAGGGTATGACGCTCGAAAGGAAGTAGCACACGATGTAGACCGCAAATCCGCCGATCACGGAGGCGAACATGCCCTTGCCAGTGCACTTCTTCCAGTACATGCCGAGCAGCATGGGGAAGTACCAGGCGGAAGCTATGGCGCCGACGGCGAAGTTTATCATGTACTGGGTCAGGTCGGTGGGCTTGAGCGCTATAGCCGTCGCGAGCACGGCGGAGCCGAGCACGCAGATGTCGTTGATCTTCTTCTGGGTCTTGGCGTCGGAGTTGGGCTTGAGGCTGTCGACGATGAAGTCCTTCGCCAGGGCGGAGGCGCTGGCCATGCAAAGGCCGGCGATAGAGGACTGGATGGCCGCAAACACGCCGCAGAAGATTATGCCGCCGACCCACGCGGGGAGAAGATTGGAGGCGGTGTAGATAGTGGCGTAGTCGCTGGTCACGAGGTTCGGGTTGAGCGAGTAGGCCAGAGGGCCGGTGAAGCACATGATGCCCTGGACCAGAGTAAAGACGATGCAGGAGATCATGACGCCCTGCTTGAGCTTTTTGTGGTTGTTGTAGGTCATCGTGACGGACAGGGCGTGCGGCATCGCGCCAAGGCCAATGCCCGCGAACAGCGCCGTGCCCAGTGCGCTCCAGAAACTGAAGCCGGTGTTGGCCATTATGGCGCCGGGGAAGGTGTTGCCAAGGTTTTCGAGGGCGGCCTGGAAGCTGCCGTACTGCTCTGCGTTCTTGTAGCAGAGCACGCCGATTATGGCGAAGGTTGCCAGCAGCATGATAACGCCCTGAACTATTGCGACCTTGGCCATGGACTTTACGCCGCCGGACATGGTGTAAATAACGGTGATAACAACAGTGAGGAACAGGCCGAGATAATAGGCGTTGCTGCCGGTGACGGCGGCGAACACCTTCGCGCCGGAGGTTATCTGGCCCGTGGCGAAGAAGATGAGGCCGAAAGCGCCGGTGAGCGCCATTGCAGCCACGACCTTGCCGGACTGGAAGCGGAGCCTCATGAGCTGCAGGAAGGTGACGGAGCCGGTGCGGTCCCTGAGGATGGCGACCTTGCGCCCCACGGAGCCGAGACCATAGGCCGCGGTCAAAAAGCCGCCGTAATAGACTAGCGCCGCAGTGAAGCCGACCGCATAGCCGAGTCCGGGAGCAGTTATCATCGTGCCGCCCGCCATGGAGTTAGTGGCCGCGATCATGGCGATGGCAAACGCTCCAAGACCGCCGCCGCCCGTCAGGAAGGAGGCAAGGTTGTCTCCATCGCCCTTTTTGGACGAGCGCTTGATGTAAAGGCCCATGCCGACTATCAGAACACTGTAGATGGCGAAGATTATGAGCATCGTGTTGGAGGTATACGAAGTTATGGAGAATCCGCCGAGATCCATCGTCTTCATTTCTTGTCACCTCCGTTTTTCTTGAAGCGCGCAGTCAGCGGGAATTCCTCCCATCTCGAGACATAGATCATGCCGATGACGAACATCACGAGATAGATCAGAATGGCGCCGGATATCCACAGGGGCATCCCAAGGAAATACGTCATCTCTGAGGGGTCGCAGCAGCCGAAGACATACATCCATATGGTGGCGATGATCGTAAATATCCAGCCGATGGCATGAAGGAAGACGGCATCCTTTTTGCCGGCTTCGAGCCGCTTGTCAACGGCCCCGGCGGTATTCACGTCGTAATCGGTGCTCTCGAGGGATTGCTTCTCATTCATGGGTCCTTCTCCTTTCCTTTCCGATACAAATTTACACCTGCCTGTCGTTTGCGCCGGCTGCTGTACGGCGGGCAGATAACTTCCGTCAGATGACTCCCTTTTCCTTGAATTCTCTCAGCTGTTCATCGGTATAACCGAGCGCGGAGTATACCAGCTCGTTGTCCTGCCCCAGCGCCGGGGCCGGGCGGCTTATTTTCGGCATCGTGTCCAGAAGCTTCACGGGGCAGCCGTTCACGAGCATGTCCCCGATCACCGGGTGATGGAGCGGAACGAACATTTCCCTGGCCTTGGAAATATGCTCGTCCTTGACCACTCGGGATATGGTGTTTATCGGGGCGGCGGGCACTCCGGCCGCGTCGATCAGCTCGACAGCCTCGTCTATCGTGTGCTGCGAGCTCCACTTTTCTATTTCCACCTTCAGCTCCTCGTGGTTCTCGCAGCGCTTTACATTCGTGCAGAACCTCGGGTCTTCGAGCAGATCCTCGCGCATGAGCACCCTGGTGCAGAGCAGATGATAGAGCTTGTCGTTCCCGCAGCCGATGACGAACATGCCATCCTTGGCGTGGAAAGCGTCATAGGGATAGGCGGCGGCGTAGCGGTTGCCCATTGGCTTGGGGTCGACGCCGGATTCAAAATATCTCTGCGTGCCAGTTTCGAGGCTGGATACCACAGAGTCGACGAGCGAGACGTCCACCCTCTGGCCCTTTCCCGTAAGGATCCTTGCATGCAGCGCGGCAAGGATGCCGATAGTGAGGTTCATGCCTCCCAGCACGTCGCCCATGGCGTTGCCGACTCTGACGGGGTTGCCCCCGCGCTCGCCTGTTATGCTCATCAGCCCTCCGGTCGCCTGGGCGATTATGTCGTAACCCGGCCGCTGGGACTTCGGCCCGTAGCAGCCGAAACCTGAGACAGCCGCATATATGAGCCTTTCGTTGACCTTGCGAAGGGTGTCGTAGCCAAGGCCAAGCTTGTCCATAACGCCGGGGCGATAGTTCTCAACTACTACGTCTGCGCGCTTTACAAGCTCCAGAAAGATCTCCTTGCCCTCGGGCGCCTTCAGATTGAGCGTAACGCCCTTCTTGTCGTGGTTCACGTTGGCGTAATACATGCTTGCGCCGTTCTTTATCGGCCCCATCGAGCGCGTATCGTCGCCCTTTGCGGGGACCTCGATCTTTATCACGTTGGCGCCCAGCTCGGCCAGCATGACGGTGCAGTAGGGCCCGGCCAGCACCCTCGTGAGGTCCAGTACAGTGATATCGCCCAAAGCGGTGTTTTCCATTTTGAACTCTCCTCTCGACTCTCAGCAGCAGGGCGCGGTATCGCCTATGTTCATCTGGTGGCCGCTGTATACTCCGCTGACAAAGCTCTTTTGATACTTGGACGCGGCGAGCAGCTTTTCAAAATCGATACCCGTCTCGTATCCCATGCGGTGGAGCATATAGATGAGGTCTTCTGTTGCCGTGTTCCCCGAGGCGCCGGGCGCAAAGGGACAGCCGCCGAGACCGCCAAGTGTGGACTGAACGGTCTTTACGCCGCATTCGACGGCGGCCAGCGTGTTGACCATGCCCATGTTCCTCGTGTCGTGGATGTGTACCTGCCAGTCGCAGTCGGGATACATGTCCAGAAGGGCCTTTGTGGTCTCGCGCACCTGCTTCGGGTCTGCAATGCCAATGGTGTCGGCTATGCTGAACGAGCGCACACCGATCTCAAAAAGCCTGCGCGCAAAATCCAGACCCTTCTGTAGGGGCAGTATGCCCTCGAAGGGGCAGCCGAAGATGGTCGCCATGCCCACGCAGATGTCCAGGCCCGGATAGGTCTCGATTATCTTCGCAAGCTCTGCAAACGATTCCTCATGACTTCTGTTTACATTGGCCTTGTTGTGGCTCTCGCTCACGGAAATGACATAGGAAATGTGCCTTATGCCCGCGTTCACCGCGTTTTGGACGCCGCGGAAATTCGGCGCCAGCGCATAGAGCTTCACATGCGGGTACTTTTCAATGCAGACCCTTGCTACCTCTGCGGCGTCCGCCATCTGAGGTATGGCCTTCGGACTTACAAATGAGGCGACCTCCAGCTCGCTCACCCCCGCGTCTACGATGCGGTCGATGATGTCGAGCTTCTGCTGGAGAGTGAGCATTTGCTTGAGATTTTGCCAGCCGTCACGCGGACCGACCTCAAGTACGTTTATCGTTGGCACATTAAACCCTCCCTAATTAAGTTAAAATTAAGCTTATTAATGCGAATGTTAAGTTAAAATTAGCTTAATGTCAACGTGGTTTAGATAATTTTGTCGATAAAGCATAGATGGGTACGCGGGGCATACGACAAAATGCCCATAAAATGCAGCTCATATTGCATGCTTAAATTGTGGTTGTTTAAGCAAAAGCGCCGTGTTATAATCAGGCTGGAAAATAGAAGTGAGGAATGTGCTGATGGCAACGCTCAAGGATATAGCTGCAAAATGCGGAGTGTCGATCGCGACGGTCTCGTACATAATGTCCGGCAGAGCGGATGAGAAGCGGATCTCGCTCGAGACCCGCAGTCTCGTTATGAAGGCAGCCGAAGAACTGGGGTACAGGTATGTGCCCAAGCCTTCCAGGGGAGGCCCGCCGAAGATCGCGGTGTTCTGGCCTCAGAAGCATCTTGACATGCTGATACCCAGCTTTATACGCGGGATGAATTCGGCGCTCTGCATGGCGGCGAACCCGGTGGATGTCAACTTACTGCCGTTTGAGCAGGACTTTCTTGCGCGGCACCAGGCACTCTGGAAGAAGGACGGCTATGATGCCGCCGTGATAGTTTCCGCCAGCATGACCGACCTCGAGGAACTCTCGGGCAGGCAGACGCCAAATCCCACCGTGCTTCTGAACAGGAAACTGCCGGGCTACTCCTCCGTGACAATCGATCACGAGGAGGCGGGAAAAATGGCTGCGGTTCAGGCCACAGAGCGGGCCGGCAGCGATATCATGCTCGTCATACCGAATGCGAATCTGTATGGAGCCATAACGCGGGGACGGGCGGTGTCTGAGACCTGTATGGAACGCGGCGTGGACCTGAGCGGAAGGGTCATATACTGCAACAACGACATGGACGACGGATATGCCGTAGGGCAAAAGCTGCTGCTTGAGAAGAGCGTGCCCGGAGCGATCATATGCGTATATGACATGACGGCGTTCGGCATCGCATGTGCGATGAACGACGCCGGGGTCAGGGTTGGCGAGGACATAGACGTCATTTCCATGAGCACGAGCTACGACAAGCCCATATCGCGCATTTTTGCTGGCCTGACGGTCATAGACCTGAGGCAGACGGAAGTATCAAATATGGGCATGAACGTGGCGATAGACATGGCGGTGCACAGGCTTACTGAACCTCGGGAGCATGTGCTCCACCCGCAGCTCATCCACAGATAACGCGCAGGAACAGCCGCTGCGCCCGAGACGGGCGGCCGCCCGTCACAGGAACAGCCGCTGTGCCCGTGACGGGCGGCCGCCCGTCACGGGATATTTGTTGTCAGGACAGGTACTCCCGCAGGATGCGCTCAGCTCTTTCGGGGTTGAAAATGTGGCAGGTGCAGGACGAGCTGAGGCGGAGCGCGGCGTCGTGGGGGCTGAGTTTGCCGCTGCGGACTTTTTCCGCGGCGTCTTCGACGAGGGAGAAGGGTACCATGCCGTGTCCGCACATCGAGGACACCTGGGATATGCGCTCGTCTTGAGGAAGCTTTTCCTCTGTATTGCCCCAGACTCCGAGGGACATATTGACCGTATGCGGCTCAAGTCCGGCCTTTTGACAGCAGGAGTGAACACTGTCGAAAAGGCCGGAGACCACCACGGAGATCCCGAGGTCTGCCTCGTGAAGCTCCTTCATGCAGGCGGCGAGTTCCTTTTCATCTGTAAAGACCGCGTGGAAGACAGTGGTATCTGTGAACAGTGGCTGTGCGTCCTTGAGGTTTTCCGGGGTGAGTTTATCCGGGAAGCCGATGATCCCGGCATTGGCGGTGCTGTATTTGACGACTATGCCGGCAAGCTCGAAGATGCGGGCGGCGCAGCCTTCGCGATTGAATCCGCGTGCTCCGAGGGCCAGCATGGGGAAATCGTTTTTCAGGCTCTCGACGCTGCCGCTTCTGTGCAGGGTGTGAGACATTTCAATCCTCCTTTACATGGCCGAGACCGATACAGGTCTTTCCATTGGGCCTCGGCTCCGCTCCGGCACGCTCGAGCAGGGGCGTCACCGGGTTCCGGCCGTTCTCCAGCCTGACGATGAGGTCCACGCTGAATACGGTATCCACCTTTTTCTGGGCTTCCTTCAAGTCCTGAAGCAATCCGGGAAGCTCTGCTGGGTCCAGCAGGCCCTCGATTATGGCTGAGAGCACTCTCTCGTTGAGGAACTCTTTCCTGACCTTTCCGGGACGGCTCTCCTCAAATATGAGGGCTGTGGGGTTTTCGGTCTCGAGCCTTGCTCCGTGCTTGACGAACACGTCGGCTATGGTCTGAAGGTCGGAGAGCGTCGAGCCGGTGGAGGGCCTGCCCATTTCACAGGCAAAGCCGATAGTACCGGCGGGGAAGCGCCCGGTGACGTCGTTGGTCTTCATCTCCTCGGTGCCGCGGCCGTTTATTCCCGTGTTGGGAGACACCTCCCTGACATTGCTGAATATGGCGCGGATGAGGCGGGGCATCACCATGGTCTGCTGTACGAGGGCCTCCTTGCGGCAAACGCCGGAAAAGCGGCAATTCCCGCACTCCACGCAGAGGTCAAGGTCTATATAAGCCTTTTTGTTTTGAATGCTGATGGCCTGTGTTGGACAGTACGGCCTGCACAGTCCGCATCCGATGCATTTGTTCTGGTCTACAACCATCTGATGTTCCTCCTGCTGTTTATTGGAGCCAATACAGCCGTTTTATAGGCATATTAGCCAATTTTATATGTGTGCAAAATGCGCCGGTGTACAAAATAACTATCATCAAGTTTGGTTGTATCATTCAAAGCGGAACATGTCCAATTCGAAACTCAAGACAAGGTATAACAAAGTCTTATCTTGAGGGAGGGGCTGCCGCCCTGGACGTCGGGAAGAGGAGGCGCGAGCGGTGCTGGAGAAACTGGAATATTTTTTAAAAGTAGCCGAGCTGGGGAGCTTCCGGCTGGCGTCCGAGGAGCTGTTCATGACGCAGCCGGCATTGAGCTCGTCGATAGCCAGATTCGAGGCGGAGCTGGGCGTAAAGCTGTTCGACAGGGGCAGCCGCGGGGTCAGGCTGACGCCGATAGGAGAGGAAATATATCCCGAGGTCCGGGAGATATGCGCGCATTACCGGAAGCTGCTGGGCGCTGTTGAGGAATACAGAGAAGGCTCGAGGAACGTCATAAATCTGGGCACGGCCATACGGCATTCAGTGCTGATAGTGGGGCAATTTATGCTGGAGAACCCCAATTACAGCATGATGCTCAGCCAGTATTCGTCATATAATGAGCTGAAGCGGGCGCTGTTGAACGGGGTTATAGATGTCAGCCTGTGTGCGCCTCCTGTGGAGGGAGAAGGTATAGAGGCGCAGGTGATAGTGAACGAGGCCCTGTGCGTACTGATGAATAAGGCCCACAGATTATCCGGCAGAAGCTCCGTGAGCCTTGAGGAGCTGTTGGGGGAGCAGTTTTTGAAGCTGCCCGAATCGCATCCGTTCAATATACAGCTGACTGGCATTTATAAGGCGGCCGGGCTGAGCGAGCCGCCCTGTGTCATGCACGCTGATGCCGACGCCAACGCATTGTATATATCGTCGAAGCACGGGGAGACATTTTTGACAATAATGCCGGTATCGAGATGCAAGGAGTTTGTAAGCAACGACCCGCATCTGGTGTATGTGCCCCTGAGCGAATCCATTTGTTATCGTTCGATCGGCATATCCCGGCTGAAGAAAAATGCGCCGAGCCGGGAGCTGCTTAGTTTCATAGACTGTATGAGGGAGTATTACTCGGCAGAAAAATTTAAACTATAAAGCAAACGGGCAGTCCGGTAAAAACCGGGCTGCCCGTTTTCAGTCTGTCGAAAAAGCCTCGCAGAGTTTCGCGGCCGCAGCCGCGAAATAAA
>URDJ01000043.1 GCA_900546615.1 uncultured Eubacteriales bacterium | reverse complement strand
ATAGAGCAGGGCAAGCTCTACATGCTCCAGACCCGCAACGGCAAGCGCACCGCGCAGGCCGCCCTGAAGGTCGCCGTCGACATGGTGAACGAGGGCCTGTGCACGAAGGAAGAGGCTCTCCTCAAGATCGACCCCAACTCCATCAACGCCCTTCTGCACCCGCGCTTCGACGAGGCCGCGCTGAAGAACGCGAAGCCTGTCGCGACCGGCCTTGCGGCTTCCCCCGGCGCCGGCTGCGGCGCTGTGTACTTCACCGCTGAGGACGTGAAGAAGCACGCGAAGAACGGCCCGACCCTGCTGGTCCGCAGCTTCACCAGCCCCGAGGACATCGAGGGCATGGCCGCTGCGAAGGGCATCCTGACCGCCACCGGCGGCCGCACCTCTCACGCGGCTGTCGTCGCCCGCGGCATGGGCGCCTGCTGCGTCGCCGGCTGCGGCGCGCTGCGCATCCACGAGGAGGAGAAGTACCTGACCATCGGCGACATCCGCGTCAACGAGGGCGAGGTCATGAGCATAGACGGCAACACCGGCAACGTGTACGTCGGCGCCATCCCGACGGTCGACGCCACGATAAGCGGCGACTTCGCGGTGGTCATGGGCTGGGCGGACAGCATCCGCAAGCTCAAGGTCCGCACCAATGCCGACACCCCGCGCGACGCGGCGAACGCCGTGCGCCTGGGCGCCGAGGGCATCGGCCTGACCCGTACCGAGCACATGTTCTTCGACGCCGACCGTATCCCGGCGATGCGCGAGATGATCCTCTCCACCGACGCGGAGCACCGCGCCGCCGCCCTTGCGAAGCTGCTGCCTATGCAGCGCGGCGACTTTGAGGGCATCTTCAAGGCCATGGAAGGCCGCCCGGTCACCATCCGTCTGCTGGATCCTCCTCTGCACGAGTTCCTGCCGACCGCTGACGACGACATCAAGGCTCTGGCTGACGAGATGGGCCTGACCTTCGACTACGTCAAGGGCACCATCGAGAGCCTGCACGAGAACAACCCGATGATGGGCTTCCGCGGCTGCCGTCTGCCGGTCAAGTACCCCGAGATCGCCGAGATGCAGACCCGCGCGATCATCGAGGCCGCCATCAACGTGAAGGCCGAGTGCGGCTATGACATCGTGCCCGAGATCATGATCCCGCTGACCTGCGAGTTCAAGGAGCTCAAGTACGTGTCCAACATCGTGAAGGCGACCGCCGAGGCGGTGAAGGCTGAGAAGTCGAGCGACCTCAAGTACCTGGTCGGCACGATGATCGAGATCCCGCGCGCTGCTCTGACGGCGGACGAGATCGCGAAGGAGGCCGAGTTCTTCAGCTTCGGCACGAACGACCTGACCCAGATGACCTTCGGCTTCTCTCGTGACGACGCCGGCAGCTTCCTGCCCAGCTACTACGAGAAGCAGATATTCGACAACGACCCGTTCGAGCGCATCGACCAGATCGGCGTAGGCAAGCTGGTCGACATCGCGGTCAAGCTCGGCAAGGCGACCCGCCCGGACATCCACCTGGGCATCTGCGGCGAGCACGGCGGCGAGCCGAGCAGCGTGGACTTCTGCCACCGCGTCGGCCTCGACTATGTCTCCTGCAGCCCGTTCCGCGTGCCCATCGCGCGCATGGCTGCGGCTCAGGCCCAGATCAAGAATCCCCGCGCCTGAGAGCTGAACAGATAGAAATACCGCAACAGCAGGCGCCGCCCTTTGGGACGGCGCCTGTTTTGCCGTTCACAATTCCTTGCCGGAAACTTCAAATATTTTTCTATTTTTGTTCATGACAAGGACACAAGTTGATTTTATTATTACGAACGTAAACAAACAGATGGAGGCAGGAGCCATGAATCCATATGAGAATAATAATGAAATGAACAACGAGAACAACGAGCAGGGTTCCTCCTGGTACAGGAACGAGAAGAACGCCGAGGACGGCAGCTACAGGATCGTCAAGCCCGACGCGGACAGGAACGACTGCTGTTACAGGGACGCGGCGTTCACACCGCAGAACGACGGCGGCAGCGGTTTCTACGCCCCGGGCGGGAGGCCCTCCAAGGGCAGCGAGCCGGAGAAAAAGCACAAAAAGCACGGGCTTGGAGTCGCCGGCATCGTGGCGCTCTGCCTGGTGTGCGCGCTGCTGGGCGGCGTGTCCGGCGGCCTCATCGCCAACGCGAACCAGCCGGCGGCCGTCGCCAGCACCGACGAGCCTTCGGGGACCCTCACGCAAACCAGCCCCACCGCGACCCCGAGCGGCACTACCACCTCGAGCGACAGCGGCACCATGAGCGCCAGGGATATCTACTATAACCTTGCGCTGCAGCAGGTCGTCGGCATCCAGACTGACATCACCCAGACCAACGTCTTCGGCATGACCGTCTCCGGGTCGGTCTCCGGCTCCGGCTTCGTCATCAGCGAGGACGGCTATATCCTGACGAACTACCACGTCATCGAGGACGCCTACACCGGCGGTTACGAGATCAAGGTCATGTTCTATAACGGCGACACCTATACCGCCGAGATCATGGGCTACGAGCGCAACAACGACATAGCGGTGCTCAAGATAGACGCCACTGGCCTGAACGCGGCCTCGCTCGGCACCAGCGACAGCCTGTATGTGGGCGACACGGTCTACGCCGTGGGCAACCCGCTTGGCGAGCTGAACTACTCCATGACGAGCGGCATGGTTTCCGCGACCGACAGGCTCATCACCACCGAGGAAGGCACCATGACCATGTTCCAGTTCGACGCTGCCGTCAATGAGGGCAACTCCGGCGGCCCGGTGTACAACACGAACGGTCAGGTGGTCGGCGTAGTGACGGCCAAGTCCAGCGAGGACGGCGCCGAGGGCCTTGGTTTCGCGATTCCCATAGACGACGCGGTTCGCATCGCAAACGACATCATCTCCGGTGAGCGCAGTCTGGACTCCGAGACCGGCGACGCCTACCTGGGCATAACCCCTGCGGATGTTGACAGCATGGCGGCCCAGTACTACGGTTTCCCCGAGGGAGCGTATGTCCGCAGCGTTACCGAAGGCAGCGCGGCTGAGAAGGCCGGCATCAAGGTGGGCGACATCATCACCGAGCTGGACGGCTATGCCGTGAGCAGCAGCGACGAGCTGAGACAGGAGCTGCTGTTCCACTCGGCGGGAGAGACCGCGGACATCGTTGTCTGGCGCAGCGGAGAATACCTGACCCTGAGCATCACCTTTGACCAGAAACCGGCCGAGACCGAAAGCAATACCGAAAGCGGCAGCGGCCAGCAAACTTCCCCATGGTCGCAGAGCGGCGGATACTTCGGCTGAGCCTATGACATCCATTAGGAGTTTATATAGAAAACCCTCTTTATTTTAATAACCCCCTCTTCATTTTCACTCCTCTCTTTTTTGACAGCAAAGCGCCCGGCCGCGAGGCCGGGCGCTTTGTGCCATGCTGCCTGTTTACTTCACCTGAGGTCCAGCAGCAGCTCCGCCTCCTCTGCGAGGGCGCAGATCTGGCGGTCGAGCATGGCCATGAGCGCGGCGGCGCGCTCGCTGAGCTTCTCGTCCGCCTGGCGCTCGCGCAGACTGCGCAGGCGGTCGATGGTGCGCTGGTTCAGCCCGAGGGCGTTGTAGTAGTCGCTCTCGAGTGCGCGCCGACCGGCCTCCGTGTCCGGGTCGTCGAAGCCCAGCAGGAAATCCGGCGTCGTGTCGAAGTATCTGGCTATCGCGCAGACCGTCGCCGCCGAGGGAGTCGTGGGTGCGCCGCCCTTGGGCTTGAGATACTTCCTTATCGCGGGCCGTGAGACCCCCACTGCGTCTGCAAGCTCCTGAATGTTCACCGGCTTGCCCTGCTTGTTGTTGCCGCTCATGAGATAGGCCAGACGCTTCCTGAATATGTCGTTCATCGAGGCCTCGCCGTCGCCGGGCACGAAGACCTCCGCCGCCTCTATGGGCCGCTCGCGTCTGGACTTCACCGGCTTTTCCCTGACCGGTTTTTCCCTCACCGGTTTTTCCCTCACCGGCTTTTCCTTAGCGGGCTTTTTCTTCTCATCCATTCCAAATATGCCTCCCATCGGCAAAGGTAACTTCAGTTTCTACAATTATGGCACCCCGCGTGCCGCCTGTCAATGAAATATTCTTTATAAATTAACAGGATTTTGGTTTACGCAGCGGTGTAAATGTGTTATCATGCTTGGACATGGAACAAAAGTTAAAGAAGCGGAGTCTAATCTGACGCTTATTCTTTTCGACAAAAGAGGGATATACGATGAAGCTGAATGGAAATCACCATACCGGCTCTCACTCGCCGTCGCCTTCCGAGCGTGACGCGGGGAGGGGGCCGAAAAAGCGCTCCAAGGCCGGTAAGGCAGCGGCTGTTGTTGTCTGCGTGGTGCTGATACTGGTCTTCGGCGCGGTGGCCTGGTATATAGCATGGGAGAAGCCGCCCGAGAGGCCCGGCGGCGGACTTGTGGACCCGACCTATGAGAGTACGAATCCGGAGGACGGCGGCTCGCCGGACGCCACGGCGGAGCCGACGGTATCGCCCACCGAGGACCCCAACGCGGGCGCGCCGGCCTCGCTCAATGAGAATATGTACACCTTCCTCGTCGTGGGCCTCGACCAGGTCTCGAACAGCACGGACACCATGATGGTCGGCCGCATCGACACTGAAAACCACACGATAGACGTCGTGAGCCTGCCGCGCGACACGCTGGTGAACGTGAGCTGGTCGGTCAAGAAGATAAACACGCTCTATTCCGCGGACATCAACACCGGCGGCAACGGCATCGACGGGCTGCTGGACGGCCTCAAGGACATCCTCGGCTTCCAGATCGACTGCTACGCCGTGGTGGACCTCACGGCCTTCGTGGAGCTGGTGGACGCGATCGGAGGCGTGGACTACAACGTCCCCGTGAACATGAACTACTACGACCCGACGCAGGACCTGTATATCAACATCCCCGCCGGCGAGCAGCACCTGGACGGTGAGGAGGCGCTGAAGGTCGTGCGTTTCCGCTCGGGCTATGCTTCCGCCGACATAGGCAGGATAGGTACGCAGCAGGACTTTTTGAAGTCCGTAGCGAGCCAGATGCTGACCCTCGGGAACATCCCCAACCTGCCGACCTTCATCGATATATTCGAGGAATATGTCGTGACGAACATGTCTGCTTCGAACCTCGCCTTCTTTGCAAGGCAGTTCCTCCTGTGCAAGAGCGAGGACATAAACTTCCATACCCTGCCGGGCAACTACGGGGACAGCATCAAGGGCCTGTCCTACGTCTCGATAAATATAAGCGAGTGGCTCGAGATGGTGAACACCTGTCTGAACCCCTATGACCAGGACGTGACGGAGGCGAACGTGAACATCCTGACCCACTCGTCGAGCACGGGCTTCTACTCCACGACCGGCTACGTTGCCGGCGGCGTGGATTCGTTCTACGACAATACCGCGGCGTTCAGCTCCGAGAGCGGGACGGACTCAGCAGAATAAATAAAGCGGCTGTGGGGGCCGCATGGGGGTAATGGGGAGTGAAACTTTTCGGCAACAGCAGGAGGAGGCCGGAGAAAGCCGGGACAGAGGCAGAGGCAAAGACAGGGACGAAGCGAAGGAAGCTCTCGGGTGCGAAGAAGGCAGGCATAGCGCTGGGCGTGGTGCTTGTCGTCGCTGTGGGGGCTGTGGCGGGCTACCTTGCATGGGAGAAGCCGCCCGAGCGGGCGAACGCGGGGCTGGTGGACGCGACGAAGGAGAGCACGGCCCCGGCGGAGACCGACGGGGCTGAGGATGCAGCGGAGCCGACGGCAGCGCCCACCGAGGACCCGAACGCTGGCGCGCCCGCCTCGCTCAACGAGAACATGTATACCTTCGCTGTCGTGGGCCTCGACCAGTCCTCGAACAGCACGGACACCATCATGATAGGCCGCATAGATACCGAAAACCACACGATAGACGTGGTGAGCATACCGAGGGACACGATGGTGAACGTGCCCTGGGGCGTCAAGCGCGTGAACACGCTCTATTCCGTGGACGTGAACGAGGGCGGCAACGGCATAGACGGCATGCTCGAGGGTTTCCGCGACCTTTTGGGCTTTGAGCTGGACTGCTATGCGCTGGTGGACCTCACGGCCTTCGTGGAGCTGGTGGACGCGATCGGCGGGGTGGACTATGACGTGTCCATCGACATGGTCTACTACGACGCGAGCCAGGACCTTGATATAAACATCAAGGCGGGCATGCAGCACCTGACGGGCGAGGAGGCGCTGAAGGTCGTGCGTTTCCGCAAGGGCTACGCCACCGCCGACATAGGCAGGATAGGCACGCAGCAGGACTTTTTGAAGTCCGTGGCGAGCCAGATGCTCACGCTGGGAAACATCCCGAACCTGCCGAAGTTCCTGGATATTTTCGAGGAATACGTGACGACGAACATGACGGCGGCGAACATCTCCTTCTTTGTGCGGCAGTTTTTGCTGTGCAAGAGTGAGGATATCAACTTCCACACCGCGCCGGGCAACGGGGGCGACAGCGTGAAGGGCAACTCCTACTATGCGCTCTACGTGGACGAGTGGATGGCGCTGGTGAACGAGTGCCTGAACCCGTACGACCGGGACGTGACGGAGGAGAACGTGAACATCCTGACGCACTCGTACGAGACGGGATTTTATACGACGACGGGCGTAATAGAGGGCGGGCGCAACTCCTTCGCGGCGCACCCGAGTTACGTGGAGAGCACGCCGACCCCCGCGCCGGAGCCTGTTGAGACCCCGGCGACCGAGCCGGAGCAGCCGGTGACAGAGGGCTGAGCCATGTATACACCCCGTTTCTTTGGGCAGTTCCCAAAGAAACGGGGCGTTTTTATAAGTGCCGATATTTACGCCGCGATCGGCAAATAAACCGCGCGCAGCCATATGGGAGGGACACATGCGCGCACTATTTGTTGACCTCGAATGGTTGCCATGGTATAATGTGTGATTACTGAGTGCGGGGGTGTTACGCGGATGTGGATGGCCGACAACTGGCGGGATTTTGAGCTTATCGACTGCTCCGGCGGAGAAAAGCTGGAGCGCTGGGGAAACTATACCCTCGTGCGGCCGGACCCTCAGGCCATCTGGGATACGCCGCGCCGCGACCCGCGCTGGCAGGGCTGCGACGGGCGATACACCCGCAGCGATACCGGCGGAGGCGCATGGGACAAGCGCCGCCTGCCTCAGAACTGGCAGATACGATACCGCGAGCTGACCTTCAACGTCAAGCCCATGAACTTCAAGCACACCGGCATCTTCCCCGAGCAGGCCGCGAACTGGGACTACATCATGCGGAAGATAAAGAGCGCGGGGCGCGGGATAAGCGTCCTCAACCTCTTTGCCTACACCGGTGCCGCCACCGTCGCGGCGCTCTACGCGGGCGCCTCGGTCTGCCATGTGGACGCGGCGAAGGGCATGGTAGCCTGGGCGAAGGAGAACGCCGCGTCCTCCGGCGTCGCGGACAGGCCCGTGCGCTGGATTGTCGACGACTGCGCCAAGTTCGTCGAGCGTGAGATACGCCGCGGCAGGCGCTACGACGCCGTCATCATGGACCCGCCCAGCTACGGGCGCGGGCCGGGCGGCGAGGTCTGGAAGCTCGAGGACAGCCTTTGGGGTTTCGTGAAGCTCGTCTCGGGCGTGCTGTCGGACGACCCGCTGTTTGTCATCATCAATTCCTACACCACGGGGCTTTCGCCCTCGGTGCTGACATATATTAGCGAGAGCATTTTTACTAAGCGCTTCGGCGGACGCTCCGAGAGCCGGGAGCTGGGCCTGCCCGTCACCGCGACGGGGCTGTGCCTGCCCTGTGGAGCCGCCTGCCGCTGGGAGCGCGGGGAGTGAATTTACAGGATATGCAGCCGATAATCAGGGTAGAAGACCTGCACTATACCTACCCCGGCGACGAGATCGAGACCCTCCACGGCCTCGACCTCGAGATAGCCGAGGGCAGCTTTGTCGCCGTGCTCGGGCACAACGGCTCGGGCAAGTCCACGCTGGCAAAGCTTATGAACGCCATCCTCCTGCCGACCTCCGGTAAGGTATTCGTGGACGGCATCGACACCGCCGACGAGGAGCGGCTTCTGGATATCCGCCGCACGGTGGGCATGGTGTTCCAGAACCCGGACAACCAGATAGTCGCGAACGTCGTCGAGGACGACGTGGCCTTCGCGCCCGAGAACCTGGGCGTGCCCTCTGCGGAGATACGCCGGCGCGTGGACGACGCGCTGAAGACCGTGGGCATGTACGAGTACCGGCTGCACGCGCCGCACCTGCTCTCTGGCGGGCAGAAGCAGCGCGTAGCCATAGCGGGCGTGCTGGCAATGCAGCCGAGGTGCGTGGTGCTCGACGAGCCTACAGCCATGCTCGACCCCGTGGGCCGGCGCGAGGTCGTCGCCACGGTGACGCGGCTCTGCCGCGAAAAGGGCATGACGGTGGTGCTCATTACCCACCACATGTCCGAGTGCGTGGGCGCGGACAGGCTGGTCGTCATGTCCGAGGGCCGCATAGCCGCGGACGGTACGCCGAGGGAGGTCTTCTCGCAGGTGGAGCTGCTCCGCAAGGAAGGGCTTTCCGTGCCCGCGACGACAGAGCTTATCTATGAGCTGAGGCACGACGGCTATGAGCTGCCGCTCGGGGCGCTGACCGTCGAGGAATGCGCCGCGGCCGTAATGGCGGCGGTGAAGGGGGCGTGAGCATGGACGCGGTAATAAGGGTCGAGGGCCTCAGCCATGTCTACAGTCAGGGCACGCCCTTCGAGAAGACGGCGATACACGACATAGACGTCGAATTTTACCCCGGCCAGCTCGTGGCGGTCATAGGTCATACCGGCTCGGGCAAGAGCACCTTCATACAGCACTTGAACGGGCTTTTGAAGCCCACGTCGGGCCGGGTGCTCTGCGAGGGCGAGGATATATTTGCCACCAAGGAGGCCACGCGGGACGTGAGGTTCAAGGTGGGCCTCGTGTTCCAGTACCCGGAGTACCAGCTCTTTGAGGAGACGGTGTACCGGGACATAGCCTTCGGGCCGAAGAACATGAAGCTCCCGGAGAAAGAGGTGGACGAGCGGGTGCGCGAGGCGGCGCGCTTTGTGGGACTGTCGGAAGACCTGTTTGAGAAGTCGCCGCTGGAGCTCTCAGGCGGTCAGAAGCGGCGCATAGCGATAGCGGGCGTCATAGCCATGCGGCCGAGGGTGCTCATACTCGACGAGCCGACGGCGGGCCTCGACCCTGCGGGCTGCGAGGGAATACTGAAAAACATCACCGGCTACCGGCGCGAGACCGGCTCGACGGTGCTGCTCGTGACGCACAGCATGGACGACGCGGCGCGGATAGCCGACCGGCTCATCGTGTTCCACGAGGGGAGCATAGCCATGGACGGCGCGCCGGAGGACGTGTTCAGGCGGGCGCAGGAGCTGACCGACATGGGCCTCGACGTGCCGCAGCCGGCGGCGATAGCCTCCGAGCTGCGCAGGCTGGGGGCGGAGCTGCCCGAGTCCATCTACACCTCACAGCAGCTGCACGAGGCCGTGCTGGCCCTGCTCAGGAAGGGGGCGTCGGACTGATGCTCAAGGATATCACCCTCGGCCAGTTCTTCCCGGGCAGCACCATCGTGCACCGGCTCGACCCCAGGACGAAGCTCGTCCTCGTCATAGTCTTCATAGCGGCGCTCTTTACCGCTGTGGACTGGTTCTCCTACGGGCTGATGTTCCTCGTGACGGCGGGCTGTATCTCGCTGTCGAAAATAAGGCTCAGGACCCTCACGAAGGGCCTCAAGCCCCTCATATTCATCATAGTCCTTACGGGCGTGCTGAATCTGTTCTATACGACGGGCGGCAGGGTGCTGCTCGACTGGTGGATATTCACGGTCACGACCGAGGGCGTGAAGCGGGCCTTCCTCATGATAGCGCGCATCATGATGCTCATAATGGGCACCTTCCTGCTGACCTATACGACCAGCCCCATAGCGCTCACCGACGGGCTGGAAATGCTGCTCGGGCCGCTCAAGAAGTTACACGTGCCGGTCCACGAGATGAGCATGATGATGAGCATGGCGCTCCGGTTCATACCTACGCTCATAGAGGAGACGGACAAGATCATGTCGGCGCAGAAGGCGCGCGGCGCGGACTTCGAGACGGGCAAGCTCACGGACAGGGCGAAGGCTCTGCTGCCGCTCTTGGTGCCGCTGTTCGTGTCGAGCTTCCGCCGGGCGGACGAGCTGGCCGTCGCCATGGAGAGCCGCTGCTACCACGGCGGCGAGGGCCGCACAAGGATGAAGCAGCTGCACATGAAGGGCCGCGACTGGACGGCGCTCGCGCTGGGCGCAGTTGTGCTCGCCGCGACCATCGTCATGAACGTGTACGGGCTATGAGGAACATCGCCTTAAAGCTGCGCTACGACGGCACGGCCTACCACGGCTGGCAGGTGCAGAAGACGGAGATAAGCGTCGCGGAGACGCTGGAAAAGGCGCTCGGGAAGGTCTGCGGCGAGAGGATAAAGCTGACGGGCTGCGGGCGCACGGACGCGGGCGTCCACGCGCTTAACTACTGCGCGAACTTCCGCACGGAGAGCCGGATACCCGTGGATCGGCTGCCGCTGGCCGTGAACACGCGCCTGCCGGACGATATAGCCGTCCTCGACGCCTGCGAGGCGCCGGAGGATTTCAACGCCATTTTGAGCTGCATACAGAAAGAATACGTCTACCGGATAATGAACACCCGCATACGCGACCCCTTTTTGCAGAAACGGGTCTGCTTCTATCCCGCGCCGCTGGACATAGACAGGATGCGCGCGGCGGGCCTCGCCTTCGAGGGCAGGCACGATTTCAGGGCAGTCCGCAGCGTGGGGACGCAGACGAAGACGACCGTCCGCACCGTGCACTGGTGCCGGGCCACGCGCGAGGGCGACATGATAAGCGTCGCCGTCTGTGCGGACGGGTTTTTATACAACATGGTGCGCGCCATAGTGGGCACCATGGTCTATGCCTCGCACGGCAAGCTCGAGCCGGAGGAGATACCGGCCCTGCTGGAGATGGGCGACAGGCGGCTCACGGGGCCGACCATGCCTCCGCAGGGGCTGTACCTCCGACGGGTATGGTACGAGGGCGCCGTGGGAGAGATGATGCGGGAGGATTACCCAGATGAAATACCCGGCGGTATTGGCAAGGCGCAGGGCGCTGTTCTGCGCGGCGGCGGCGCTCATAGTGCTGGCGGCGGCAATAGCCTTCTCGATGAGGTGGAAGGGCGCTGAAGCGGGGGACGGAAATTTTTCAGAGGCGGAGCGGCCCGGATACGGGAACACTTTCGCGCGGCTTTCGTCAACGGAATTGGATACTGCGCATGGAGCGGCGGGGACGCTGCGGCTCTCGGGCGCGGATGACTGCCTGGGCCTCGTGACGTTCTGCGGCGAGGACGGGGAGGTAAAGCTCGAGTGGCACTGCAATACGGGTACGCCCTACGCGGTGGAGCTGGGCGAAGACCGCTTCTACGTGCTTCTGGAGACGGAGACGGGCGGACAGCTCAGATGCCTCTCGCTCGCGGACGGGGAGGAGCTTTGGCGCTGCGAGAGCGCGCAGGGCTTCTGCGACCTGGGGCTGCTGGAGGACGGGACGCTCTGCGTCATAGGGCTTGAGAGCGCCCTGGTACTGGACGCGCAGGGCGTAACGGTATATGAATACGAATACGGCTCACAGCCGCTTGGCTGGGGTTTTGAGGACGGATACGCGGTCATAATATCGGAGAATGGCCGGGTCGAGCTTTACGCGGAGGGCGAAAGGGTATATAATGAGGAATGAGTTGAGAGTAAGGGGGGCAAAGAAATGAGAACTGTCATAGATCTCGTTCTTCTTGCCATAATAATAATCAGCATCTGGTCCGGCTACAAGAAGGGCTTCATCATGGGCATAGCCGGGGTGGTGGCGATAGTGGTGTCGCTCTACGCGGCCTCGCTGGTGTCGTCGGCCTTTTCGTATGAGGTCGTGCCGGCGCTGCGGCCCTTCGCCAGCGGCTATGTCGAGAGTCAGATGCAGGATACGGTGCTCGAGGACATGGGCCTGGCCGACACGGAGCTTTCCTATGAGGATATCCTCTCGAACGACCCCGAGCTGAGGCATGACTTCTGCGCGACCTGCTACAAGACCTTCGGCATCTACGACGACGCGGCCGAGCAGATGGCCACAGAGGCCGAGACCTACGCCGATGAGCACAACTCCACCATAGAGGAGGCCATAGTCGAGGTGCTCTGCACAAGGGTGGCATATATAGCGGGTGTGGTGCTGCTGTTCATCATTTTCCTCATTACGCTCATGACGCTCGCGAACATCCCGAACCTGTCGTTCAGGATACCGAATATGGATATACTGAACGATGCGGGCGGCGCGGCCATGGGACTTTTGACCGGCATGCTCTATTGCATGCTGCTCTCGTGGATACTGCGCTTCGGCGGGCTGGCCATAGGGCTGGATACCTTCGGGGACACGCTGCTGGCGAAGTTCTTCCGCTCCATCGACTTCCTCACCGCGGGCCTCGGCATCTGAGGACACGAATATATGAACAAAATGTCAATTCGGCTCCGCCGGTGTTGACAATCGGCTCACATGGTGATAAATTAGCACTCGAAGAAAAAGAGTGCTAATTTGTTTTCGGAGACTTTTTAAACAGGAGACCATGATATGCAACCAACGCTTTGCTCACGCTGCAAGAAGAATGTGGCGGTGATATTCATAACGAGGCTTGAGGGGGGCCGGACGAAGAACGAGGGCCTCTGCCTCAAGTGCGCCCGCGAGCTGCACATAAAGCCCGTGGACGACGTGATAAACAAGATGGGCCTGTCTGACGACGAGCTGGACGGCCTGACGAACGAGATGATGGAGGCTCTCGGCAGCGCCGACGGGCTGATGGACATAGAGAACAGCGACTCGGATTCGGATGACGAGGGCAAGACGGCGACCTTCCCGTTTTTGAACAGGCTTTTCGGGAACATGGGCGGCCAGAAGCCGGACAGCGGCCAGAGCGGCGGGGAACTGGTGCCTGAGGGCGGGCAGCGGCAGGACCAGTCCGGGCCTCAGCCCGGACCGCAGCAGGCCCCGCCGAGAGGGAAGAAGAAGTTCCTCGACAACTACTGCATCAACCTCACGGACAGAGCGCGCCAGGGCAAGCTCGACGCCATGATAGGCCGCGAGGAAGAGCTCGAGCGCGTCATACAGATACTCAACAGAAGGCAGAAGAACAACCCCTGCCTCATAGGCGAGCCGGGCGTCGGCAAGACCGCCATCGCCGAGGGCCTCGCGCAGAGGATAGCCGACGGGAGCGTACCCTATAAGCTCCGGGACAAGGAGGTATACCTCCTGGACCTCACGGCCCTCGTCGCGGGCACGCAGTTCCGCGGCCAGTTCGAGAGCCGCATGAAGGGGCTTATCGAGGAGATACGCAAGACGGGGAACATCATCCTCGTCATCGACGAGGTGCACAACATCGTCGGCGCGGGCGACGCCGAGGGCAGCATGAACGCCGCGAATATACTCAAGCCCGCGCTCTCGAGGGGCGAGATACAGGTCATTGGTGCGACCACCTTCACGGAGTACCGCAAGCACATCGAAAAGGACGCGGCGCTCGAGCGGCGCTTCCAGCCCGTCACCGTGGCGGAGCCGTCCATCGAGGACAGCGTGAAGATACTCGAGGGCATCGCGCACTACTATGAGGACTGCCACAAGGTCAAAATCTCGAAGCAGATGTGCCGCGAGGCCGTCGTGCTCAGCGAGAGGTATATAACCGACCGCTACCTGCCCGACAAGGCAATAGACCTCATAGACGAGGCCTGCTCGGACGTGAACCTCAAGGACAGGACGCTGGCTCGCATGGACGCCGCGCAGAAGGAGATAGACGACCTCAACAAGGAGCGCGAGCTGCTGCTGGCAGACACGGCAAACGAGCACTACGAGCGTCTCGCCGTTATCCGCACGACCATCATGCAGCTGACCGACGAGCTGAACCGGCTCAAGGGCGCCCAGCCCGAGCTGACGCGGGAGAATCTCGCGCGGGTCATAGAGCTGTGGACGAAGATACCGGCCAGCTCGATAACGGAGGACGAGTTCGAGCGGCTCTCGAAGCTGGGCGACCGGCTGCGGGAGCACATCGTGGGCCAGGACGAGGCCATCGACGCCGTCTGCGCCGCCATAAAGCGCAGCCGCGTGGGGCTTCAGGCCAAGCGCAAGCCCGTGAGCTTCATCTTCGTGGGCGGCACCGGCGTGGGCAAGACCGAGCTGGTGAAGCGGCTCGCCGCGGACCTGTTCAACTCGCCCGAGAGCCTCATCCGGCTCGACATGTCGGAGTTCATGGAGAAGTTCTCCGTCTCGCGCATCATAGGCTCGCCGCCGGGCTACGTCGGCTACGACGAGGCCGGCCAGCTCACGGAGAAGATACGCCGCAAGCCCTATTCGGTCGTGCTGTTCGACGAGATAGAGAAGGCGCACCCGGACGTGATGAACATCCTGCTCCAGATCCTCGACGACGGGCACATCACGGACGCGCAGGGGCGGAATATAAACTTCGAGAACACGGTCATCATCATGACGACGAACGCGGGCAGCAATACAAAGAGCGGCTCCCTTGGCTTTGCGGGCACGACGACGGATAAGGAGCGCGAGCGGGCGATGAAGGCCCTGAACGACTTCCTGCGGCCGGAGTTCATAAACAGGGTAGACGAGATAATCTGCTTCAACAAGCTGACGGAGGAGAACTTCCGCGCCATCGCGGGCCTGATGCTCACGGAGGTGCGCGACCTCATGCGCGAGAAGGGCATGGAGCTCACGTGGGACGAGAGCGTCCTGGACTATCTCGTGAAAAAGAGTTACAGCCTGACCTACGGCGCGCGGAACCTGCGCCGGACGATACAGAAGGATATAGAGGACGCCATGGCCTCCGTCATAGTGGACGGCAGGCGCGGGGCGGTGAGCGCGATAAGGCTCACGTCCGACGGCGAAAAAGTTGATGTGGAGGCGGAATGAGCCATGATAAGGTTTGAGAGCGACTATCTGGAGGGCGCGCTGCCGGAGATAATGGAGGCGCTGGTGCGCACGAACCTCGAGCAGACGCCGGGCTACGGCGAGGACGCGCACTGTGAAAACGCGGCGCGGCTCATACGGGAGAAGTGCGCCGCGCCCGAGGCGGCGGTACACTTCCTCGTCGGCGGCACGCAGGCGAACCTGACGGTGATAGCGGCGGCTCTCAGGCCGCATCAGGCGGTGATGGCTGCGGACACGGGGCACATTGCGGTGCACGAGACCGGCTCCATCGAGGCGACGGGGCACAAGGTCATCACGCTGCCCAGCCCGGATGGGAAGATAAGGGCGGAACAGATACGAGAGCGCGTCGAGGCCCACTGGGCGGACGCGACGCACGAGCACCAGCCCCAGCCGGCGATGGTGTACATCTCCCAGCCGACGGAGAACGGCACGGTGTACTCGCTCGCCGAGCTTGAGAAGATAAGCGCGGTGTGCCGCGAGAAGGGGCTTATCCTGTTCGTGGACGGCGCGAGGCTGGGCGCGGCGCTGGCCTGCTCGGATGTGACGCTCGCCGACCTTGCGCGGCTCACCGACGTGTTCTATATAGGCGGCACGAAGCTGGGCGCGCTCTTCGGCGAGGCGGTCGTGATAACGAACCCGGCGCTGGGGCGGGATTTCCGCTACGTCATAAAGCAGCGCGGCGGCATGTTCGCGAAGGGGCGGCTCCTCGGTGTGATGTTCGAGACGCTCATGTCGGACGGGCTGTATGAGCGCACGGGCGCGCGCGAGGTGTCGCTGGCCATGAAGCTGCGCGCGGCCTTCGCGGAGAAGGGCTGGCCGCTCATGTACGACTCGCCGACGAACCAGCAGTTCCCCATCGTGCCCGACGCGGCGCTGGAAAAGCTCGCTGAGAAGTACAGCTTCTCCGACTGGGCGCGCACGGACGAGGCCCACCGCGCGGTGCGCTTCTGCACCAGCTGGGCCACGAGGCCGGAGGACGTGGACGAGCTTACGGCGGATATCGCCAGGCTGTGAAGTCAATAAGGCAAAAGAAAAGCTCCGGCGGCCCGATGGCCGCCGGAGCGGTTATTTTTATGTGTTCCCGCGAACTCAGGTGAGCGCCTTGCCGCTCTCCTTGTCGAAGACGTGAACGACGTTATCGCTGAAGGTGAAGCTGACTTCCTCACCGTAGCGATAGCCGAACTTGTGATCCTCCGGCAGGTCCACGGTAGCGATGACGAGGACGACGTCCTTGCCGTTCGCGTTCACGTGCAGGTGGATGGAGGAGCCCATCATCTCGGACACGTCGACGGTCGCCTTGACGCTCCCGGCTGCATTGTTGCTGAGCATGATGTGCTCAGGACGCACGCCCAGCACCACCGGGCCGGCAGCCGCGCCGTGAGCCTTCAGGCTCGCCTGTTTCTCCTCGGAGATCGCAAACTCCGTGCCGTAGAGCACGACGGAGTACTTGTCGCCGGTCTTCTTCAGCTCGGCGTCGAAGAAGTTCATCTGAGGCGTGCCTATGAAGCCCGCGACGAACAGGTTCGACGGATGATTGAAGACCTCCTGAGGCGTGCCGATCTGCTGGATGAAACCGTCGCGCATGATGACGATGCGGTCGCCCAGAGTCATGGCCTCGGTCTGGTCGTGGGTGACGTAGATGAACGTGGTGTTGATCCTCTGGCGCAGCTTGATGATCTCCGCGCGCATCTGGTTGCGCAGCTTCGCGTCGAGGTTCGACAGAGGCTCGTCCATGAGGAAGACCTTCGGCTCACGCACGATGGCGCGGCCGATGGCGACACGCTGCCTCTGGCCGCCGGAAAGCGCCTTCGGCTTGCGGTCGAGGTACTGGGTGATGTCCAGGATCTCGGCGGCCTCGCGCACCTTCTCGTCGATGGTCTTTTTGTCGACCTTCTTCAGCTTCAGCGAGAACGCCATGTTCTCATAGACGGTCATGTGGGGGTACAGAGCATAGTTCTGGAAGACCATCGCGATGTCCCTGTCCTTCGGCGGGACGTCGTTCACAACGCGGCCATCGATGATGACCTCGCCCTCGGAGATCTCCTCAAGGCCCGCGATCATGCGCAGGGTGGTGGACTTGCCGCAGCCGGAGGGGCCGACCAGAACGATGAATTCCTTGTCCTTGATGTCGATGTTGAACTGCTGGACTGCAACGACGCCCTTCTCGGTGATCTGAAGATTGGACTTCTTCTCCTCAGCCGGGGTTTCACCCTTCTTAGCCTTTTTCTTCTTCTTCGTGTCTCCTGCCGCGTTGGGGTAGATCTTCATTACGTTTTTCAGGACTACTTCTGACATTTCCCGGCTTTAGCACACCTGCCTCCGCAATGATGTGCCTCGCCGCCGCCCGCGATGGGACGCGCGACATTACGTCAGGTCTCCACACTGACGCACCGCAAGCCAAGCGGTTAATTTTTCCTCCTATCTTTATGTACGCACGGACATGGTAATGGAGTGCCCGCACGCCATGGATTCAACATATTTTACAACGTCTTCCGTCCCTTGTAAAGAGCCATCTTCAACAATATTCTGCTTATGTTTTAAGCAACCTGCACAGCCGCTCACTTATCCACGCTCCGCGTGAACGATACGCCGTCCTTGTGCAGCAGGATATCCAGTTTCACCCTGTCGGCTCTGATGAGGCTCTGCGTGAACTCGTACACCACGCCTGCCTCCGTCCGGGTCCGCCTCTGCACCGAAAACGCACAGGCCCCGGGCCGGCAGCCAAGCAGTTCCGCCTCGCGCCTGCCCAGCGTCACCGCCTCGTAGGAGTCCACCGCAGAGTACGGCACGATGCCCTCCTCGTACAGCAGGCTGTAGAAGCTGTGCGTCTCCAGCAGCTCGCGCGTCAGTTTTGGGTAGATATAGGTCGGGTAGAACGAGGTCTCCAGTATGAGCGGCTGGCCGTTCACGTTCCTTATCCTCGTGAACTTGTATATCTGCGTCTTGTGCCCGGCCATGTCCAGCATGGACACGATGTCCGGCGTCGGGTCCATGATCTCGAACTCGAGTATCGTCGAGGACGGGGTCATGCCCATGGCGCTTATCTCGCTCGTGAAGGAGTATACGTTCTCAGTCCTGCGCCTCATCTTCGGCTCTGCCACGAAGGTGCCGCGCCCCTGCTTGCGCACCACAAGGCCCTCTGCCTCCAGTGCGCCGATCGCCTGCCGTACCGTGCTGCGCGACACGTCAAAGGTCCTGCAAAGCTCCGCCTCCGAGGGCAGCAGCGCCCCGGGCGAGAGCGTCCCCGCCGATATGTTCCGCTTTATTATGCTCACAAGCTGCGAATACAGCGGTATGTCGCTGTCCATCGACAGCTTATTCAAAAGCACCGGGTTAGTATCCATTTCTCGTCCTCACATGTCTCTAGCTTGTACTAACGTCTCATACGTTACTCTTATTATAACTGACCCTGATGATTTTGACAAGGGCCAACTTCCGCCCGGCATTACTGCTCATTTTGAGGCTGCAGGTAAGTTATTATACACAAAATGTGCAAATTGTAGTTTACTTTTCGTCTTTTATGATTTACACTGAAAGCATGAAAGGGGGCGGCGGGTTTGGCGCACCGGATAGCGGAAAACTGCATAGGCTGCGGGGCCTGCGCGCGGGCCTGTCCCGTGCACGCCATAGAGGGCGAGGCGAAGGCCCGGCATGTGATAAACGCGCGGCGCTGCATCGACTGCGGGGTCTGCGGCATGAGCTGTCCCGTCGGCGCGGTGCTGGATGCCTCGGGGAAGGTCTGCGCGCGCGTGCCTGTGAAGGAGCGGAGGATACCGGTCATCGACGGGGAGCTTTGCAGCGCCTGCCAGATATGCGTGAGCTTCTGCGCGGCGAAGGCCCTCGCTATCTCGGAGCCGAGGTTCCGGGGCGACGTGGAGGCCCGCTGCGTGCTCGCAAGGCCGGACAAATGCGTGGGCTGCGCCGTGTGCGAGGCGGAGTGTCCCCTGCACGCCATAAGAATGGAGGCGAGGGGATGAAGCTTCCGGTCTATGCGAAGGTGGACCTCACGACCGGGCGCTGGGAGCGCTTTGAGATATCGCGGGAGTATTTCAAAAAGTACGTCGGGGGCAAGTGCCTCGCGGCGCGGCTGCTGCTCGACCTGACGGAGCCGGGCCTCGGCCCGCTGGACGAGCGTGCGGTCATCGTCATAAACACCGGGCCGCTCAACGGCACGGGCGCGCCGTCCTCGAGCCGCTTCAACCTGAGCTTCAAGAACGTCCTGACGGGCGGCATAGCGTCCTCGAACTGCGGCGGGCAGTTCGGAGTCATGCTCAAGAGGGCGGGCTTCGACGGGCTTATAATAACGGGCAGGGCCGCGCAGCCGAGCGTGCTCGAGGCGCTCGACGGCGAGATAAGGATAAGGCCCGCACCGGAGCTGTGGGGCCTCGACGCGGAGAAGACGCAGGAGCGCTTCCCGGAGTGGTACGGCAAGCTGGTCATCGGCCCGGCGGGAGAGAACGGCGTTCTCTACGCCTCGGCCATCTCGGGCGAGCGCGTGGCGGGGCGCTGCGGTTCGGGCGCGGTGCTCGGCTCGAAGAAGCTCAAGGCCCTCGTCGCCTACGGCTCGAAGCGGCCGGAGGTGTACGACCGCGAGGGCTTTGACAAGTTCATACTCAAGTGGATAAAATTCATAAAAAAGCACCCCATGACGGGGCAGAGCCTGCCGCGCTATGGCTCGGCGGGGCTGGTGAACAAGGCAAACGCCACGAATGCGCTGCCGACGAGGAACTTCCAGAGCGGGCACTTCGACCGCGCGGACGCGGTCTCGGGCGAGACGCTGACGGAGACGCGGCTCATCCGCAACAGCGGCTGCGTGAGCTGCCCCATCCGCTGCGAGCGGCGCGTGCCGGTGGACGGGCGCGAGCTGAAAGGCCCGGAGTACGAGACGCTGGGCTTCTTCGGCCCGAACATCGGGGCCGCAGACATGGACGCGGTGCTGCGCATGAACTGGCTGTGCGACATCTACGGCGTGGACACGATCTCCTTCGCCTCGAGCCTGGCTTTTGCGATGGAGCTGAAGGAGCGCGGCATGGCGGACTTCGGCCTTGAGTTCGGCAGGACGGACGAGCTGGAGGACGTGCTGCTGAAGGTCGTGAACCGCGAGGGTATATACTCCGACATAGCCGACGGCACGAAGCGCATGGCGGCGAAATACGGCGGCGAGGACTTTGCGATAAACTCGAAGGGCCTGGAGCTGGCCTCCTACGAGCCGCGCCGGAGCGTGGGCATGGGCCTCGGCTACGCCGTGGCCAACCGCGGCGGCTGCCATTTAAACGGCGGGTATCTGGCGCTGCTCGAGTCCGTGGGCGTCTTGAGCATGGACGCGCTGACGCCGCGGGGCAAGGCGCAGTTTACGGCCTTCATGCAGGACGCGCTCGAGGCGGTGTCCTCGGCGGGCTGCTGCCTGTTCTCGGCGCAGACCTTCGTGCCGGG
>URDJ01000042.1 GCA_900546615.1 uncultured Eubacteriales bacterium | reverse complement strand
TATCCTGTCACCTATGTCTCTTCCTTACCTGTTACCTATGTTACTACACTATACAGGGGCAACGCCCCCCTGGACGCGCTCCGCAGAGCGCGGAACACCCCATGCTGAAACAAGGTCAGGAAGGGGGGCACGGGGGAAACCCTACCAAGGGGTTTCCCCCGCAAGGTATTATACCACAACATTTTGCGATGGGGCTTGCAATTTTCGCGCAGATGGGTAAAAATATAGTCGGGTGATGCAGATGAAAGGATTGGAGCTCTGCCGGAGCTATTACTATGAAGTGGGCAAACCCGAGCTGACGCGCCGATTCCCGGAGGCAATGAGCCGTGCCGTGGCGGGGCTTTCGGGGCAGGGTTCGGACTGTCTGGGACTGGACGACGAATACTCCCGCGACCACGACTTCGGCCCCGGCTTCTGCCTCTGGCTGTCGGACGCTGACTTCGACGAATACGGCGCGGCCATGCAGGCGGCCTACGACGCGCTGCCGAAGGAATACATGGGCTTTGCCAGAAAAAACACGCACACCGGCGCACAGCGGGTGGGCGTCATGCGCACGGCGGACTTTTACCGGTACTATATCGGCTGCCCGGGCGTGCCGGACACGCTCATGCGCTGGGTGCGGATACAGGAGCACTTCCTTGCCACCTGCACCTCGGGCGAGGTGTTTGAGGACGGGCTGGGCGAGTTCACGCGCGTGCGCGAGGGCCTGCTGCCCTGCTATCCGGAGGACGTGCGGCTGAAGAAGCTGGCGGCTCGGGCGGCGACGATGGCGCAGTCGGGGCAGTATAACTACCCGCGGCTGATGCGCCGGGGCGACCCCTCGGGCGCGCGGCTGGCGCTGGCGGAGTTTTTGAACGCGGCGCTGTCGATGCTGTACCTGCTGAATTTCCGCTACGAGCCGTTCTACAAGTGGCAGTTTGCGGGCGCGCAGGGCCTGGTGGCGATGTCGGACGCGCTGCCCTACCTGCGCGAGATCGCCTGCCTGTCGACGCGGCGGGACGCGGGGCAGATAGCCTCGCACATAGAGAACGTGGCGGGCGCGGCGATACGCGAGCTGAAGCTGCAGGGCCTGACCGACGCCGCCGGGGATTACCTCGAGCCGCACGCGTATTCGATAATGTCAAAAATAGCAGACCCGGAGATACGGGGCCTGCATGTCATGGAGGGTTAAAAATGGACAAACGCTACGAAAAACTGCTGGGCTGCCGCGACTATGTGCGTTCCGTCACCGATTTCGTGCCCAAGGCAGCGCTGGTGCTGGGCAGCGGGCTGGGCGGCTTTGCCGAGGCGCTGGACGTGGCCTGCGAGGTGCCGTACTCGGACATCCCGGGTTTTCCTGTATCGACCGTGCCGGGTCACGCGGGCAAGTTCATCTTTGGGTACCTGGACGGTGTACCGGTGGTGTGCATGCAGGGGCGGGTGCACTATTACGAGGGCTACGAGCTTTCCGATGTCGTGCTTCCAGCAAGGCTGATGCACCTGCTCGGCGCGGAGATACTCTTTCTCACTAACGCCTCGGGCGGAGTGAACCCGAGCTTTGACGCGGGCGACTTCATGCTCATTACGGACCACATCATGACATTTTTCCCGAGCCCGCTCATCGGCGCGAACATCGAGGAACTGGGCACGAGATTCCCCGATATGTCGCATGTGTACGACCCGGAGCTGTGCGATGTCATCCGTGGTGTGGCGGGTAAGGCGGGCATAGCCATGAAGGAGGGCGTGTACTGCCAGTTGACCGGCCCCTGCTTCGAGACACCGGCGGAGGTGCGGATGCTGGGCGTGCTGGGCGCGGACGCCGTGGGCATGTCCACGGCGGTGGAGGCGACGGCGGCGCGGCACTGCGGCATGCGCGTCTGCGGCATTAGCTGCGTATGCAACAAGGGCGCGGGACTTTCGCCCACGCCGCTCACACACGAGGAAGTCCAGGCCGCCGCTGACGCCGCCGCGCCGCTCTTTAAACGCCTCGTCAAAGAGAGCATCGTGGAGATGTGCAAGAATATTTGAAAAAATATTTCTGCTTAATACTTCTGTAACAACTTTCGTGTTTTTTACGTAACATATCTTTGTTACCATAATACTCGCAAGAGACAGTTTCATCTTTTTCATTTTGTCCTCATTCCATAAAGGAACCGCCCCGGAAGTCGCACCGGGGCGGTTTTCTTGTTTTTATGCTCTTTTGTTCTTTTATTCTGCCTCGTAGATGAGCAGTGAGCTGTCCTTGCCGCTCTGGGCGAGGATGAGCAGGCTGCCGTCGTCAAACTGGATGCCGAAGTTCGGCGTGTCGTTGAAGTAGCCTGTTACTGCGATGCACTCCCCGGCTTTCAGGCCGCTAAGCCAGAGATATCCCCGGCCGGGCGCATATCCGTCTTCGGCAGGCTCGTCGCCAACTGCTACGTAGAACTTTCCGCCGAAGTTAACGTTGCAGAAGGTGAAGGCAGCGGTGTCCTCGTTTGCGCTCAGATAGAAGGTGTCAGCCTCGCGGTCGAGCTTCACCTCGACCAGCGGCTCGGAGGGTTTCTCAAAGCTCAGAGAAAAGGCAGAGACATCCTTCGCGCCTTCCGTGGCCTCTGCCGGGAGATACTCAGGTTCGATAAGCTCCTCCAGCTCGGCGTAGGGTATCACAAAGGTGATGGGGCCTCTCGCCGTGGAGGCGATCTCGCCCTCGGCCGCTATCAGCTCCAGCCCCTCGTTCGACAGATACCAGCCATCGCCCTCGAGCGCCTCCTCCACGAACTCCCGTACACCGCTGAATTCCTCAGGATTTTCCAGCTGCTCCACTTGGGCGAGCACCGAGGCCTCGACCTTCGCACTGAGCGTCGCCGTGTCGCTGAAGATATCGCGCAGCGCGAGCTTCGCGCCGCTGGCGCTGTCGAAGCTCATACCATAGTACGAGTTGGAGCCGTGCGTCCCGCCCGTGAATACATAGTCGCTGCCGAGCACGCTCAGGACGGCCCCGTCTCCGCGCTTCACCTCGCCCATGCGGCTGAGGGAATACGAGAACCAGATCGACTGCTGCTCCTCCGTAAGCCCCTCATAGTGCTCGCAGGCTTCTTCATACATCTCGTCCGCCTCGGTACCGCCCGAGGCGAGTTTTTTCGCCAGCTCTTTTGTTATCTTCTCCGCCGCTGCGTCGCGGCCGGATATCTTCACCACAGGCTCGGAATAGTAGCCGGAGAAAACCAGCACGCCCCCGTCGTCTCGCATCTCAATGAGCGGCGTCATGAGCACGCTGATGTCAGGTTCCACAGACTCCTCACCCACGTCAGTCGGCTGCGGTGTCTCGGCCGGAGAAGGGCTGGGGCTGGCAGCAGGTTCGGTCGCCGCGGGTCCGTCGGTGTTCACTGCCGCAGGCTCGCCTGAGCAGCCCGCCAGAGAAATGCAGAGCGCGAGCGCAAGCACGATAGCTAATGATCTGTTATTCACAGAATACGCACCTCCCTAATTAGAGCACATTGTATTGTACCATGTGTATCGCTGCTTTGGACAGCATATGCGCCATCAAAGTTCCCAAAAGGCATCAGATCAACAGACCGGAATGCTCGGGCCTGCGGCGCAGTATCCTCCTGAGCAGCACGTCGGAGCCGGAGATCGTGTATAACACCAGATACCTGACCACCGACAGACAGCGGTATCCCCTGGCCCTGAGCGCAAGATCCCTGGGCCTGGGGCATCGCTCCGGCATGTGACCGAGGCTTTTTATCTGCTCGCACAGCAGGTCGTAGGCCCTGAGCGCCGCGGCGGGAGGCAGCAGGTTCAGCTCCCCGATAAGCTCCATGAAGTCCCGCTTCGCGGCGGGGTACAGGAGCACCCTAAACCGTTCCATGTATGCTCTCCCGGAGCTTTCTCGCGACTGAGGCAAACTCCTCGCCCCCGGCCCCGTCAGCCGGCTCCTCCTCGGCCTCGGCCAGCTTGGAGTAAAGCTCGATAAGCGCCATGCGCCGCTCGTATTCCTCAATGCTGAGGACCACCATGTCGCCGGAACCGTTTCTGGTGATAAAGACAGGTTCCCGCGTCCTGTGACAGAAGTCTGAGATCTCGCTTGCACTGTTCCTGAGGTCTGAGATAGGCCGAATACTCGGCATTTTGCCTCACCTCCTTCTTTAATATTAGCATAATATTGAGTAAATAACAATTATCATATAGAGTATTATGCCGAGCGGCGTGGTCAGCTATTCACAAAGGCCGGAGGCTGTGTTAAACTGCGGTTGAGAACTTCGCCCTGGGAGGAGATGGTGCAGAGTGGAAGAATATACAGCCATAACGGCGGCGCTGTCGCGCAGATTCGAAACGGCCATGAGGAAGGGCAGAGCGGTGCTGTTCAGCGCGCCCTGCGGTTTCGGGAAGAGCACGGCGGCGAGGGCGCTTCTGGCGGGGAAACGGGTGCTCGAGCTGTCCGTGGACGATCCGAAGTTCAGCCTGCCTCCCGCGAGCGGCCGTTGGGATGTGCTGCTCATCGACGACCTGCAGTGGCTCACGGATGCCGGAGACCAGGAAGCGCTGTGCGAGACGATACGCAATGAGCAGGATAAGCAGTTCGTTCTGCTGACGAGGGGAACGATGCCCGGATGGCTCATACCGTTCCAGGCTGCGGGCGTGTTGACGGTGCTTGGCGCATGGGACCTTGCGCTGGACAGAGAGAGCGTCGGCAGGCTGCTGTCGAATAACGACATAGAGGTCAGCGATACAGAGCTGACCTCCATATACATCGAGTCAAGGGGATGCCCGCTGCCTCTGAGCCTGCTCGTGAACCACCTGGCCAGGGGAGAGCGATATAGCAGCCGGGTCACAGACGAGGTGCGGCGCGAGCTTTTCATGCACTTTGAGGAGACAGTGTACAACAGGCTGGATATTGAGACGCGGCGCCTTCTGTTGGAGCTGGCCCCGTTTGAGCCGGTGACCCCGGAGATAGCGAAGGTCGTCAGCGGCAGCGGCAATGCGGCCGCGCTGCTGGAGAAAATGCAGGCAGAGACCTCGGCGCTCATACAGGAGCGGCTGGACAGCTACCGGTTCTGGCCGATATTCAGGCGTTTCCTGATGTGGAAGCTTGAGCAGGAATACGATGATGAACGGAAGAAAACGCTTTATAGCCGCGGAGGACTTTACTACGAGCTGAACGAGGACTATAAGCGTGCGCTCGAGTGCTACAGCAAAAGCGGCGACTCGAATAAGATATCGGAGCTGCTCGCGAGGAACGCGGAGCTGCACCCGGGAATTGGGCATTACGATGAGATGGAGCCATATTACCGGATGCTGCCGGAGCGGGAGATACTGGCGTCGCCGGCCCTGATACAGGCGATGAGCATGCTTTGCGCGATGTGTATGGATTACGAGGGCTCTGAGCGGTGGTACAAAGCGATGAGCGACTTTGCATCGAGCAGACGGGGAACGGATCTCGCGGCAAGGGAGGCCCGGAGCCGGCTGGCATGGTTGGATCTTGCGCTGCCTCAGCGGAGCGTTGAGGGCATGATAGAGAGTTTCCCGAAGGCGTTCAAGCTGCTCAGAGCCAAGGAGATACGCCTGCCTCCGTTTTCGGTTACGAGCTGCCTGCCGAGCGTCATGAACGGAGGCAAGGACTTTTCGCCGTGGAGCAAGCATGACGACACGTTGTATTCGACCCTGCGCGTGCCGGTAGAGGCCGTGCTGGGCCGCGACGGTGTCTGCCTCGGCGACCTCGCGATAGCCGAGAGCAAGTATGAAAAGGGAGAGAACGTGAAGGACAGGCTGCTGTCGCTGATGTCGAAGCTGGAGCGGATAAGGCGCGATGGAACGCCGGACATGGAGTTCGCAATCGTGGGCTTGCTCGCAAGGACTCAGACAGATTCGGGCCGGGCGCAGGACGCGAAGCAGACGCTGCTAACGCTCAGGGAGCGATTCGAGGAAAATGGCTACAGCCGTTTCATGGCGAATCTGGACGCAATGATATGCAGGACGGACATGTACCTGGGCAATGACACGGAGGTGGATATTTGGCGCCGGGAGAAGGCTCCGAACGACCCGCAGCGCATGAGGGTGATGAAGCGGTACCAGTATCTGGCGCAGGCGATGGCAGAGCTGGCGCTGGGAGACGAGGATCAGGCGCTTCTGACGCTCGCGCCGTTGGAGCCTTACTGTGAGGCGTGCTCGAGATACATCGATGGCATAAGCCTGTATACGCTCAGGGCCATAGCGCGGCAGAGGCAGAAGAACAGGGAATGGAAGAAGGACATGAAACGGGCTCTGGATACGGCGTATAAGTTCGGGTTCGTGAGACCGCTGTCGCAGTACGGTGCGTCGGCGCTGACGCTGGTGGAGGAATGCGGCTGGAGCACGGACGAGGAGTACCTGGAGAAGGTGCTGGATGCGATGAGACAGCAGGCTATATACTACCCCGACTTCATGAAACCGCGCAGACAGATGACGGGCGCGCTTTCGGCGACGGAGAAGCAGGTGCTGAGGCTCATCTGTGCGGACAAGAGCAACGCCGAGATAGGAGAGGCGATGGGAATAAAGCTTGCAACGGTAAAGGTGCACGTGAGCCATATACTGGTGAAGCTGAACGTGAACCGCCGAAGTGAGGCAAAAACTGCGGCGGAAAAACTGCGCCTGCTGTAAGCGCGGGCGTAACAGATACAGGAGCGCTCCCCCGGAAACGGTACGGCCGTCCGGGGGAGCGCTTGTTTATGTTCTGTATGGCATAAACCAATATTTACGGTGAAATAATACGATTTCAAAGATAATTACAATAAAATCGTCATATAAATCAGCACCAATATCAAATGGCCTTTGCGGATAAAATACATTATACTAAAATTACGGAGAGTATATTTTGTGCAAAGGAGGAGAGAACATTGGCGAGGCGAGAATTCGATTTAAAATCCCTGCTGGATATACCGCTGTGGGAGAAGGTACAGGACGAGCTGGCGAAGCTGACCGGCACGGCGATAATCACGGTGGATTTCAAGGGCAACCCGATAACGAAGCACAGCGGCAGGACGGAGTTTTGCAGCGTCATAAGGGAGAACCCGGTGTCCCGGAAGCGGTGCTACCGCTGCGATTCGCTTGCGGGGCTTGAAGCGGTGCGGCTTGGGCGGCCGTATATCTATCTGTGCCATTGCGGGATAGTGGACGTTGCGGTGCCGGTGCTGGTGGGCGACCGGTATCTCGGCGCGGTCATGTTCGGGGAGGTGCGCCTGCCGAAGAACGCGGAGGCGGAGGCGAAGGTGGAGCGGCTGGTGAGCGAGATAAGCTCCTTCCAAGCGGAGAGCCGAAACGCCCGCAGCGACCTGCTCGAGATGTACGAGCGCCTGCCGGAGATGGAGTACGCGAGCATAGTGCAGGTGGCGGACACGATAAACGCCATGGTGAACTATATCATAGACCGCGCCGTGAACCGCGAGAACGAGGTAATGACGTATGAGTACCTGCTGCACGGCACGGGCGGGCCGACGTCTGGGGCGCAGCGGGAGATTGAGGAACTGCGCATGCCCGAGCCGGAGCGGCGCGAGGCGGGCGAGCGGCTGTCCAAGAGCAGCCCGGTGTATCCGGCGGTGGAGTATGTGCGGGCGCACATGCAGGAGATGGTGAAGATGGTGGACATGGCGCACCTGTGCCACCTGAGCCCGAGTTATTTTTCGCGTGTGTTTCACCGGGAGATGGGCGAGAACTTTATAAACTGGATGAACCGGCAGAAGATCGAGGAGGCCAAGCGCCGCCTGCGCGCGGGCAACGAGACGGTGAATCAGATAGCGCTCGAGCTTGGCTACATGGACCCGAGCTACTTCATCAACGTCTTCCGGCGCTTTGAGGGCATCACCCCGCTGGTCTACCGGCAGTACAGATACAAATGATTGCCAGAACACGGTTTTTGAATACTATGAACAATATTCAAACGCTTGCTTTGGGCAAGTTATTTTTTTATCTAAATTGCACATCAAAAATGCCATATCGGTCAAAATAGTCCAATATTTATGCCGCAAATGACGATAGCTTTGCATATTTACTTCAACAGTATGAAGAATTAACATTGAACCACATAAAGGGAGGATAACCCGCTGAGTAGAAAACACGAGTAGAAAGGAAGGAGAAAATGAAGAAAAAAGGAGCAAAGATTCTGATTCTGGTATCGATCGCACTGATGCTTATCAGCATGATAGGTGTATCGGTCATTCAAACCGGCGGAGGAACGATAACTGTAAAGGAATTGGCGTGGGAGACGCAAGAAGGCCTTACGATGTATGGTGACTTGTATATACCCGAAGGCGCATCTTCGGAAAACAAACTGCCTGCCATTGTAACCAGCCACGGGACCTACAACAACAAGGAGATGCAGGACGCAAACTTTATTGAACTCAGCCGCCGCGGTTTTATTGTTCTCACGATAGACTGCCCGCTCCACGGCAACTCCGAGGTGGGCGTTCCTATGGTGACAAACGAAGACCCCTCTAAGTTGGGAGTGTGGCAAGGTGTATTGATGCTGTCGGAACTGCCGTATGTTGACACTGAAAAAATCGGTGTGACAGGACATTCCAGAGGCGGTGAAAACTGCGGATATGCTGTTCAGTATGACAATGAGGCCGGTACAAATCTCATAGCATCGGTGCTGTACAACGGATATGATCCAGTGTTCACAGATGCGGAAACCGGCGAGTACACGAACATATTTGGTACGCGTGACGTCGGTGTGATCGCCTGTGTGTATGACGAGTTTTTCCACAGGTCGACTGATGAAAATGGCAATACACTGTGGGCGCCCCACTATATTGAGAGCGCTAACGCCCAGTCGTTCTTGTATTTCGGCACCGACCCGGAGGGCAAAGAGGCAAGGGAAGCGGCGACCATGTACCATCAGGATATAGATGGGGTGGACTGCGTCCGAGTGATCTATCGCCCTGAAATCATACACCCGTGGTCACACTTCAGCACAAAGTCGACGGCCTATACCATAGAGTTCTTTACTGAAACCCTCGGTGCGCCAAACCCCATTGATTCCAGCAATCAGATTTGGCCGCTCAAGGAAGCGCTTAATCTGGTCGGCTTCGCAGGTCTGGTACTGTTCGTTATCAGTTTTAGCACTCTTATGGTATATACGCCTTGTTTCTCCGACCTTAGGGCCAGCAAAGCGGTAGTGCCTCTCAAGATGAACAGGAAAGGAAAACTGTGGTTCTGGGGTACGCTGGTCGTGGCGGCAGCATTTGCCTGTGTGATATATGTGCCTGTCGTGTCCGGTGCGCTCGGCGCTAAGGTAGACCAGGTGCAAAGTTTCGGTTTGGGGCTTTGGTCGGCGCTTTGCGGAGTGATGGCAATCGTCCTCATGCTGCTCTCGTATTTCCTTTACGGGAAAAAGAACGGGCTGGATCTTGTTGAACGCGGCGTAAAGATGCCGGCCAAGAAGCTGCTGAAAACAATTCTCCTAGCAATCATTGTTATTTGCGTAGGTATAAGCTGGGTGTTCTTTGCGGACTATTTCTTCGACAGCGATTTCCGTTTCTGGACACTAACACTGAAGACCTTCCAACCGGAAATGCTGTTCAGGGCTTTGCCCTATCTCGGACTTTTCCTTTTGTTCTATATACCGGCTTCCGTGTCTGCCAACGCATTCAACTACAATCAGGTTGGAAAGAAACCGTGGGTCAATCTCTTGATAGTTGCTGTGTTCGTGGCTATTCCGGCCATGATCCTTCCGTGGATGCAGTACATCGTGTATTACGGGACGACCTATCCCCTGTTTGGTCTCACTACGAACAAGGAGGTCATGGTCATTCTGTGGCTGTTCCCGACGCTGCTTATCCTGCTTACGGCTACAGTACAGTCTCGCATACTCTACAAAGTTACGAACAACCCGTATCTGTCCGGCATCATAATGGGTACGTTTGTTGCAATAATGATTTGTACTAACACTATGACGGTCGTTGTCTGATATTTTGACACCGTCAGACATACATCACGCAAGGGAGCCGCGGCTTTTTGCGGCGGCTCCCTGATATAATACTCTTTTTTGCGGGAATACGGAGATAATTATGATACTTGACACCTCAAAATACGTGGGGCCGTGCGTTTGCGGCAGGGTGCATGAGCTGCGGACTAAGCTGGTCGTCTGCGAGAGCGGCGCAATGTCCGGCTTTGACGGGTACATGGCCCGGTGCGGGCTTTCGGGCCGGCGTGCGGTCATCTACGACACCAACACCTACGCGCTCCCGTCGCTGGTCAGGCCCGCAGCAGAGCAGGAGATCGTCCTCAACGCCGCCGGCCTCCACAGCGAAAAGGGCCTCATCGAAGACATGATGTCCCGCCTCGATGGCAGGCCCGATTACATAGTCGCCGTCGGCGGAGGCACCATAATGGACTTCGGCCGCTACAGCGCCTTTAAACTCGGCATCCCCTTCGTCGCCGTGCCCACCCTCGTCAGCTCCGACGGCTTTACCGCCAACATCTGCTCCATCATCATCGACGGGCAGAAAAAGTCCATCCCCATGCTCGCGCCCGACGCCGTCATCTGCGACCTCGACGTCGTCTCCGGCGCGCCCATGTTCCTCACCGTCTCCGGCGTTCAGGACATCCTCTCCAAGTACATCTCCCTCGCCGACTGGAAGATCGCACACCTCGTCTCCGGCGAGTACTTCTGCCCCATGGTCTGCTCCATGGCCCGGGAAGCCCTCGGCATCATGGCAGTATGCGCGCAGCAGCTGAGGCAGGGCCTCCCGCCCGACCATGAGAAAATGGCCTACGCCCAGATGCTCTCCGGCCTCACGATGCAGATACTCTCGCACTCGCGCGCCGCCTCGGGCGCGGAACACCTCATAGCCCACCTCGTGGAAATGAAGCCGCGCGGCTTTGAAAACGCCCGCGGGCTCCACGGCGAATGCGTCGGCGTCGGCACCGTCATGTGCGCCGAGGAATACCACCGCCTTGCCGGCGCGGGCACCCCGCAGACGAGGGCCTTTGAGCCCCTTGACGCGGCCTGGCTCCGCGAGCGCTTCGGCCCCATGACCGAAGGCATACTCCGCGAAAACGAAAACGACGTGCTCCGCTCCGTCGACCCGGCCCGACTCCGCGAGCGCTGGCCCGAGATATGCGCGGTCATAGCGGAGATACCACCCGCGGATGCGCTCCGCGCCCTGTTCCGCGATATCGGCGCAAAGTACAGGCTCTCCGACCTCGGCGTGGACGACGCGCTCGGCCGCGAGGCGCTGGAGATGTCCGCCGCCATAAGGAACCGGCTTACGCTCTGCCGCCTCGAGCGGCTGATTGTGGAGTGAGCGCCATGAAATACATAATGGCCCTCGATCAGGGCACAACGAGCAGCCGCTGCATACTGTTCGACTACTCCGGCTGCGCCGTGGCCACCGTCCAGCGCGAGTTCACGCAGTATTTCCCGAAACCCGGCTGGGTGGAGCACGACGCTGAGGAGATATGGCAGACCACGCTCGAGGTCTCCAGACAGGCGATGGAGGCGGCGGGCGCTTCCGCCTCGGACATAGCGGCGATAGGCATAACGAACCAGCGCGAGACCACCGTAATATGGGACAAAGAGACCGGCGAGCCTATCTCCCGGGCAATAGTCTGGCAGTGCCGGCGCACGGCACCGATAATAGATGCGCTGACCCTCAGGGGCTTCGGCGGCATGATACGCGAAAAGACCGGCCTCGTGCCGGACGCATACTTCTCGGCCTCGAAAATAAAGTGGCTGCTCGACACTGTCCCGGGCGCGAGAGAGCGCGCACAGGCCGGGCGGCTGCTCTTTGGAACGATAGATACCTGGCTGATCTGGAAGCTGACGGGCGGGCGCGTCCACGTGACCGACTACACCAACGCCAGTCGGACGATGCTGTATAATATAAGGGAGCTGCACTGGGACGCGGAGCTTTTGGAGCTGTTGGACATCCCCGCGTGTATGCTCCCGGAGGTGAAGCCGTCGAGCCGTGTTTACGGATACACCGAGCCGGGCCTGTACGGCGGCCCGATACCGATATCCGGCGCGGCGGGCGACCAGCAGTGCGCGCTGTTCGGGCAGTGCTGTTTCCTGCCGGGGGAGATGAAAAACACCTACGGAACGGGCTGCTTCCTGCTCATGAACACGGGCCGGGACGTGGTACTCAGCGAGAACGGGCTGGTCACGAGCATAGCCGTCGGTTTTGAAGACCACGTCGAGTACGCGCTCGAGGGCAGCATATTCACGGCGGGAGCGGCGGTGCAGTGGCTCCGGGACGAGATGGGCCTGCTCGAGACCGCCGCCGAGAGCGAGCGCTACGCCGAATCGGTGCCCGACACCGCGGGTGCGTATGTAGTACCGGCGTTCACGGGCCTGGGTGCGCCTTATTGGAGCCAGCGGGCAAGAGGCGTCGTTACGGGACTGAGCCGGGGATTTTCCCGCGCACACCTCGTGCGGGCGACGCTCGAGTCGCTCGCCTACCAGACGGTGGACATCGTGCGCGCCATGGAGCGCGACGCGGGCATGAAAATAACCGCCCTCCGGGTGGACGGCGGCGCGAGCGCAAACGATTTTCTGATGCAGTTTCAGTCGGACATACTCAACGCCGACGTGATACGCCCCGAGTGCATCGAGACGACCGCGCTGGGCGCAGCATACCTCGCCGGGCTGGCGGTCGGCGTCTGGAAGAACACCGACGACATCCGCTGCATGCGTGCAGACGACACGACCTTCAAAAACCGGATGACCAACGCGCGCCGCTCCGAGCTGCTGGACGGCTGGCGGCACGCAGTGAACTGCGCCCTTATGGGCTGAATAAAGACGATACGGGCTGAGTTTAGAGCGCTCAGCCCGTTTTTGTCACCGTTCTTTCCTGTTCACCGCCTCGCAGATGCGCCGCAGGCCCTCCTGCAATGTCGTGCGCGGACAGGCGAGGTTCAGCCTTATGAAGCAGTCGGAGTTCTGCACGAACATGTTCCCGCCCTCAAGCAGCACGCCAGCCTTGTACGCGAAGAACATCGGCAGGTCCTCCTCAGGCGTGAAATACGCGCCGAGGTCCACCCAGGCCAGATACGTCGCCTCCGATACGCGGTACTTCGCCTCGGGCAGATGCCCGCGCAGATACTCGCCCACGAACTCGAAGTTGCCGTCGAGATACTCCTGCAGCTCGCGCAGCCAGGGTTCGCCCTTCTCATAGGCCGCCTGCGCCGCCGCAATGCTCAGGGGATTGTCGAAGTTGTAGTGCCGCTCCAGCCACACGGCGCGCAGCTCCGGGTCGCGGATAATGATATTCGAGAGCATCAGCCCCGCGAGGTTGAAGGTCTTGCTCGGGGCCATGCAGGTGATTAGCCGCCCATAGTCGGGCATGATTTTGCCGAGCGGCGTGTGCGTCTGGCCGCGCCGGAGCAGGTCGCAGTGTATCTCGTCCGAGATGACCCACATGTTATGCCGTTCGAGGATATCCGCGAGGCGCTCCAGTTCCTCGGGCCGCCAGACGCGGCCGCTGGGGTTGTGGGGGTTGCAGTGGATGAACAGCGTCGTCTTCGGGTCAGCGCACCTGCGCTCGAGGTCGTCCCAGTCGATGCTGTAGTACCCGTCCTCGTTTATGAGGTCGGAGCAGACGAAGTCGCGGCTGCTGTGGTCGGCGGCGTACTTGAAATAGGCGTACGACGGCGTAAGGAACAGCACCTTATCGTCGGGCCTGCATATGTACTCGACCAGCTCGAACAGCGCGGGGATGACGCCGTTTGACATGACCAGCTGTTCCTTCGGGAACTCCCAGCCGTAGCGCCTGCGGCACCATGCGCTGAAGGCCTCATAGTAGGCCGGGTCGGAGACGCGGGTATAGCCGAAGATGCGCGCCTCGAGGCGCTTTTTAATGCCCTCGATGACGACGTCTGGGGTGGCGAACTCCATATCAGCCACCCACATGCGGATGAATTCCTCGTCGCGGTATGGGAAGACCATGCTCTCGTCGGCGTGGAAGATGTACTGGCGGAAGCCGTCGGTGTTCATGGCGTTGGTGTTGCGCCGGTCGATGATCTCGTCGAAGTTGTACATTCTGTCAGCCCTCCCGGATGGCCCTGCACTTTTGGGCGAGGTATTCGATGACGGCCTTACGGGTGAGGATGCCGCAGAGAGTGCCCCGGCCGTCGATGATGGGTACGAAGTTCTGGTTGAGTATGGCTGACACGACCTCGTCCGAGCCGGCGTCGATGGGCAGGGCGGGGCAGAAGTCGCGGCGGACCAGACTGCTGATGCGATATTGTTCCTGTTCCTTCAAATCGGTGGAGCCGGTCAGGAGCAGATGCCGAAGGAAGTCGCCCTCGGTGACGCTGCCGATGTACTGCTCCTGCCCGTTGAGCACCGGTATGGCGGTGTAGCCGTGGATGGTAAAGCGTTCCATGCCCTGCCTGACGGTGTCGTTCTCGTGCAGAAAGGCGGTGGAGACCTTGGGTATCATGAGCTTTGCTATATTCATGTCTTCCCTCCTATACCATTATTATATCAGACAAATCAGGAAGGGCAAGACGTCATGACCGCCCCGAAGCATAAAAAATGAGAGGCGGATGCCCGCCTCTCGTTTTTGTCGTTTTATTTCCCGAACCGCAGCATGAAGGTCGCGGCCTGCGCTCTGGTGGAGGTCGCGGTGGGAGTCAGGTTGCCGAACTCGTCGCCTTCTATGAGGCCCGTGGCAGCTGCCCAGCGCATCGCCTCAAGCGCCCAGTCGCTTATTTCGCCTGCGTCGGGCGCCGTCAGCTCAAACTCGACGGCGGGTCTGCCCTTGCAGCGCCAGAGCATCGTCACAAGCTGCTCGCGCGTGATGTAGCCCGTCGGGTCCGTGCCGTCCGAAACGCCGGATTCGACTGCCCACTCCTGCGCCGCTGCGACCCAGCCGTCGCCGCTGACCTCGACGCCGTCCAGCCGCGCCAGCACCGCCCAGACCATTGCGCGGGTCAGGGGGCTGTTCGGCGCGAACTCGTCCGCCTCCACGCCCTCCATGACGCCGTTTGCCCAGACATAATAGACCGCGTCATAGTACCAGTCCGCCTCGCTCACGTCCGTGAACGGGAACTCGACCGGCTCGACCGGCTCGTCCGGCTCGGAGGGGGAGATATCCGGCATGTTAGCCCAGACTGCCTGGAACGCGGCGTTAGAGATTATGTCAACCATATCTCCTGCGCCGAAGGTGTCCTGCCCGCAGCGCCAGCCGAGGAAGATGTATCCGGGCTTGGAGGGCGCGTCGGGGAGGATGAAGTCCTCGCCCTTGACGATGCGATAGACCGTATCCGCCGCTCCGTTGCCATAGGAGACGGTGACGAACCAGTTGTTGGGGAAGTCGCCGCTGCCCTGTATCTCGCCGAGCGTCTCGCCGTAGTCCATGTAGATGCCGTTGTTGGTCAGGCAGCCGCCCAGGACCTGAACGGTGCCGTAGTTGGTCAGCGTCACGCCCTCGGGGATGGTGAGGTAATCGCCCTCGCGCAGGACGAGGTCATAGCCCTCGGGAACAGTCACATCCCCGGGCAAAACGGCGTCGCCGTAGGCTTGACCCCTGCCGTCCGTTACCTCAACGCTGTTAGTGATGATAGCCCCATATGTACCATCATTGGATGAGACCCATGAGCTTTCTATTTCAACATATTGTAGGCACCTATTGAGTAGTATTCGGGATCAGATATGGCTTCAACTATACTGTTTTTAATGATAGTGTCTGCCCAGCTGTATATGGCGTAATTCGTTTCGCCCTGCGCTTTCACCGTTCCGCCGGTGATCTCAACGTTTCCTGTAGCATAGATGCCCAAATAGCCGGAAGCGGTCACCTGCACGTTGTCGGTAATGATGATTTTGCCGACCAATGTCCAAAAAGCATTACCGTCAGTTGAATTGCTATTCACCATGGCGTTGCCGGAAATTATTATATCTTCACCACAAGGAACGGACTCGTTGATGCTGGCATCATACATATAATCGCCTGCCGATATTCCATTATAACTATTTGCCGTCACGTTGGCATTGCCGGTAATGATAACATTGCCAAAAGAGGTGTATATGGAATTTGCCCATTCGGACAGGGCTGTAATATTAACCACGGCATCACGGATCTCAATGTTTTCATATTTGCTGTATATTGCGGCAGCCTCGGCCTTGGAATCGATGGTTACATTGGCGTTGTCCTTTATGGTGACGCTGTCCGTTGCATCTATTGCTGAGCCACCGGAGGTGCTGGTGATATTAAGATTGAGTGTGAGCTGCTGCACAGATATATCGGTTCTCGCACGGACAGCAGTGCCTTTTTGGTTCACAGTGATATCAAGTGCGGCGTCTCCGGTAAGGATCACTGAAGATTCTCTGGTGTCGGTGTTTTCGCTGACAGGTCCAAGATAGATGCCTGATATATCCCCGTTACCACTGGTTACGATTGAGCTGTCGCCAACAACATTGATGGTGAGAGCATCTAAATACTCGGCATAAATTACACCTGCGTGATTGGTAGACCCGGTGTGGGCAGTGGTCAGCATAGCCCCGTCGAGCGTCAGGGTGTTGGTGGCTGCGTCATATTTGACCGTAGCGCCCTCGTCGGCATTACCCAGCACGTCGTCAGCGTTCGCGCTCGTGACCTGGATGCCGTCGACCCAGAGGCCATACAGCGTCACGCCGGACGACGCCCCCGCGCCAAAGCAGAGCAGCAGGGCGAAGACCGCGGTGAGTACGGTCAGCAGGAATATTTTCTTTTTCATTTGAACCCCTCCCGGTTGTTTCAGGCCGGTTACATTGCCTGCCAATGTAAAGTAAGGGCGCCGGGCCCGGCGCCCTTATTCATTTTATACCATTATCTATTCCGATACAAGACGCTGTTTCGGCAAAACTACGATATATTGTTGCAAGCGTGTCAGCCCTGCCCCAAATACTGCCGTATCTCCGCCTCCACCGCGCGCACCTCCTCCTCGAAGGCCTCCGAGCTTATGCGCATCGCGCCAGCGCCCAGGATGATGATCTGCTCCGTCGTGTCCGAGGTCACCACCCGCGTCGCGTACTTTTTCGCGATCTCATGCGTCGTCTTCTCGATATACATGTCCGCGGTCTCGGCCTCCTTCGTATACACGACGTACAGGTTGTGATACCGCTCCACCTCGCGCTCCGCGCCCTTGACCTTGTAGGCGTCGAACACCAGAATCGGCACTATCTGCCGGTAGCCCGCGTAGTTGCAGAGGATGTCCATCAGTCGCTGGCGCGCGGCGTCCATATTGTCCTCAGCTATCTCGCGCAGGCTGTCCCATGAGAAGATGACGTTGTAGCCGTCCACGAGCAGGTGCTCCGGGCCGTTCGGCCTCTGCTTTGACGGCCTGCGGTATGCGCCCACGCTCTCCGGCCGTTTCGCCGGGCGCATGGCCTGCACCGGGTCGCGCCGCACAGGGCCGTAGGTGCGCTCGAAGATGGCCATAAGCTCCTTGTCCGAGGCCAGCATGCTCCGATAGGCCGAGGCCCTCTGAGCGGATTCGGAAGAATCTTCCGCTCTGCGCTCCCTCGCGAAGATGCTGGGAAGGTGCATATGCCCCGGAACCTTGTCCCAGCGTACGATGAAACCCGCGCCGTGCGCGCAGAACACCGAGTCGGCTGTGTTCGCCGTGTCAGCGTCGGCGTCATAGCCGATGGCGGCGACGACCGCCTCCGTATCATGGCACTCGGCGTAGCCGCCCGGTATGCAGACGAGCTGTCCGCGTCCGCGCGTATACGAGGCCAGCTCGCGCGCGTAGCCCCGCAGCTCCGACACCGGCGCGCGGCCGGTTATAACCGCCGTCTCGCCCTCAGTCTCCGGCGGGGCGAACTCTGCCGAGAGCCGCGGCATATCCGCCAGCGCCCGGCCAACAGATTCCTGCGGCAGGCGCAGCGTGAAATCGTACCACGGCTCGAGCAGCACTGCCGCGCCCTCCGCCGCCGCCGTCCTCAGCCCCTGACGCACCGCGCGGTAGGTCGCCTGACGGAAATCTCCGCCCTCCGTGTGCTTCGGGTGCGAGCGCCCGGAGCGCAGCGTTATCCTCACGTCGGTTAGCGGCGAGCCGGTCAGCGGGCCGAGGTGGGTCTTTTCTGCGAGGTGCGTGAGTATAAGCCGCTGCCAGTTCACGGCAAGCTCGTCCCCGGGGCAGTCCGAAAAAAGCTGCACTCCGCTGCCCGGCTCGCCCGGCTCCATGAGCAGGTGTACCTCGGCGTAGTGCCGCAGCGGCTCGAAGTGTCCCACGCCCTCGGCCCGGCTGTTTATCGTCTCCTTATACAGTATCCCGCCCTCGTCGAACGCGGCCCTGAGGCCGAAGCGCCGCTCGATGAGGCTCTGGAGCACCTCGAGCTGCACCTCGCCCATGAGCTGGAGGAAGATCGCCCCAATCCGCTCATCCCATTCGACGCGGAGCATCGGGTCCTCCTGTTCAAGCTCCCGGAGCTGCCTGAGCACGGTGTGCACATCTGCGCCCTCGGGCAGGAGCACCCGGTAGCGCAGCACCGGCTCGAGCGATGGCGCGGCGGCGTCCGGCTCGAAGCCAAGGCCCTCGCCGGGCCGGGTGTCCGCAAGCCCCGTCACGGCGCAGACCGTCCCCGCCGAGGCGCGCTCGAGCAGGCGGAACTTCGCGCCAGAGTAGAGCCGGAGCTGGTCGGCCTTGCCGCGCCACTCGCGCATCGCGCCGGGCCGCGAGGCCAGCTCCGCTTTGACCCTGAGCTCGCCGCCCGTTACCTTCAGCCATGTGAGCCGCTGGCCGTCCTCGGAGCGGGTTATCTTGAATATCCTCGCGCCGAAGTCCCCGCGCGCGGGAGGCTCAGGCGCGTATCTCACGAGCGCGTCGAGCAGCTCGTCCACGCCCTCGAGCTTCAGGGCCGAGCCGAAAAAGCAGGGGAACAGCTCCCGCCGCGCCGCCGCCCGCATAAGCTGTGCGTCGGAAGGGGAGCGGCCGTCCATGACGGTGTCGAGCAGTTCCTCGTTGCAGAGCGCCAGCTCCTCGAGACTGCCTTCATCGAGCATGTCCACGCAGCCGGAGCCGAAGCGCTGCCTGAGTTCGTCCATGCGCGCGGCCCTGTCCGCTCCGGCGAGGTCCATTTTGTTTACAAAAATGAAGACCGGCACGCGATGACGCCCGAGCAGCCGCCAGAGCGTTTCGGTGTGGCTCTGCACGCCGTCGGTGCCGCTGATGACTAAGACGGCGCAGTCGAGCACCTGCAAAGTGCGTTCCGCCTCGGCGGAGAAATCTACGTGCCCGGGCGTGTCGAGCAGCGTCAGCTGCGCACCCGGCAGCGACAGCAGTGCTTGTTTAGAAAAAATAGTTATACCCCGCGAGCGCTCGAGCGAGTCGGTATCGAGAAAAGCGTCCCGATGGTCGACTCTGCCGAGTTTCCTGAGCACCCCGGAGCGATATAGCAGCGCCTCGCTCAGGGTAGTTTTCCCCGAGTCGACGTGCGCGAGTATTCCAACGACCAAGTTTTTCATCCGCCGCGACCTTCCCAAAAGTACTGCACTGATGATAGCAGAAAAAAGCCCATATGTATAGAGGCAGCCGCGCGGGGCGAGTGGCTGTGAACGACAAAATTTGCATAAAAAAGGCCCGCATATAAGCGAGCCGAGCGGCAAGAATATAAGCGAGCCAAGGCTCAAAGATGAGAAAAGGAGATGCAAATTGATGTCCACCAGGAGCAACAATCTCGTAAACCCGAACGCTCGCGAGGCCATGAACCGCTTCAAGATGGAGGCGGCCGGTGACCTTGACGTGCATTCACCACAAAACACTTATTAAAAACATACAAATTACCGTCCGTACATACAGCTATTTAGCTAAAACAGCCTCTCAATGAACTTGAGAGGCTGTTTTTATGATCAAGGAGGGAATATGCCGGCAGGGAAGACCGAAAACATCAAACAGGTGCGGTTAAGTCAGTTGTTCCCGTTTGAGCGACATCCGTTCAAAGTGAATAATGATGCAGAAATGCTGAAAATTGTCGAGAGCGTGAAGCAGTACGGCGTCCTGTCCCCAGCCATCGCTCGGCCTTTGCCGGACGGCGGGTACGAGCTTGTATCCGGCCACCGGCGCAAGCGGGCGTGTGAGCTGGCGGGGCTGGAGACCATGTCGGTCATCGTCCGCGAGCTGGACGACGACGCGGCGGCGATCCTCGTCGTGGACAGCAATTTGCAGCGCGAAGGGCTGCTTCCGAGCGAGAGGGCGTTTGCGTACAAGCTCAAACTGGATGCGCTGCGGCATCAGGGAGAACGCACGGATTTAACTTCGGCCCAAGTTGGGCCGAAGTTAACAGCCGCAGAAAAAGTTGCAGAGGAAAGCCCAGATAGTAAGTCTCAAATAAAGCGCTACATCCGCCTCACCGAGCTTATCCCTCCGCTGCTGGACATGGTGGACGAGCGCAAAATCGCGTTCAATCCGGCCTATGAGCTTTCGTTTTTGAAGCAGGACGAGCAGCGGCTCCTTCTCGACGCTATGGACAGCGAGCAGGCTACTCCGTCGCTTTCACAGGCGCAGAGGCTCAAGCAATTTTCCCAGCGCGGAGAGTTGACCGCCGAGGCCATGAGGGCCATCATGTCCGAGGAGAAAAAAGAAGCGGAGCACATCACCATCAAGGGCGACACACTACGCAAATACTTTCCTGCCAGTTACACGCCAAAGCGTATGGAGGAGACCATTATTAAGCTGCTGGAACAGTGGCAGAAGCGCAGAAAGCGCGAGGCAGAACGCTAATCGTCTAATTGAATACAAAAACCTAACCGGACAGTGCATTAACTGCCCGGTTTTTTTATTGGAGGTAAATCATATGTACCAGTACAAACCTGAAGATGTTGACTGCAAATACTGCGCCGAGTGGCGTCACTGGCGATGCCAGGCGGCAGGCTGCCCTTGGCTGGCCGAGCGCATAGAGGCAGGGACGGTGAGCTATGCCGGCATGATTCTGAAGCTGTTTGCGCGTGTAAAGCACGCAGACCTTATCCGTCGGCTTGGGCAGATGGTACTGAACTTTCATGGCTCGCTCTGGATCAGCGCCGAGCATGAATTCAATACCCGCCGACTGCTGCAAAGCGTGGGCTATGGGGCGTGGAGAGATCCACGCTATTTTGCTGCCCTTTATCTGTTTGGCTCCAACCGCACGCTGCTCAAACGGGCGTGGAATGCCTGCCTGCCGCAAAGATTCATACCCGAGTACATCTGGCTGCACGGCATCAGTCCCCATGACTACGCGCTTGTTACTGTCGCAAAGACCATATTGGGCG
>URDJ01000041.1 GCA_900546615.1 uncultured Eubacteriales bacterium | reverse complement strand
AAGCCGCTTTTCTTTGGGGCGCCACTCCCGTTTCTTTGGGCAAGGGCCAAAGAAACGGGGTGGCATTATATTTCCCCTCAATTGGTCTAATGTTTAACTTGTGTTGATATATGGGCGATGGTGTGTTAACATGTAATGTGCTGCATGCGTGGCGCAGCGCATGAGGCATTATAACACATAACTGCGCCGTATGCAAAATCTCCGCAGAAGCCATCTGCGGGAAAAGGAGAATAGAAGCAATGAAGAACACGGAAAAGACGATGGACAAGCTCGTGGCCCTGTGCAAGAACCGGGGCTTTATCTACGCCGGGAGCGAGATCTACGGCGGTCTTGCCAACAGCTGGGACTACGGCCCCCTCGGCGCGGAGCTGAAGAACAACGTCAAGCGGGCCTGGTGGAAGAAGTTCGTGCAGGAGAACCCCTATAACGTAGGGCTGGACTCGGCGATACTGATGAACCCGCAGGTCTGGGTGGCCTCCGGGCACGTCACGACCTTCAACGACCCGCTCATCGACTGCAAGGCCTGCAAGATGCGCCACAGGGCCGATAAGCTCATCGAGGACTGGCTTAAAGAGAACCCCGTCGAGGGCGCGAACGTCGAGGCCATGACGAACGACGAGATGGTCGCCTTCATCCGTGAGCATAATATACCATGCCCGGGCTGCGGAAAGTCGGATTTTACCGACATCCGCAAATTTAACCTCATGTTCAAGACGCATCAGGGCGTCACCGAGGACTCGGCGAGCGAGGTATACCTGCGGCCCGAGACGGCGCAGGGCATCTTCGTGAACTTCAGGAATATACAGCGCACGACGCGCAGGAAGATACCCTTCGGCGTGTGCCAGATAGGCAAGAGCTTCCGCAACGAGATAACGCCGGGCAACTTCGTGTTCAGGACGAGGGAGTTCGAGCAGATGGAGCTGGAGTTCTTCTGCGAGCCGGGCACGGACCTGGAGTGGTTCGAGTACTGGCGCGGTTTCTGCCGCGACTGGCTCGTGGGCCTCGGCATGAAGGAGGAGAACCTGAGGCTGCGCGACCACGAGAAGGAGGAACTTTCCTTCTACTCCAAAGCGACGACGGATTTCGAGTATTTGTTCCCCTTCGGCTGGGGCGAGCTGTGGGGCGTTGCGGACAGGACGGATTACGACCTCACGCAGCATCAGGAGCATTCTGGCCAGGACCTCAGCTACTTCGACCAGGAGAAGAACGAGCGCTACGTGCCCTACGTGGTGGAGCCGTCGCTGGGTGCGGACCGCGTGACGCTTGCGTTTTTGGCGGACGCCTACGACGAGGAGGTCGTGGACGCGGCGAAGAACGACACGCGGGTCGTGCTGCGCCTGCACCCGGCGCTGGCGCCGATGAAGGTCGCGGTGCTGCCGCTCTCGAAGAAGGAGGTGCTGGCAGGCCCGGCGAAGGAGCTGTACGCGGAGCTGTCGAAGCACTTCATGTGCGACTACGACGACACGGGTTCCATCGGCAAGAGGTACAGGCGCCAGGACGAGATAGGCACTCCCTACTGCGTGACGCTGGACTTCACGACGGTGGGTGACGCCGAGACCCCGGCAGACAACTGCGTGACGGTGCGCGAGCGCGACAGCATGCAGCAGGTGCGCCTGCCCATAACGGAGCTGGTAGCCTATCTGAGCGAGAGGCTTGCGTACTGAGGCGATAGAAATGAAGATACCCGGCGCCCGGCGCGGGCGGAGGCGGGAGCACCCCATAGTGTGCTCGGCCGCCTCGGCCTTTGCGGCCGGTCTGGTGCTCGCGGCGTGCTCGGAGCTTATCACGAAGCAGAGCTTCGGCGACGCTGCGGCGCTGCTTGTTGGATTCTCGCCCCGGGCCGTCGCAACGGCGGCCTTTCTGGGGCTGGTCATATGCGCCGCAGGCTTCCTGTGCCGGAGCCTGTTCGCGGGCGGGCTTGTCGTGACCTTGTCGGTCGCGGGACTGAGCTTTGCGAATTACTATAAGATGCTCATAACCTCCACGCCGCTGTTCGTGCAGGACATAAAGCTCATCACGCAGGTCGGGGGCATCATGGAGCTGAATGAGGCCTCGATGAAGGTCTCGGGCGAGAGCGTTGCGGCGGTAATAATCATGCTGTTCGTGCTCACGGGGCTGTTTTTCGCGTCGAGGGCCTTCCGGCCGGGGCTGAAGCAGGGTCTTGCGGCGGGGGCGGTGTCAGTGCTGCTGTTCTGCGGGCTGTTCTGCCTGCCCGGTTCGGCGGAGAGCTGGTTTTACTCGGCGGTAGGCTCGGGCTCGGAGAACGCGGAGTCGCAGGCGGTACACAACAGCCGCTGCGGCGTGATACTGGGCCTCTGGCGCTCGATAGTGGTGGACTCCGGGGACGAGCTGGCCCTGCTGCCCGAGCCGGACGAGGAGGAGGTAATGCTCGAGAACGCCCGCGGCTGGATAGAGGCCCTGCCGGAGAGCGATACGGACATGCAGCCGAGCGTCATCTTCGTGCTGGCGGAGTCCTTCTTCGACGTGACGGAGCTGCCCGGCGTGAGCTACGCCGAGGACCCGGTCGCGGACTTCCGAAGGGTCTGTGAGGAGGGCGTGTCCGGCAAATTCTATACCCATACGCTGGGCTACGGCACGGAGAACATAGAGCTGGAGATCCTCACGGGCATAAACTCCCGCTTCTTTTCGAGCGACGAGCTTATCTATACCTGGACGGAGCAGCAGCTCAAAATGGTGGACAGCCTGCCGCAGATATTCACGGACGCGGGCTACTATACGGCCTACCTGCACGGCTTCAACGACGGCATATATAACCGCACGGCGCTGTACACGGCGCTGGGCTTCCAGGACATGTTCTTCACGGACGACTTTGCCGCGATAGACCCGGAGGCGGCCGCTGCGGCGGACTACTATGCCTACCTTGCGCCGAAGATATCCGGCGGGTTTTACGGCGACGAGTACCTGATGGAGCTGACTGAGATGCTCTTTGAGCAGAAGGTGGAGGAAGGCCCGGTGTTCATCTGGACGGCGACGATGGAGAACCACACGCCGTACACGGCGGACAAGTATTCGAGCTACGACTTCCCCTTCGAGGCGGAGCTGAGCGACGAGGCGGCGGGGGCGCTGAACGCGCTGACGCAGGGCGTTGCGAACAGCTCCGAGGCTCTCGGGCAGCTGGTGGACTGGTTCTCGGAGCGAGAGGAACCCGTCATCATAGTGTTCTACGGCGACCACAAGCCGGGGCTGACGCTGGAGAACGGCAGCCGGGTGTATACGGAGCTGGGCATGGTGCCCGAGGACGTGGCGGACTGGACGACGGAGGACTATGCGCAGCTGTACGTCACGGACTACGTCATCTGGTCGAACTGCGAGGAGCTGCTGCCGGCGGAGTCGGGCACGAAGCTCAATACCTCGTCCACGCTGCTGGGCGTCGAGGCGCTTCAGCTCGCGGGCATGGAGCCGGACGAGTACTGGTCGATGTGCGCGGTGGTGGATACGATATCGGACGCCTGGACATGGAATTTCTTTGTGCCCGAGGCGGGCGAGCCCTGTTTTTCTCCTTTCTCGATCCTTGAAAACGACGAGCTGGACATAATAAGGGCGATGCGGGTGTTTATGAACAGTACATTCTTCGGCACGGACGGCCCGGATTTTTGGGACATCTTCGCCGTAGCAGATAAGGATACAAAGGATACAGGGTGATGCAATGAAAGACGGTTTTATAAAGACAGCGGCCGCCGCGCCGGAGCTGCGCGTGGCGGACCCGAAGTACAATGCGGAGAAGATAGTCGAGTGCATCGAAAAGGCGCGGGCCGGGGGCGTGAAGGTGCTCACGTTCCCGGAGCTCGCCATAACGGGCGCGACCTGCGGGCACCTGTACTACCAGCGCCATCTGCTGGACGCGGCGCTGGAGGGCCTGCGGCGCATAGCCGAGGCGACGCGGGGCGACGACATGCTGGTCGTCGTGGGCCTGCCCCTGCGCGCGAACGGCGCGGTGTACAGCGCCGCCGCCGTGCTCTCGAACGGCGAGGTGCTGGGACTTGCTGCGCGGCGGAACGTGCGCGGCACGGTCTTCGCCGGCCTTGCGCCCGGGGAGTTCATAGACAATGTCCTCGACTTTGACAACTACTGCAGCCTGGGGCATGAGATGCTTTTCTGCGCGGACAGTATGGACGAGCTGGCCGTGGCGGTGCAGTTTGCCGCGGACAGGCGCCTGCCCGTGCCGCCCACGGCGGAGCTCTGCGCCGCCGGCGCAACGGTCGTGTGCGAGCTTTCGGACGAGCCGATGAGCGTGCAGTCCGCCTTCGAGACGCGGCGGGCGCTCGAGAACGAGACGAAAAGGCTCCACTTCGCCGCCGTGTACGCCGCGCCCGGCTCGGGCGAGAGCACGACGGACAAGAGCTATTCCGGACTCTGCCTCGTCGTGGACGACGGGGAGACGATAGCGGAGAGCGAAAACGGCTCCGGCATGGCCGTGAGCGAGCCGGACGTGTTCAACATAAGCGGCGCGCGCATGAGGGAGGGCACCTACGCCGCCATGTCCGCGGCGCCCATCGCGCGCTTTTGCTGGGAGCTGGCAGCGGGGGAGACGGTGCTCACGCGCCGGATAAAGCGCGAGCCTTTCGTGCCCGATGCCGGCATCGCGGAGTTTGCCGAGCGCTGTCTGGACATCCAGACCACGGGCCTCATCAAGAGGATGGAGTACACGAACTGCTGGCGGCCGGTCATCGGCGTGTCGGGCGGCGTGGACTCGACGCTGGTCATGCTGGCCTGCGCGAGGGCGATGGATAAGCTCGGCCTGCCGAGGAAGAACATCGTCGCGGTGACGATGCCCTGCTTCGGCACGACGGACAGGACGAAGAATAACGCGGTGACGATAGCCGAGCGGCTCGGCGCGGAGCTGCGGGTCATCCCGATAGGCGAGAGCGTGAAGAAGCACTTCGAGACGATCGGCCACGACATGGGCGACCACAGCGTGGTGTTCGAGAACGCGCAGGCGAGGGAGCGCACGATGGTGCTGCTCGACATAGCCAACAAGGTGGACGGCCTCGACGTGGGCACGAAGGACCTGTCGGAGCAGGCGGACGGCTGGTGCACTTATAACGGCGACCAGATATCGAATTACGATATAAACGCGGGCGTAACGAAGACCATGGTGCGGGCGATCGTGAAGTATGTCGCGGACACCTGCGAGGACGAGACGCTCAGCGCCGCGCTGCACGATATCTGGGACACGCCTGTGACGCCGGAGCTGCTGCCCATCGGGGACGAGGGCGAGCTGCTGCAAAAGAGCGAGGATTCCGTGGGGCCGTATATCCTTCAGGATTTCTTCCTGTGGCATATGGTGATGCGGGGCGGCACGCCGGAGAAGGTGCTGCGGCTGGCAGAGACAGCGTTTGCGGGCGAGTTCGACCGCGCGACGCTCATCCACTGGCTCAGGAGCTATTGCCGGAGGTTTTTCGTGCAGCAGTTCAAGCGGAGCGCCTCGGCGGACGGCCCGGCGGTGATGGGCTTCACGCTGTCCCCGAGGGACGGCCACAAGATGCCCTCCGACGCGTCCAACGCGCTTTGGCTCGACGCGGTAGAGGCTCTGGAGCGCCTGTGACGATAGAAAAGTGAACAGGGCCGCGCGGGTGCAGTGTGCACCCGCGCGGTTTTTTGCGCTCTGACATGTTTGGGCATGCCCGCATAGAATGGCTTGATACCCCGAAAGGAGGCAGCACCAGATGGGTGTGACCAATTCGAATAAAGTAGTGGACGCTGCGGCAATATGCTGCGGCGACCTGTTCAAGATGACGCTTGCACTGACCGCCGCGCCCGATATCGTCACCAATCCGACGGATATCGTGCTGGCGCTGGACCGCTCCGGCAGCATGAGCGGATCTCCTCTGGCTGATATGAAGCTGGGTGCGAAGACGTTCATCGATATAATATCAGAGTCCACAGGCGGCAGCGGCAGCGGGGAGATCGGCTCCGGCAGCCGCATGGCAATAGTGAGCTTTGCCGCCAATGCGACTGCCGATACGCAGCTTGTGACCTCGGTCTCGCAGCTGAAGGACGCCGTCGATGCGATGGATGCGGGCGGCGGCACGAACCACGGCGATGCGTTCAAGAAGGCACAGGCGCTGTTTGAGCCGGGCTCGTCCAACGCGCGGGTGATCGTCATGTTCACGGACGGCGTGACCACCTCCGGCCCCGCCCCGGCGCCGATAGCGGCCGCGGCGCGGGCGGCCGGCACGATCATCTATTGCATAGGGCTGATCGGCTCCGACGGGCTGGATGTCTCGGCGCTGAACAACTGGGCGACCGACCCGGACGCCTCGCACGTCGCCGTGACCCCGGACGCGGCGGACCTTGAAGAACTCTTTGCCGAGCTTGCGGCGAATATCTCCAGGCCCGGCGCGACGAACATTCAGATAAAGGAGAAGCTGACGGGGGACTTTGAGCTTGTGGACATCGACCCGCCTGCGACGGGCACGGCGATAATCACGGGCGTGCGCAGCCTGATGTGGAATATAGAGTCGCTGGGAACGACCGCGAGCGAGAGCGCCGCGCTGCACTTCACGGTAAGGCACGTTGGGGCTTCGAGCGGCGAGCTGTACGTGAACGAGTCCATCGAGTACAGCGACACTGAGGGCAACGAGGTGAAGTTCCCGGACCCGACGATCGACGTGGACTGCGGGAGGACGGAGTACCCCGATCCCTGCCCCGAGCCGCGGGAGGTCCGCGCGGACAGATGCGAGGACCACGTGATGGCGGAGCTTGGGGACCTGTATATTGCCTCGCCCGGGCGGATAGTGGAGCTGGGCCTGACGCTGAAGGCGGTATGCCCGCACAAGCGGACGGCGCTGGCCGTGCTGCTGACGGACGGCGAGGAGGGCGGCTTTCGCTCGATGAAGACCTTCACCATCCCGGCGCACTGCGGCCCCGGCTGCCGGGACATCAAGGTGGAGGGCATCCGCTTTGTTGTCCCCGACAGCGCCTGTCACTGCCTGGACAGAAAAATGAAAGTCCGCCTCATGGCGAACTATATGGATACCGACTTCGAGTGCTGACCCGGCCGCTGCCCGGACACCGATAAAAAAGGCCCCCCTGTACAGGACCACCCACCCGTAGTCACGATACGCGCGCGGCCGAACAACGCACAAAAACCGTCCGGGCGGGGTTCCACCCCCGCCCGGATGTTGCGGTTGCGGACACGTCCAATAATTCCGCACGCCCGAGGCGCGCGGCCGGGTCGTCGAGGACGCCGACCCCTACGTGTTTATGCGAACCATACACGTGTGCGAAACCATGACGCCGGGCGGGGACGGAACCTCGCCCCTACGGTTACGCTGGGGGTAAACCAACAGACCAGCCGTAGGGGTCGGCGTCCTCGACGACCCACTGTCACGACACGCACCACGTTCAAACCCAACGCGAAAACGCCGACGTAGGGCGCATCGACCTCGATGCGCCGCCCTCGAATACGCACCGCGTTCAAACAAACCGCACCCACCCACGACAGCCCGCCCGCAGGGGTCGGCAGGGCGCAAATGAAGGTCCCCCCTAACATCAGGGGGGACCTTTGGGGGTGCGCGCCTTTACAGTATTCGGCACTCCAGATAGTAGCGCTTGTCACGCGCGTGGCCTATGGAAAAGCTCTTTTTCGGGTAGGGGCCGAGCTTCTGCACGTCCTCAAACAGCGCCGATTTCTCCAGCCTCGGCAGGAGCACGCCCGCGCCGCTCGTGCGCTTTACTATCGCGCGCGCCTCCTCGTCGCCGTGGATATAGTCCGGGTCGCCGCCGCGCTCCGAGGTCCACTCCTTTATCATCTCGTCCACCAGCGTCACCAGCTTCCCGAGCGGCAGGCCCGTCTCGAAGCTCAGCTCCCGCTCGCCCGCAAGCACCGTCACCGCCTGGCCCTTGCCCCTCGGCAGAGTCGCCGCCGCCTCCTCGATGAAGCCCCGCGCCCGCGTGCCCGTTATCACACGGTGTATAGGCTCAAAGGTCACCGCCTCGTCGTGGATGTTCACCAGCTCCGCCAGCGCGAACCTCGCCGGATGCGTCTGCCTCTGTTCCTCGCTCAGCTTCGGCTTTATCTGCTCCCAGCAGAGCTTTGCCGCCGCAAGGCTGTGGTTGCCGTCGCCCATCGCGTACTTTATCTCGCCCTGCATAGCGTCCAGCCTCGCCGTCAGCTCCCGGGCCGCCTCGCCCGTCACGCGGCTGCCCCTTATGTGGCCGCCGCCCAGCATCAGCTCGAAATCGTACAGCTCCTCGCCGCCCGCCGCCGAGGGTATTATCGCGTTTTCCGCATCGTTTATGAACACCATGATGTGCGGCATCTCCAATATCGCCCCGCGCCGTACCTCCACGCGCGCAGGCAGCCGGCTCTCCACCGTGCCCTCCGTCGCGCGCACAGGCGTCGCTGTGCCCTCGGCCCAGTCGTAGCCCTCCAGATCCAGCTTGCCCACCAGACCGCGCCGCACCGCGCCAGAGGGCAGCGTCCGCTCCACGTACACATAGCTCTCCGGTACCAGCCGGAACACATCGTTGTTTACATAATCCGTCATGGCCGCGTATATTGCCCTTGTCTCGGCGGCGCTGTCGCGCAGGCCCAGCCAGGCCTCGGGCAGCATGAGCCGCAGGGTGCTGGGGGCTGTGCCGACGATGCGCTCGGCCCCCTGCCAGTATTCCGGCTCGGAGGTGAACTGGTCGCAGGCTATGCAGCTCCACTTTGTCATGTCCGCCGAAGCGGGCAGCAGGATATCCGCGGGTGTGAACAGGCTCATATTATCGCCTCCATCGCTATTTTCGACCAGCCCTCCATCTGCTCGCGCAGGGAGGCCAGCTGTGTTTTCTCTACCCACATGCCCTCGAGCTTCTCGGTCTCGCGCACCCTGACCCCGCCTTCGACCTCCATGCGGAACATGAAGCCCAGATGCACGCTGCCGACCTCGTTCGTCTCCTCGTTTATTACGCCCACAGGCTCGAGCGAGAGCGCGCGCTCCACCTCGACTTCCTCGTCCACCTCGCGCCGCAGGCCGCGCATGAGCGTCTCATCCCGCTCCGCCTCGTCCACGGGGTTTATGTGCCCGCCGACGCCGATGGAGAGCAGGCCGTGCAGCCGCTTCTCGCCGCCCTTCTTGAGCCGCCGGAGCACCAGCACCTCGTCGCCGCGCGTGAGCACGACGTAGGGTATTATCTGCCGGTACGAGGGGTCCTCCTCCATCTCCGGCCGTGGCCGGAACTCATGGCGGGCGTTCACGATGTCGAGTATCTGCCTGTCGCAGCCCCGGATGAGGCCGTTTTTGCCCTTTATATAACTGTTCAGCAGCTCGGTCTTTACGACCAGTATGCTCTCGCTCATCTTGCGATCTCCCACTTTCTGGCGCGCTCCACCGCGCGGAGCCATTCGCCGTGATATTTATTTGCCGTCGCCGCGTCCATCTGCGGCGTGAAGACGCGCTCGGACTGCCGCAGCGCGGCTATTTCGGAAATGTCCGTCCACAGCCCGGCGGCAAGCCCCGCGAGGAAGGCCGCGCCGAAGGCGGTGGTCTCGACCATTTTGGGCCGGTCTATGGGCTTTCTCAGGATATCCGCCTGGAACTGCATGAGGAAGTCGCTGACCGAGGCCCCGCCGTCCACCCGGAGGCTCGAGAGGCTCCGGCCCGAGTCCAGCTCCATGGCGTCGAGCAGATCCTTGACCTGATAGGCGATGCCCTCGAGCGCCGCGCGGACGATATGCGCCTTCGTCGTGCCGCGCGTGAGGCCGACCATCGTGCCGCGCGCGTACATGTCCCAGTGCGGCGCGCCGAGGCCCGTGAAGGCCGAGACGAGGTAGACACCGCCGTTGTCCGGCACGGTCTCGGCGATAGGCCCGCTCTCGGCGGCGTCCTTTATCAGCCCTACCTCGTCGCGCAGCCACTGGATGGAGCTGCCCGCGTTGAACACGCTGCCCTCGAGCGCGTAGGTCGTGTGCCCGCCGAGGCTCCAGGCCACGCTGGTGACCATGCCGGAGAGGCTCCTTACGCTGCGCTCGCCGGTGTTCATGAGTGTGAAGCAGCCGGTGCCGTAGGTGTTCTTGGCCTCGCCGGGCTTCACGCAGCCCTGGCCGAGCAGGGCCGCCGCCTGGTCGCCCGCGCTGCCGCAGATGGGTATGCCCGCCAGCGCCTCGAGGCCCTTTATGCCCGGCGCTATGCGGCCGTACTCTGCCGAGGTCGGCACCGGCGCGGGCAGCATGGACATCGGCACGCCCAGCACGCGGCAGAGGTCCTCGTCCCAGCGCAGGCGGTCGATGTCAAAGAGCATCGTGCGCGAGCAGTTGGAGTAGTCCGATATGTGCTCCCGCCCGCCGGTGAGGTTCCAGATGAGCCAGGAGTCCACGGTGCCGAAGATGAGCTCGCCCCGCTCGGCCCTCTCCCTTGCGCCCTCGACGTTGTCGAGTATCCAGCGTATCTTGGTGCCGGAGAAGTAGGCGTCTATGAGCAGGCCGGTCTTGTCCCTTATGTAGGCGCCGACGCCCTCGGCGGCGAGCCTGTCGCAGAACGGGGCCGTTCTGCGGCACTGCCATACTATGGCGTTGTAGACGGGCCTGCCGTTCGTCCTGTCCCAGACGAGGGTGGTCTCGCGCTGGTTCGTGACGCCGATGGCCGCGATGTCCCCGGCCTCGACGCCGCTCTTTTCAAAGGCGTCCGAGAGCGCCTTTATCTGCGTACCGAGTATGTCCGCCGGGTCGTGCTCGACCCAGCCGGGGCGCGGATATATCTGCGGGTAGTCGTACTGCGCGAGCGAGACTATCTCGCCCCGCCGGTCAAAGACGATGGCCCGCGAGCTGGTCGTGCCCTGGTCGAGGGCTATGACATAGCCTTTCATCTGAAGCCTCCTTGTTGACTTGAGTGCCGAATTGGACTACAATCCTCTTATAAGATAACACACAAGGAGGTAAAAGAAAATGCCTGTCATAGACGAAAATAACTATACCTTCACATCGGCCGACGGCGAGACCCCCATCCACGTGCGCGAGTGGGTGCCGGACTGCGACATAAACGGCGTGGTGCAGATAGCGCACGGGATAAACGAGTACATCGGACGCTACGCGGATTTTGCGCGGTTTCTGGCATCGAAGGGCTTTGTGGTGGTGGGCAACGACCACCTGGGCCATGGCGAGAGCGTGCGCAGCCCCGAGTATATCGGGTTTTTCGCGATGGACGAGGGCTGGTACAAGGTCGTGGCTGACATGGAGCGGCTGCGGCAGCTGACGGCGGCAAAGTGGCCGGAGGCGCCGTATTTCCTGTTCGGGCACTCGATGGGGAGTTTTCTGACGCGGACGTATATGATACGGTATCCCGGCGCGCCGCTGGCGGGGGTCATCCTGTCCGGCACGGGCCAGGCGCCGGAGGCGCTGGTCGCGGCGGGCCGTTTCCTCTGCGACGGGGACATGATAAAGAACGGCCCCATGCACCGGAGCGAGGCGATATCGAACGTGGCCTTTGGCAGCTATAACAAGTCCTTCGAGCCGAAGCGGACGAAATATGACTGGCTGACAAGGGACGAGGCTGTGGTGGACGCCTATACGAAAGACCCGCTGTGCACCTTCACGCCGACGACGAGCCTGTTCCGCGACATGATGTACGGCATTTCGATTATCGGCCGCAGGAGCAATCTTGCGAAGATGAACAAGGACCTGCCGGTGTTTTTCCTGAGCGGCGACAAGGACCCTGTAGGCGGCGACGGCGTGCAGGTGGCGAAGGTGTACAGCATGTTCATAAGGGCCGGGATGAAGGACGTGTTCTACAAGTTCTACAAGGACGGCCGGCACGAGATGATAAACGAGCTGAACCGCGACGAGGTGTATAAGGACATACTCAACTGGCTTTTCAGGAAACTGGGCTGAGCACGCCGGCCCCGGCCGCAATGCCGCCCCATTTCTTTTGTCCTTGCCAAAGGAAACGGGGTGGCATTTATAACTTTATCCCGGCCCGGATTTTGTCGGCTCTTGCAAGTTCAGGAAAAAGATGATAGAATGATGAAACTGCGCATTGGGAGGTCTGGTATACATGGAAATGAAGATAATGTATGGCGCACTGATCTTCGTCGCCGGGTGGTTTTACTTCTATATCTGCCTGAGACAGCTGATTTTTGACTTTACCGTCGGTTATCCGCTGATATCCAGGTTCGGCAAGGCCGGCGAGGAGGTATTCGTCCCGAAGGGGGCGAGACGGATGAACACCATCTCGGTTCTGATCTGGCTGGTTATCTGCGCGGGAATAGGCTTTGTGGTGGCGTATTTCGCGGCGCTGTACCTTGTCATCTGCTTTTTCGGCGGGGCGCTCGTCGGAGTCATCGTCTACGCCAAAAAGCTCGGGCCGAGGACTAAGACCAACTTTGAGGCATTCTGCCGTACCTACTGCCGCTTTGTGCCGGACGACGATCTGCGTCAGGCCATGGCCCAGGCCGACCTGCCCAAGATGCGCGCCGCCCTGCGCGCCCTCGGCTCGGACCTGAAGCTCGACGTGGAGAAATAAGCGAGGAAGAAAATTCATAAAATGTTCACAGCGTCCCCCGTTGACATACGACGGAGGGCGCTGTATCATTTATCAGGTTTAGTTAGAGGGCTAATTATTAGAAAGCTAATTATTGGAGGTCAGCATGGAAGACTGCATGGAAATGAACGAGGCCATGCTCAGCTCACCGGCCTGGCAGTTCCGCATGCTGCATGCGGCGCACCGCTCGGCGCTGGACTCGCTGCTTGAGCGGCACGGTTTGAAGGACTACGGGCATCCCTTCATCCTGTTTCTGCTCATGCGCGGCGGGGAGGACGGCTGCATGTCGATGCAGAAGGAGCTGTCGAAGTGGCTGAGGGTCTCGCCCGCGACGGTGACGTCGGCGGTGAAGCTCCTTGAAAAGCAGGGCTGCATCGTGCGCGAGGCGGCCGAACACGACCTGCGCAGGAAACGGATACGCATAACGGACAAGGGCCGCGAGGTGGCGCAGCGATATATCGAGGTGTTCACGGAGGCGGACGAGGCGATGTACGGGGGCTTCACCGAGGCGGAGCTTGGCGCCGTCTCGGACTTTTTTGAGCGCATGACGGCAAATCTCAGGGCGCTGGCCGGACAGGAGGCGGAGGCATGACAAAGAGGCTGTTCCACTATATAAAGGGCTTCGAGAAGGAAGCGATAAAGGCGCCGCTGTTCATACTCATCGAGGCGGTGTGCGAGCTTTTCCTGCCGCTGCTGATGGCGGACATCATCGACGTGGGCATAAACGGCGACGGCGGCATGAGCTACATCTGGAAGGCGGGGCTGGGGATGCTGGTGCTCTCGGTGCTGTCGCTGTACAGCGGCATGACGGCGGCGAAGACGGCGGCCGTGGCGAGCCAGGGCTTCGGCCGCAACCTGCGCGGGGCGATGTTCGACAAGATACAGAACTTCTCCTTTGCGGACATTGACCGCTTTTCCTCGGCCTCGCTCATAACGAGGCTGACCAACGACGTGAACTCCATCCAGATGACGGTGATGATGTGCCTGCGCATGCTGGTGCGCGCGCCGGTGCAGCTTTTGTCGGCGCTGGTGGTCTGCCTTGTGATGAACGCGCGGCTGACGCTGGTCATCGTGGTGGTCATACCGGTCATGTGCCTGCTGCTCTGGCTCATAATGCGGGCCTGCGAGCGCCTGTTCACGAGGTTCCAGCAGAAGATAGACGCCCTGAACAACACGGTGCAGGAGAACCTGGTGGCCATCCGTGTGGTCAAGGCCTTCGTCAGGGGCGACTTCGAGCGGAAGAAGTTCAAGAAGTCGAACGACGAGCTGCGCGACGCCGGACTTGCGGCGGTGATGCGCGTCATACTGATAAGCCCGGTCATGATGCTCTCGATGTACGCTGCCATCCTGGGCGTCATGTGGTTCGGCGGCGGCTTTGTGGCGAAGGGCGAGCTGCTGCCCGGCGAGCTGTACGCGTTTTTCTCGTATATCGTACAGGTGCTCATGAGCGTGCTGATGGTGGGCATGTGCCTGCTGATGCTGACGAGGGCCGTGGCCTGCGCCAAGCGCGTGCTCGAGGTGCTGGACACCGAGCCGGACATCTCCGACTCGCCGGAGAGCCATGAGCGCGAGCTGCCCGAGAGCCGCGGCAGGGTGGAGTTTAAGAACGTCAGCTTCAAGTACAGCGCCGCGGGCACGGGCGACGACGTGCTGCACGGCATAGACCTCACTGTGGAGCCGGGACAGTTCGTGGCCATCGTGGGCGGCACGGGCACGGGCAAATCGACGCTTGTGAACCTCATCCCGCGCTTCTACGACGTGACGCAGGGGCAGGTGCTGGTGGACGGCGTGGACGTGCGCGACTACCCGCTCGAGGAGCTGCGCAGCAGAATAGGCATGGTGCTTCAGACTAACGTGCTGTTTTCCGGCACGGTGCGTGACAATCTGCTCTGGGGCCGCGCGGACGCGACGGAGGAGGAGATACGCCGTGCGGCGAAGGACGCGCAGGCGCTTGACTTCATCGAGGCGATGCCGCAGGGCTTCGACACGTGGCTGGAGCAGGGCGGCGTGAACGTCTCGGGCGGCCAGAAGCAGCGGCTGTGCATAGCGCGGGCGATGCTGCGGCACCCGGCGATACTGATACTGGACGACTCGACCTCGGCGGTGGACTCGGCGACGGAGGCGGAGATACGCCGCTCCTTCTCGGAGAACCTGAAGGACACGACGGTCATCATCATAGCGCAGAGGATAAGCTCGGTGCGCTATGCCGACAAGATCGTGGTGCTGGACGACGACCACATCGCGGCGGAGGGCACGCACGACGAGCTGATGGAGACGAGCGACATATACCGGGAGATCTACCAGTCCCAGCAGGAAGGAGCGATAGACAATGGCTGAGAACAGGGGCGGACACGGCGGCCCCGGCCGGGGCGGCCCGGGCGCCAGGGGCGGCTATCAGAAGCCGAAGGACGCGAAGCGGACGATGCTCCGCCTGCTGAAATATATAAGCGGGAAGAAGTGGCTGCTTGTCGTTGTTTTCGTCTGCGTGGCGGCGAGCTCGCTGGCGAGCCTTGCGGGGACGTATCTCATAAAGCCGGTGCTCAACGACCTCGTGGGCGACGGCACGCTCAATGAAAAGCTCATGTACCTCGGCAAGATGCTGGCGGTGATGGCGGTGGTGTTCCTTGTGGGCGCGGCCTGTACCTATGCGCAGTCGGCGATCATGGCCCAGCTGGCGCACAGGGGCACGAACAGGCTCAGGGGCGAGTTGTTCGACAAGCTGCAGGAGCTTCCGCTGTCCTTCTTCGACAAGAACCCGCACGGCGAGCTTATGAGCCGTTTTTCAAACGACGCGGACTATGTGCAGCAGATGCTCGAGCAGAGCATAGTGTCGATATTCTCCTCGAGCCTGATGTTTGTGGGCATCGTGGTCATCCTCATCGTGACCTGCCCGCCGCTGTTTCTCATAACGCTCCTGGTGCTGGCGGGCAGTTTCCTCGCCATCAGGACCATAGGCGGGCGCAGCCGCAGGCTGTACCGGGAACAGCAGAAGGCGCTGGGCGAGATGAACGGCAACATCCAGGAGATGATAGAGGGCCTGCGCGTGGTGAAGGCCTTCACGCACGAGGACGCGGCAAGGACGCAGTTCGGCAAGCTGAACGATGCGTATTTCGGCGTGGCGAAGGACGCGAACTTCTACGCCACGGCCATGATGCCCATCGTGGGCAACGTCATGAATATCGGCTACGCGCTGACAGCCATCGTGGGCGGGCTGTTCGCCTTCGGCGGGATGCTGGACCTGGGCGGCCTGGCGATCTACCTGCAGTTCGGGCGGCAGATATCGCAGCCGATGAGCCAGGTATCGCAGCAGATGACGTCGCTGCTCTCGGCGCTGGCGGGCGCGGAGCGGATATTCGAGATAATCGACATGGAGCCGGAGGTCGATAACGGCACGGTGACGCTGGTGGGCGCGCAGAAGGACGCGAACGGGGCCATCACGGAGCACACGGGAGCAGACCGGCCGCATACCTGGGCCTGGAAGGTGCCGCGCAGCTCGCGGCTGACGCTGGTGCCGGTCATGGTGGAGCCGGACGGCTCGCCGGTGGAACTTGGCCAGGCGGTGCATGAGCCGGACGGGAGCCTCAGGATGCTCCGGCCGAACGAGGACTCGCCGGAGGGCATCTGGGTGCGCGCGGAAAAGGACGGAGGCCTGACCGAGGTGACGGACCTCTCCGCGCTGGCGTCGCACCGCTGGGCCTGGAAGTACCCGGACAGGGAGGGCAGCAGCACGCTGCACATCGTACGCGGCAGCGTGAGGAACGTGCCGGGCGAGGACTACTGCCTGACGGAGCTGAAGGGCGCTGTGCGCCTGAACGACGTGTGCTTCTCGTATGTGCCGGAAAAGCCGATACTCAAGCATGTGAGCGTGTACGCAAACCCCGGCCAGAAGATAGCCTTCGTAGGCTCGACGGGCGCGGGCAAGACGACGATAACGAACCTGATAAACCGCTTCTACGAGATAGATTCGGGCATGATAACCTACGACGGCATCGACGTGTGCGACATAAGGAAGGATGACCTGCGCCGCTCGCTCGGCTCGGTGCTGCAGGATACGCACCTGTTCACGGGCACGGTGATGGAGAATATCCGGTACGGGCGGCTTGACGCGACGGACGAGGAGTGCATCGCGGCGGCAAAGAGCGCGAACGCGCACAGCTTCATCAGGAGACTGCCGGACGGCTACAACACGCAGGTGACGGGCGACGGCGCAAACCTGTCGCAGGGCCAGAGGCAGCTGTTGGCGATAGCGCGGGCGGCGGTGGCCGACCCGCCGGTGATGGTGCTGGACGAGGCGACGAGCTCGATAGATACGCGCACCGAGCGGCACATAGAGCGCGGCATGGACGCGCTGATGGAAGGCCGCACAGTGTTCGTCATAGCCCACAGGCTCTCGACGGTGCGCAACTCCAACTGCATCGTGGTCATAGAGCACGGCGAGATACAGGAGAAGGGCGACCACGAAGCCCTCCTGGCAGAAAAGGGCCGGTACTATATGCTCTATACCGGACAGCATATATTGGATTGAAGAAAAGGTGAAAAACGCCGCTCAAAAAGAGCGGCGTTTTTCCATGCCCAAAACCCAACGAAACCGCCCCGCAGGCCGCCCTCGACCCCGCCCCTACGGCAACGCTTTGGGCAAAAACAACAACCCACCCGTAGGGGTCGGCGTCCTCGACGACCCTCTGTAACGATATGCACGGGGCCAAAACCAACGCGAAACCGTCACCCGTAGGGCGCATCGACCCCGATGCGCCGCCCGCAGGCGGCCACGGCAGCGCACCCAACCCATATAGGGGCGGGGTTCCACCCCCGCCCGGACGCGACGGTTTCGGACAACGCCAACCCACGCGCCGGTGTCGGGCAAAAACCGCAACCATCCGCAACACCGTCACAAACGGCGCACCGGGGTCGGTGCGCCCTACGATGGGCGTGCGCAAGCCCGTGACGCCGGGCGGGGGATGGAACCCCGCCCCTACGGCAACGCTTTGGGCAAAAACAACAACCCACCCGTAGGGGTCGGCGTCCTCGACGACCCTCTGTAACGATATGCACGGGGCCAAAACCAACGCGAAACCGTCACCCGTAGGGCGCATCGACCCCGATGCGCCGCCCGCACACGGCCACGGAAACGCACCACCACCTGTAGGGGCGGGGTTCCACCCCCGCCCGGACGCGACGGTTTCGGATGACGCCAAAACCACGCAACGCCGGCTGACGCCGGCGCCCCGCGCGCCATACGGCGCGCGGCGGGTCGTCGGGGACGCCGACCCCTACGGGTGGGCAAAAACCGTACACGGCTGTGAAACCGTTACAAACGGCGCACCGGGGTCGGTGCGCCCTACGATGGGCGTGCGCAAGCCCGTGACGCCGGGCGGGGGTGGAACCCCGCCCCTACGGTTGGCGTATGCGTAGAATCCGGCGCAACACAGAGACTGCGGAGGAGATGTGGACCTTTGCCGCATCGACGACGTCAGTCGATAATGTAATAAAACGCCGCCCAAAGGGCGGCTGCTACCTTATTCCCAATCGTTAGCCGAGACGGCCATCCCCTTATATTCAAACGCAAATAACCTTCCCGCGCCCAAACGTCATGTAGGCGTAGAGGGCCGGAGGGAGAGGCGGGTGGGACGCACACGGTACGAAGGGTGCTGCCGCCCAAAAAAAGCCGCTTTTCTTTGGGGCTCCACTCCCGTTTCTTTGGGCAAGGGCCAAAGAAATGGGGTGGAATATAAACTGCCAGATACCGCACATACGCGCATCCACGTCCCGTCAGGTAGAACGCCCACACCGCGCCGCGCGCAGGTTCTAAGCTGGGCGGAGGGGACATAGATTGTCCACATGAGGGACAACGAGGGCTTTGAAAACGCGGCGGCGCTGCTGCCGCTGGATATCAGACAGGCTGCACTTGCGCTCGCAGGCGCGGCGCGTGCTTCGGCGGAGGAGATACGCCTGCGCTCGGGCCGGCGCCCGTCATTGCTGCTGGCCGAGGGCGAAAGCCCTTTTGGAGACAGGGCGGTGCAGCCGCACGACCTCGACACCGTGCTCGAGAACGCCACCCGCGCCTCGGCGCACACAGCGCTCGAATGCGTCGCCGCCGGCTTTGTCACCGTCCGCGGCGGCTGCCGGGTAGGACTGTGCGGCGAGACGGTCGTGCGGGAGGGAGGCGTGCGCTCCATACGCCGCCTGTCCTCGCTGAGCATCCGCATCCCGCGCCAGCACCGCGGCTGCGCCGGGGAGGTCTATGCCCGCCTGCTCGAGCTGGGCCTGCCGGACACGCTCATCGTCTCGCCTCCCGGCGCGGGCAAGACCACGCTCCTGCGCGAGCTTGTGCGCCTGGCCTCCGAGGGCGGCAGGCGGGTCTCACTCATCGACGAGCGGGCCGAGATCGCCGGCGTCTGGGACGGCGCGCCCCTGTTTGACGTCGGCCCCTGCACCGATGTCATGACCGGCGCGCCCAAGCCCGAGGCCGCCGCCATGCTCATCCGGGCCATGACCCCGCAGCTGCTCGCGATGGACGAGATAACCACCCCGGCCGACGTTGAGGCGGCGCGCTCGGCCACGGGCTGCGGAGTGAAGCTCCTCGCAACCGCCCACGCGGGCAGCGCGCGCGAGCTGGCCGCGCGCCCCGTTTACCGCCCCCTGCTGGAGGACTCGATATTCAGGGCGGCGATCGTCATCGACCGCCGCGGCGGACAAAGACGCTACAGATTGGAGGAACTCGGCGGATGAAGCTTCTGGGCGCGCTGCTTTTGACCCTGGCCTTTGCGGGCATGGGGCTGTCTGAGGCCCTGCGGCTGAAAAAACGGGCGCGGCTCATCTCGGACCTCGCCTCGGGGCTGGAGCAGCTCAGCTCGGAGATATGCTCGCGGCTTGCGCCCATGCCGGAGGCGGCGGAGCGGCTCGCGCTGCACGGCCCGGAGGCTGCGCGGGGCTTCTATGCGGCGGTCTGCGCGGGCCTGGAGAATCTGGGCGGCGCGGAGTTTTCGGAGATCTGGCGCGGGGCGCTGGGCCTGCTCGACCTGACGGAGGCGGCCCGGGTCTCGCTCACGAATCTGGGCGGCAGCCTGGGGCGCTACGGCGCGGAGCAGCAGGCCTCGGCGATAGCCGCCTGCGAAGCGGAGCTGCGCCGCGAGGCGATACGCGCCGCGGACGAGGCCCGCGTCATGGGCAGGCTCCGCGCCGGCCTCGCGGCGGGCGGCGGACTGATACTGGCGATAGTCCTCTACTGAAAGGAAGATGTGCGGCAAATGGAGGTCGAACTCATTTTCAAGGTCGCGGCGGTCGGCATACTCGTCGCGGTGCTGAACATACTGCTCACGCGCTCGGGGCGCGAGGAGCAGGCGCTCATGGTGACGATAACGGGGCTCATCATCGTGCTCGTGCTGGTCGTGCAGAAAATAAGCGAGCTGTTCGGGCTTATCAAGAGCCTGTTCATGTTCTGAGATGGAGCTGGCGGCAAAAGCGGTCGCGGCGGGGATCTGCGCGGCGCTCATGGCGCTGCTGCTCAGGCGGTCGAACGCGGAGCTGTCCGTCTGCCTCGGGCTGGGCGCGGCGGCGGTGATACTCGCCTCAGTGCTGGGCCTTGCGTCGGACATAGCAGGGGCGGCGGAGCGCGCGCAGGAGCTTTCGGGGCTGTCCCCGGCGCTTTTTGCGCCCATCGTCAAGTGCGTGGGGGTAGGCATAGTGTGCGCGCTCGGCTCGGAGGCCTGCAAGGACGCGGGCAGCAGCCAGCTGGCCTCGGCGGTCGAGCTGGCGGGAGCTGCGGCGGCGCTGGTCTGTGCCCTGCCGCTGGTCTCGGCCCTGCTCGATACCGTGGAGGGCCTGATATGAGGCGTGCTCTCGCGGCGATATTCGCCGTGCTCGTGCTCACGGTCCCGGCGCTGGCTGCGGACACGGCGGACGAGCTGTACGGGGCGCTGGACATGTCCGAGGCGGAGCAGGCCGTGCCTGACTCCGCGCGCGAGATATTGGGCGACGCCGGGATAACGGATGCGCTCGAGCCGGAGGGCATGCTCTCGAAGCTGCTGGACGCGGCCTGGGAGAGCCTGCGCGGGTACTGGCGGGAGGCGGCGGCGGCAGCGGTGAAGCTCGTCGCGGTGGCGCTCATCTGCACGCTGGCAGGCGCGTTCGCGGAGGGCGCGGCGGCGCGGTACGTGGGATTGGCGGGCTGCCTTGCGGTGTCGGCGCTGGCGTTCTCAGACGCGGGCGGCTGCATTGAGGCCGGGCGGGAGGCGCTATCGGAGCTTTCGGCCTTCTCACACGCGCTGCTGCCCTGCCTGACGGCGGCGGCAGCGGCGGGCGGGGCGGTGACGAGCGCGGCGGCGAAGTACGCTGCCACGGCCCTGTGCATGGACGTGCTCATAGGCGCGGCGCAGGGGCTGCTGCTGCCGCTGTGCTACGTGAGCATAGGCATAAGGACCGCCTCGGCCGCGCTGGACAGCCCGGCGCTCGAGGGCGCGTCGAAGCTCATCACGAGGTTCACGACGCTGCTGACGACGCTGGTCATGACGGCCTTCACCGCCTGGCTGGGGATAAGCGGGGCGGTCACTGGCGCGGCGGACGCGGTGGCGTCGAAGGCGGCAAAGACGGCGATCTCGACGGCGCTGCCGGTGGTGGGCGGCATGATCTCGGACGCGGCCTCAACGGTCGTGGCCGGGGCGGGACTGCTGCGGAACGCAGCCGGGGCGCTGGGACTTATCGCGGCGGCCTGCGTCTGCCTTGCGCCGTTTTTGTACGCGGCGCTCCGCTACCTGCTGTACAAGGCGGCCGCGGCGCTCTGCTCGGCCTTTGCGGACAAGCGGATAGCGGGGCTTATAGGCGAGCTGGGCGGGGTGTTCGGCATGGTGCTGGGCATCGTGGGCGCGGCGGCGCTGATGCTGTTCATCTCGATAATATCCGTGACCCGGGCCGTCAGCGGCTGAACGTGGAGGCGGTTTATATAAAATGCCACCCCATTTCTTTGGCCCTTGCCCAAAGAAACGGGGTGGCGCCCCAAAGAAAAGCGGCTTTTATATGGGCTGGGAGCACCCATCGTACTGGATGCGTCCCACCCGCCTCTCCCACGTGCGTTGTACGTCCTATCTGACGTTTGAGGCCGAGGGGTTTGTGCGAATGGTTTTACGGCGTTGTTGACCGACGTGAACGAGGGGAACAAGGATGAGGCCGCCCCGGAGGGGCGGCGTTTATTATAAATATCGACTGACGTCGTCGATGCGAATGCGTCGTCATCTCCTCCGCAGTCTCCGGGAAGCGGTGAAACGCCTGC
>URDJ01000040.1 GCA_900546615.1 uncultured Eubacteriales bacterium | reverse complement strand
GTATAGAGTGTTCCGCTGCCTGCGGGCAGCGGCCGGGGGCGCTGCCCCCTGGACCCCTGCCGCCTTTTGTAAAAGGCGGGCGAAAACTTTTAGTTTTGGGCTGTCTGGAAACGTTGCATGAATGCCGCGGCGTGGGCGCGGGTGGAGTTCGCCGCGGGGTTCAGGTTCCCGAGGTCGTCGCCCTCGATTATGCCCTCGGACGCCGCCCAGCGCATGGCCTCGAGCGCCCAGTCGCTTATCTGGTCAGCATCGGGAGCCGCCAGCGCGTAATCCACGACCGGCCCGCCGGCGTAGCGCCAGAGCATCGTCACGAGCTGCTCGCGGGTTATATAGCCCGTCGGGTTCTCGCCATCCGAAACGCCGCTCCTGACCGCCCACTCCTGCGCGGTGGTCATCCAGTTATCTCCGCTCACCTCAACGCCGTCCAGCCTCGCGAGGATGGCCCAGACCATGGCGCGGGTAAGCGGGCTGTTAGGCGCGAACTTGTCGGTTTCAACGCCTTCCATTATGCCGTTTTCCCAAACATAGCACACCGCGCCGTAGTACCACGCGCCCTCGCTCACGTCCGTGAAGGGCAGCGCCTCCGGCTCGTCCGGCGTGACGTCGGGCATGTTAGCCCAAACCGCGGTGAAGGCCATGTCCGCTGTGACCTTGACGGTCGCGCCGGCGCTGTAGGTGTTCTCACCGCAGCGCCAGCCGAGGAAGATGTAGCCGGACTTGCTCGGGGTGGGGAGGGTTATCTCGCTGTCAGCTGCAACAAGCTGGGTGGCGTACTCGGTGCTGCCGTTGGAGTTGAAGGTGACGGTGAAGTTGGACGCAGCGGCGACGTTGCTGGTGTATTTGACGTCGGACTGGATGCTGACGTTCACAGGGGTCTTGTTGCCCTTGCCCGGCTCGCCGATGATGACAGGGCTGGAGCCGTTGTTGCCGGAGAAGGTGCAGCCGGAGACGGTGGCGCCGTCGAGGCTGGTGGTCTTGCCGTAATTGCCGTCGTCGCGCGCCTTGATGAGCAGGGCGGTGCCGTTGTTCTTGCCGTTGTTGGTGAAGGTGCAGCCGATGAAGCTGATGTTTTCATAGCTGCCGTTCTTGAGGTTGATGTCCACGCCGCACATCCAGGTGCGGAAGCCGCTTTCCACTTTTGTCTCATCGATGCCGTTATTGACGAACTTGCAGCTGGTGAAGCTGGAATCGGTGAGCTTCTCAAAGTAAGCGCCCTTTATGTAGCAGTTATGGACGGTGAGGTTGTTGGCGGTGACACGGACGGGGTTGCTGTTGATATCAGTTTCAGCAGTGGTACCAGCGGGATTGATGCCGAAGTAGAGGCCGTAGGAGAAGCCGTCGACGGTGACGTTGTTGAGCTGAAGGTCGCCGACGCCGTAGCAGCCGTTATAGGTGCCGATGCCCATGAAGGAGCCGGTGCCCTCATACGCCATATTGTCAGAGCCCAGCATGCCCTTGAGCATGAGGTCGGTGACGGTGAGCTTGCTGAGGTCGGCCGTGATGTAGAGTCCGACGCACTTGTTGGCGGTGACGGTGTTGCCGTTGCCGTCGATGGTGATGCTGTTCTTGATTTTAAGAGCGCTGCTGACGGTGGTGCTCTCCAGCACCTTCACCGTTTCGCCGTCCCTCGCCTCGGCGACAGCGTAGTTGAGGGTGGTGTAGTAGAGGGTCTTGCCGCCGCGCTCGATGCTGACAACGGCGTCGTCGGACTTGTTGGGGGTGACGACAGTCTTGTCGCCCTCGGTGGATATGGCAGCGCTCTTGGAAACATAGGTTGACACATCACTGGAGAAGGTGCCGCCGACAATAGCAAGATCAGTAGAATTACCAGTAGTGATAGTACCGTTGAACTCGCCGCCGGAAATATCTACTGTGCCAAAATCAATATTGATGCCGTTATTGTCGCTTTCAGTAAAATTACCACCGGAAATAGATACAGTTCCGCCGAAAAATCCATATGTGTTATTGACATTCCTGGCGTATCGTCCACCATCAATGTTTACCACACCGTTACCGGAGGTGTACACCACACGCCACAGATTAGTTTCGGTGCCGTCGCCGAGAGTGTAGCTGCCGTCCTTAACGGTAAGAGTACCGCCGTCAGCTGCGATGAGGCCATTGATGCTGCCGTAGACTGTGGCATAGTTGATAGTCATAGTGGCGTCAGGGTAATTTCCAGAGCCGTTTGTAATGGCATAAGCATAGCCGCCGTTGGTGTAGTTATCGCAGCAGGTGAAAGCGCCGCCGTTGATGGTGGCGACGCCATAGTTGCGCACTGCGTTGCCGCGCTGCACGCCATTGACGTCGGTCTTGTCGATGTTCTTGTCACCAAATATGCCGCCGTTTATAACGAGCGTGCCGTAGTTTACCACAGCATGACGGCCCTGAGCAGCGATATCGGTGGTATAAATGCGGCCAGCTCCAACGCCATGACTGCCCTCAGAAGCAGAACTGTCATTGATGGTCAGATTGCCGTAGTTGACAACAAAGCTCGAAGCGTTTTTGCCGACCAGGGCATGGCCGTTCAGGTCTATAATGACCGTAACGCCCGCGGGAATCTGTAAGCCAGCGTCTGCGGTCCCTTCAATGTCCGCGAGCAGCTGGATATTCGCGGTTCCACCGTTGCTGCCTGCGCTCAAAGCGGCGGTGAGCGCCTCATCTACACTGTTGTAGGAGACACCATTAACGGTTGCCACAGGACCGTCCGCAAGCGCAAACGAAGGGAACAGCGCCAGTGCTATAATAAACACCAAAGCAGCCATGAAAAGTTTTCGCTTCATGATTTTTAGACCTCCAAAAAAATTGTGTATACGGGCAAGCTGATTGTACTACAACTATTGCAAAATAGCAACTATCTGTTGACAGTTCATATTCCTGCACCGCTGTAATATGCTATAAGGGGAGCGTGATACTATGAACATTATTGACAGGAGCTTTGCCGAGCTCGCATCTGAGATAGGCTCGCTGGGCGAAAAGGAGCTTTACTACCGCATCAGGCGCGCCTTCGACGCGGTCCCGGCTGAAACTCGCCGGAGCTGTCAGGACTTCTTTAACCGCTTCGGCTTCTGGGGCAGGCTCGACCCCGACAACGGCATCTTCGAGCAGATAGAACTAAAGGAGCTGGCCCTGTTCGAGCACCTTTCAGAGTACGTCTGGCTCTACGAGCGCCTCGAGGACTACCGCTCCAAAAAGACCCTGTACTCCATCCTCAGCAACTGGTACCGCTACGACTTCAAGACAACCGCCGAGGCAAAGGAGTACATGTTCGAAGACTACTTCGACCTGGACCTTGTGAAATGCACGCCTGACGAGGTCGTGGTCGACCTGGGGGCCTACACGGGCGACACGGTGAAAAGCTACATAAAAAACTACGGCGAGGACTGCTACCGCCGATTCTACTGCTACGAGATAACGCCAGAGAGCTTCGAGCGGCTCAGGATGAACACTGAGGGCCTGCGGGACATCGAGCTGCGGCAGAAGGGCGTGTCAGACGAACCCGGACGCCTCAGTCTCGTGCCCAATCAGTACGCCTCGTCCAACCGCCTCAGCCCGGACAGCGCCGGGGAGGTGGAGGTCGTCACCCTCGACGACGATATAACTGAGCCGGTCACGCTCATAAAAGCCGACATTGAGGGCTTCGAGTACCGCGCCCTATGCGGAGCCAGACGCCATATCCTGAACGACCACCCGAAACTTCTCATCTCCGTCTACCATGGCAACGACGACCTCTGGCGCATCCCGCAGCTCATCCACGAAATATCGCGCGACTACCGCTTCCACCTGCGCTTCCGCAGTTCGCCCATATACCCCACAGAAATCAGCCTGCTCGCCGTCTGACTTGAAATGTTAACAAGTATGTTGTAATTTATTAGATGTAGTATGGTCACGGGAGAGATATGACGATGAATGATAACTTTGTGATAAAGGGCGATATCTGCCACAGCCTGTCGCCCTCGGCGCTCGAGTGCGTAGCGGACGGATACGTTGTCTGCGAGGCCGGGCGCTCGGCGGGCGTGTTCCGCGAGCTGCCTGAGCGGTACGCTGCCCTGCCTGTTGAGGATTGCACAGGCAGGCTGGTGCTGCCGGGCCTCACAGACCTGCACGTGCACGCGGCGCAGTTTGCCTATCGCGGCACTGGCATGGACTGCGAGCTGCTCGACTGGCTCGAGCGATATGCCTTCCCGGAGGAGGCGCGGTTCGCGGATATGGGCTACGCCGACACCGCGTACGAGCGCTTCGTGGAGGACATGCGGCGAGGGCCGAACACCCGGGCCTGTATCTTCGCCTCGGCGCACACCGAGGCAACGCTGCTGCTCATGGATAAGCTCGATGCCTCCGGTCTCTCGACCATGGTGGGCCGGGTGAGCATGGACGAGAATGCCCCGGACGTCCTGCGCGAGCGGGACGCCGACTGGGCCGCGTCCGAGACCCGCCGCTGGCTCGAGGCCGCAGAGGGCCGCTATGAGCGCACGCGGCCTGTGATAACGCCGAGGTTCATCCCGTCCTGCTCGACGCGGCTGCTCGAGGCGCTCGGGGAGATACGGCGCGAGTACGGCACGGCGGTGCAGTCGCACCTGTCTGAGAACCGCTCGGAGGTGGAGCTGGTCGGCCGCCTGCACCCGGAGGCGCGCTTCTACGGCGAGGCCTATGACCGCTTTGGACTGTTCGGCGGCAAGGACTGCCCGACGGTCATGGCGCACTGCGTGCTCTCGGAGCAGCCCGAGCTGGAGCTTATCCGCGAGCGCGGGGTGTATATCGCGCACTGCCCGGCCTCGAACATGAACGTCTCGAGCGGCATCGCGCCCGTGAGACGGTTTCTGGATATGGGCTTGCATGTGGGACTCGGCAGCGATGTCGCGGGCGGGACCGTGACCAGCATCTTCCGGGCCATGGCGGACGCCATACAGGTCTCGAAGCTGCGCTGGCGGCTGGTGGACGAGGGCCTCAGGGCGCTGACTGTGCCGGAAGCCTTCTGGCTCGGCACCGCCGGCGGCGGCGAACTGTTCGGTACCGGCAGCTTCAGGCCCGGCCTCGAGTTCGACGCCATCGTCATAGACAGCTCGCGATATGACCCCGACAAGAGGGGAGACCTCGCAGAGCGCCTCGAGCGCTGCATCTACCTCTCCGATGACCGGGACATCGAGCACAAAGTCGTGAAAGGTACGCAGCTGTTCTGAAGCAGAAATTGCCAAGAAGAAAATTGGGCATTTTGACAATACAGGACTTGCTTTTGTAAAAGGAATGTGGTACTTTGAGTATAAATAGAAACGACTTTTACAAAAGAGAGAAGTGTCATAATGCAAAAAGCCATGACAGCGGCCGCGCTGCGTGAGACGAACAGGCGGCGGATATATCAATATGTGTACGAGAATCCCGAACCGGTGACGAAGCAGGAGATAGCAATGGCGCTTGGACTGAGCCTGCCGACGGTGTCCGGGAACCTTGCGGATTTTTTCGCCGAGGGGCTTTTGACCTATACAGGGACGATGGCGTCCACGGGAGGGCGGAAGCCGCGGGCGATATCACTGGTGGCAGATGTGCGGTTTTCAGTGGGCATGTCGATAATGGACAATGCGGTGAGGATGGTCGCGCTGGACATCAGGGCAGGAGAGCTTGCCTATAAGAAGCTGCCTATAAGATTTCGGCACGAGCCGGGGTATTATCGAGAACTCGCGGAGGAGCTTGAGCGCTTCCTGGACGAGTCCGGGCTGGACAGGGCGAGGCTGCTCGGAGTGGGCATCACCATGCCGGGCATAGTGGACAATGAGAAGGGCAAGCTGGTGTTTGCCCCAACGCTGGGGCTTAGGGACGTGCCGCTGACGGAGATAAGCGGCAGCTTTTCCAAGTACCCGGTTTTCGTTGAAAACGACGCTAATGCCTCGGGTTATGCGGAGAGCTGGGCGCGGAGAGGCCAGAGGAACCTTGTGTACCTTTCGCTGGAACGCGGCGTTGGAGGTGCACTGCTGCTGAATAACGAGCGCTATACGGGCGATAACGGGCGCAGCGGCGAGTTTGGCCATATATGTGTGGTACCGAATGGAAAGCTCTGCCGCTGCGGCAAGCGCGGCTGCCTCGAGGCATACTGCTCGACCTCGAGATTGAGCGACGATCTGGGCATAACTCTAGAGGACTTTTTCTCCATGCTGAGAAGCGGCAACGACCAGATAGCGCTGACCTGGGCGCAGTACCGCCAGCACCTGACTGACGGGCTGGCCATCATCCGAGTCAGCCTGGACTGCGACATCGTTCTGGGAGGCATGCTGGCGGCGTACCTCGGCGAGGAGCTGGAAGGTATACGCGAGGAGGTCTGCAGTAAGACCCTGTTCGACCGCGAAGGCGACTTTATAAGCCTGGACCGATTCAAGTCAAACAGCGCCTGCGTCGGAACGGCGATGCATTATGTGAAGAAATTCCTCAGCGCAATGTAACATATGTTAATATTTAAAGAAACCCGTCTTCCTTTAAAGGAGGGCGGGTTTCTCTTTGTGTATGACGCTGTGATTGTAGATATTACGACCTGCCAGTGGGCAGACCTTCCGCTCGACGAGCTGTGCAAGCTTGCCAGGAGCATGGGCTATGACGGCCTGGAGATCGCCTGCTGGGGCAACAATCTGGATCTCGACCGTGCGCTGACGGACGAGAGCTACATCCCCTGGGTGAAGGAGCAGCTTGAGAAGAACGGGCTCATCTGCAAGGCGCTGGCGACTCACATCATCGGGCAGTGCGTAGGCGACGCGCCGGACCCGAGGCTGAATAACTTCGCGCCTGCGGCCCTGGCCGACCAGCCGGAGGCCATCAGGCAGTGGGGCATCGAGACGATGAAGAAGGCGGCGGTCGTCGCCAACAAGATGGGCGTCAAGATAATCACCGGATTCACGGGCTCCCCGATCTGGCGCTACCTGTACTCCTTCCCGCAGACTCCCGAGCAGATGATAGAGGACGGCTACAACGAGATAGTAGAGCTGTGGACGCCGATACTCAACGAGTTCAAGAAGAACGACGTGAAGTTCGCGCTGGAGGTACATCCGGGCGAGATAGCCTTTGACTACTATTCGACGAAGCGCCTGCTTGAGAAGTTTTCGGACCGGCTGGAGTTCGGCCTGAACTTCGACCCGAGCCACCTGCTGTGGCAGGGCATCAAGCCGCACCTGTTCCTCTCGGACTTCCGCGACAGGGTGTATCACGTGCATATGAAGGACGCGGCAGTTACGCTGGACGGCCGGAGCGGCCTGCTCGGCTCGCACATCGACTTTGGCGACCTGAGGCGCGGATGGAACTTCCGCAGTCTGGGCCACGGCGACGTGAACTTTGAGGAGATCATCCGCGTGCTGAACGACATGGGCTACGACGGCCCGCTGTCGGTCGAGTGGGAGGACAGCGGCATGGACCGCATTGAGGGCGCGACCGAGGCGGCGGCCTTCGTAAAGAAGGTGGACTTCTGCGCCTCGACCTTCAAGTTTGACGACGCGATCGCGAACTGAGAAAGGGGAAGCAACATGGCAAAACAGATACGCTGCGGCATGGTAGGCGGCGCGCTGGGCGCGTTCATAGGCGATGTGCACCGCAAGGCCGCGAACTTTGATACGAGGCTCGAGCTGGTGGCCGGCTGCTTCAGCACGAGGGCGGAGAAGAACGCCGAGACCGGCGACGCCTGCTGCATAGCACCCGACAGGCTCTATGCGGATTATAAGGAGATGGCGGCGAAGGAATCCGCGCGTGAAGACGGCATCGACTTCGTGACCATTGTCAGCCCGAACTATAACCACTACGAGACGGCGAAGGCTTTCCTCGAGGCGGGCATCAACGTCATCTGTGAGAAGCCGCTGTGCTTCGAGGTCGCTCAGGCAGAGGAGCTTGAGGCCCTGGCGAAGGAGAACCTGTCGGTGTGGCGCAAGGACCCGAAGTACTCAGGCGTTTCGAACTGCGTGGGAGACATCGGCACACATATCGAGTGCTTTGTGCACTACGTGACGGGCCTGAAGATAAAGCGGCTCGCGGCGACGACGAACAAGTACGGCCACGCGCTCGACCTGAACGCGAACATGCTCATTGAGTACGAGGGCGGCGTGAACGGCGCGTACTGGTGCTCGCAGATAGCTGCGGGGCACTATAACGGTCTCGTGGTGCGCTTGTTCGGCGAGCTTGGCTCGCTTGAATGGACGCAGGAGCACCCGGATTTTCTGAACTACACGCCGAAGGGCGGCGCTGCCAGAGTGCTGACCCGCACAGGCAACGAGACGGATTACCCCGGCGGCGGCGGGGCGCGCAGCGCATTCTGGCGTCAGATGCTGGCCGACGCCCTGGGCTGCAATATCGCGACCTCGAAGCTGGCGCTGGAGGGCCCGGCGCTGGGCGCGGCGATACTCGCGGGCGTGTGCGCCGGGGTCTACGACAACGTGGCCGACGCCGCCGACAGCATCGTGAGCATAGACGGAGAGAACGGCCCCGAGCCGGCGATGAGCGAGAGGCTGAACAAGATATACGCGCTGGGGGCGGGGCTGTTGCTGTTGGGCGCGGCAGGAGTGCTCATAGGGCTGATGCCGCAGTTTATGGCGGTCGGCTCGTACGCGCTGATGCTGGGTTTCTCGCTCATCGCGGGCGTGGGCTATATCAGCATAGACCTGCTGATGAACAGCGTCATAGCGGACGTATATAAAGAGCGCAAGAACGGCGTGCTGCCGTATGTCCACGCCTTCTACGGGGCGGGGGCCATGCTCGCGCCGGTGTTTGTCACGGCGCTGGTGAGCCTCGAGCGGCCGGAGAGCTTCGCGCGGCCCTACCTTATACTCGGGCTGCTGTCGCTGACCTGCGCTGCGCTTATGCTTCTCACCGGCAAGCGGATGAAGCCGCAGACGCCATACGCCGACATGGAGGAGATACGCGGTCGCGCAAGGCAGAATCCGGCGGAGATCTTCCGCGAAGGCAGCGCGTGGCTGTTTCTGCTCTCAGGCTTCATGAACCTGTCCTTCCAGACGGGTCTGACCACCTGGCTGCCGAGATACTGCTCGCTGGTCTGGGACTACGACCTGACAGCGGCGGGGCTGATGGTGACGATGTATTTCATGGGCGCGCTGGTGATGCGGCTGCTGTCTCCCTTCGTGTACCGGAAACTTGGCGTGAAGCGCTATTACCAGCTGACGCTGCTGGTGTCGGCGGCGCTGTACCTCGTGTTCCTGCTGCTGCCGATGCCGGACTGGTGCAGGAAGGCCATGGTGTTCGCGCTGGGCCTGCTGCAGGGCGCGACGGTGCCGACGCTGGTGATACTCTGCTGCGACGCCTTCCCGGAGCGCACGGCCTCGGCCTCGTCAGTCGTGGTGACGGGCGTTTCGCTGGCCTCGATGGTCTCGCCAGTGGTGCTGGGCAAGCTGCTGACGATAGACCCGCAGACGGCCATGCTGAGCATAACCGTCTGCACCGTGATAGCGGCGCTGGTGCTGCCAAAATCGAAAAAGGCATGACAAAACCGGGCGGACAGCGAATGTCCGCCCGGTCATCTTTTGCCTGTGAGCTCACAGCCTCGCGCTGTAGGCGGCAAGGACGCATTTGTAGGTCATGTAGCAGTCGTATTTCGCGACGACCTCGAAGGGCGCGTGCATGGAGAGCACGGGAACCCCGGCGTCGATGGTGTCGATGTTGCGGTTGCCCATGAACATCGCGACCGTACCGCCGCCGCCCTGGTCTACCTTGCCCAGCTCGCACATCTGCCACTGGACGCCGTTCTCGGCGCAAATGCGCCTTATGAAGGCCACCAGCTCAGCGGGCGCGTCGTTCGTGCCGGACTTGCCGCGCGCGCCGGTGAACTTGTGCAGACCGACGCCATAGTTGAGCTTTGCACAGTTGAGCTTCTCGCTCACCTCGGGGTAGTTTGGGTCGAAGGCCGCGGTGACATCGGCGGAGATGCATATGCTCTTGGAGAAGCAGTCGCGAAGGTCGACGCCGCAGGTCTTGCACATGTCGCCCATGAACCACTCGAAGGTCTCGCTCTTCATGCCGGATACGCCGTCGGAGCCGGTCTCCTCCTTATCGGCGAGGATGCAGACGCAGGTCTGCTCAGGCTCCCTGACGTCGAAGATCGCGCGAAGCTCTGCATAGGCGCAGACGCGGTCGTCGTGGCCGTAGGCGCCGATGAGACTGCGGTCGAGGCCGATGTCGCGCACGTCGAAAGCCGGCACAGCACACAGCTCGGCGGAGACGAAGTCCTCCTCGGTTATGCCGTAGCTGCTGCTCAGTATGCTCATGACCGCGAGCTTCACGCGGTCCTTGCCGTCATCGTCGTAGGGCGCGGAGCCGATGAGGATGTTAAGGCCCTCGCCGGTGACGCCCTCGGCCATGGTCTTCTTCATCTGGTCGGCGGCCAGGTGGGGCAGCAGGTCGGAGATGACGAACTGCGGCTCGTCCTTCTCGCGGCCGATGACTACATCCACGACCTCGCCATCGGTCTTGACGACCACACCGTGCAGCTCGAGCGGTATGGCTGTCCACTGGTATTTCTTGATGCCGCCGTAGTAGTGGGTCTTAAAGAAGGCCAGCTCGCTGTCCTCGTAGAGCGGGGTCTGCTTGAGGTCAAGCCTCGGCGCGTCGACGTGCGCGGCGGCGACGACCACGCCCTCGTCCAGCGGCCGCCTGCCCATGACTGCCAGCATCAGAGCCTTGCCGCGGTTATTGTACCAGACTTTGTCGCCGGGCCTTAGCTCCATGCCCTTTTTGTACTCCACAAAACCCTCGGCCTCGGCCAGCCTTATGGCGTTCGCCACGGCCTCGCGCTCGGTGCGCGAATCATTCAGATAGACCTTGTAACCCTCGCAGTAGCGCTCCATCTCGGCTCTGGCCTCTTTGCCCATGAGGTCATAGCCGTTTTTCTTCTCATAAAAGAGTTCCTTGCGGTAGTCCTGCTTTTCTTCCATTTTTGATTACCTCCGTGAACGCGGTCGTACACCTCACCGTGAATTCGGCCCGTGTGCCGCTGTTTTCTATTATTGCCGTGCAGTGCTCGCGATAGTACGAGTCAGGCTGCTGTGCGTCTATCCTTAGCCTTGCATACTCGCGGGAGATGCCCTCGCGGGACATTATGCGCTGTTCGCGCACTTCCCTCGGCGCGGTGATGCCGAAGGTCTCGGTGCAGAATCTTGACGCTCCGCTCTCAATGAGCGCAATGGCGTCTATGGCGGCGAGGCGGCCGCCGCGCATCGCATGTTCGCGCAGACGCTTTTTTATCTCCTCGTCCACGAACCCGTGGGTGATTCCATTCAGCTCACGGAGCGCCCGCGCGTCGCTGAAAACTATGCGCCCCAGCATCTTGCGGTCGAGCCTTCCGTCCGGGCCGTATACCTGCCCGAAACGGCGCTCGATGGCCTCTCGGAGCGCCTCGCTGGTGTCCGTCAGTTCGTGATATATTTCGTCGCAGTCGAGGCAGAGCGCACCCATGCGGCGCAGGACGTCGAGCGCGGTGGTTTTGCCCGTGCCGGTGCCGCCGGTGATGCCGATTATGCGCATGTTCTCAGCCAGCGCCGAGGCAATGTCGCGCTCCGGCAGCGCGCCCTGACGGAGTATGCGGTAGGGCGTGCGCGTGAGGTCGATTATCGTGCTCTCAAGCCCTATGCCGCATGGCCCGCCGTCGATGACGGCCTCTATCCTGCCGTCAAAGTAGCCGAGCACCTGTTCGGCGGTCTTGGGGCTTGGAGCGCCGGACGGGTTCGCCGAGGGAGCCGCGAGCGGCAGGCCGCATTTTCGCAGAAGCTCCAGAGTCAGCGGGTGATCGGGACAGCGCAGGCCGACGGTGTCGCCTCCGGCGAGCACGATCCGGGGTATCTCCGGCCTCGCTTTGAGTATTATCGTGAGCGGCCCCGGCCAGAACCGCGCTGCAAGGGTCCGGGCGGCGCCCGGCACGTCGATGCAGCACTTTTCAAAGGCTTCCGGCCCGGGCACCATGAGCGAGAGCGGCTTCACCTCCGGCCGTCCCTTGACCTCATAGATGCGCTCCACCGCCGCCTCGTCCATGCCGCTGCCCGCGAGGCCGTATACCGTCTCGGTCGGCACCGCTACCAGCGCGCCGGACCTCACGAGGGACGCGGCCCTGTCCATATCCTCTCTTATGACCTCGGTCTTCATAGCTCCTCCGTCTGCTGCCGGAGCCTCTCGGCCCTGTCGGCGGCTATCAGCGCGTCGATAAGCTCGTCCAGCGCGCCGTCCATTATCTGTTCTATCTTGTAGAGCGTGAGACCGATGCGGTGATCGGTCACGCGGCCCTGCGGGAAGTTGTAGGTGCGGATGCGCTCGTTGCGCATGCCCGTGCCGACCTGGCTGCGCCGCTCGGCGGCGATGGCCTCCGCCTGCTTGCGGGCCTCGGCCTCATAGAGCCGAGAGGCGAGTATTTTCATGGCCCGGTCGCGGTTTTTATACTGGCTGCGCTCGTCCTGGCATTCGACGACGGTGCCGGTGGGCAGATGCGTGATGCGGATGGCGCTTTCGGTCTTGTTGACGTGCTGTCCGCCTGCGCCGGAGGAGCGGAAGGTGTCGATCTGCAGGTCGGCGGGATTTATCTCGAACTCGACCTCGTCCACCTCGGGCAGCACGGCGACCGTGACGGTGCTGGTGTGGATACGTCCGCCGGCCTCGGTCTCCGGCACGCGCTGGACACGGTGCACGCCGGACTCATACTTCAGCCGCGAGTACGCGCCTGCGCCTTCGACGACGAAGCTTATCTCCTTTATGCCGCCAAGCTCGGTGTCGTTCACGTTCGCGACCTCGGTCTTCCAGCGGCGCGACTCGGCATACATGGAGTACATGCGGTAGAGGCTCCCGGCAAAGAGCGCGGACTCCTCGCCGCCGACGCCGGCGCGTATCTCAATGATGACGTTCTTGCCGTCGTTGGGGTCGCCGGGGAGCATCAGGAGCTTGATTTCCTCCTCCAGCTCGGACATTCTGGCCTTTGCGGTCTCGAATTCCTCATGTGCAAGCTCGGACATCTCAGGGTCGCCCATCAGCTCCCTGGCGCCCTCCATGTCGGCCTCGCATTTGAGATATTCGCGGCAGGCCGTTGCCAGCGGGGCCAGTTCCTTCTGCTCCTTTGCGAGCTTCGTGTACGCCTCGGCGTCGGAGTAATACTCCGGCAGCGCCATCTTGCGCTCCAGCTCCGCATATTTGGCCTCTATGTCCCTGAGCTTATCCAGCATTGTACCTCTCCTTACACGTTCTGCAAACCAAAATTATATCACTGTCCCATTGATTTGTAAACGGGCGTAAAAGAAACGGCTCTCCGCCACGGGAGAGCCGTTTCAGCTTGTCGAAGAAGGCACGGCCTTCTTCGACAAAAGGGATTGCACTCCGCTCCGCGCCTCGGTTGTCCGCCAAAGGCGGACAATTCGACACTCCGCTCCGCGAGAAGTATTTTCGGCGACGTACACGCCGCCGCCGAAAATGATTGAATTTTATTTCGCGGCTGCGGCCGCGAAACTCTGCGAGGCTTTTTCGACAGACTGAAACGGCTCTCCGCCACGGGAGAGCCGTTTGAATGTTTACCAGACCTGTAATCCGGCTGTGAATGCCAGCAGATAGAGCAGCGACATCGGCAGCAGCACGAGCATCGTGAGCTTTTCATGCTTTTCCGAGTCCAGCGCCAGTGCGAGGCTGACGACAGGCATGGCTATGAGATACCTCGGTGCGCTCAAAAGCCAGGTGGCGCCTATTGCGACAGCGTAGTAGCAGATGAACCAGACCGAGTAGGAGGGACGCAGCCGCTTCGCTGCAGGTATCATGACGATGAGCGAGAAAAAGCTCCAGACAAGATTCGGTATCCAGAGGCCCCAGACAGAGCTGCGCCCTTCGCTCAAATACGTGATGGCATTGTCGAGCTGGTATCCCGCGGTGTTGAAGAAGAAACCGAGGTTCTGCCCCCAGTGTACGCTCTGGTACTCCATGTATTTGAAGGGGTCGCCGGCGACGAGGTAGTTTATATAGCAGTATACGCCGAAGCCCGCGGGGATGAGCGCGAGCCAGAAAAAGCGCTTCCAGCCGCGCTTTGACTGTACCAGTTCAAAAAACACCGGAGCAAAGAGCATCAGCCCCAGCGAGCGGGTGAAGGCCGCATATCCGCCGACGAGACAGCCGAGACCGATCTTCCCGCGGCGCACGAGATAGAGGCAGCCGGCACAGCACAGCAGGAACAGCCCCTCGCTCATGGGCGCGGCAAAAAAGAAGGAGCCGGGCAGCAGGCAGAGGTATTTCACCGTCCTGAGCGCCGCCACGCTGCCGTAGTCGAGCCGAAAGAGCCTGTACAGCAGTACCCCGGCCCCGGCGAAGCTGAAGGCCGAGACGAGAAAGGCCGCCGCCAGATAGTCGCGCACGAGGAAGCGGACGAGGCGTATCGCGACTGGATAGCCCGGCAGGAACACGAGTTGAACGAGCCTGTCCCACTCGCCCTCGCTGAGATACCAGTCCCGGGCGATATCCAGGTAGTGATGGCTGTCCGTGTAGGTCCAGTATTGCAGCGACTGAAAATACCCCTCCGAATACCCCTGAGCAAGACGTATCAGCCAGACGAGGAGCGTCATGCCGAGGCAGAACACGAGCAGGCCAAAAAAGACCGTGAGCGAGTGGTCGTACCCCAGGTCCAGACGCTCTATGTGCAGCCCGCGTTCTCTCCAGGAACGCAGCCAGACCGGCACGAAGTTCAGGCAGACCCAGATGAACAGCATAAGGCTGAAAAGAGCCGAGCAGCGTCCCCAGACGCTCAGCTCGGTACTGAGATTCCAGAGTACGAAACAGCAGCCGAGAACGAGTATACCAAGAGCGGAGATGATGCTCTCGACCCGACCGTAAGCCGCCATCCTCGCCCTTACCCCACGAAACACGGATGTCACCTCAACGATGCAGAATAGATTTATGACGATTCTGCCTCATTAATGTTCCCGAGTATTTTCCTGAAAATTCGCCCGGCCAGACGCATGGCCTTGTGCGGGATGGGCTTTTGCGGGGCCATATCCATAGCCTCCTCCATGAGCAGTCTCTGGCAGTCCAGTTCACGGTCGCCGGAGGGGATGGCCGTATAACTGCCATCCGGCAGCAGCTGGCGTGCTTTGACGTTGTCGGAGAGGCATACATCCAGTATGTGGTGCAGCTTACGCCTAGCGGCGGCGTCCGTGACGGGGCAGGCGACCTCGACCCTGCGGCGGGTGTTCCGGGTCATGAAGTCCGCGGAGGAGATGTACATCAGCTCATCCGCGCCCTCGCCGAAGCAGTAGACGCGCGAGTGCTCGAGGAAGCGGCCAACAATGCTGACTATGCGCAGGCCATCCGTCTCCCCGGGCACGCCGGGCAGTATACAGCAGATGCCGCGCACGATAAGCACGGTCTGGACCCCGGCCTGCGAAGCCTCGCGCAGCTTTTCGATCAGCTCCGTGTCGGTAATAGAGTTGACCTTTATTAGCATCCGCCCGCGTTGGCCCTTGGCGATCTCGCGGTCCATGCAGGCGATAATGCCCTTTTTCAGTCCCGAAGGCGCGACCAGCAGACGCTCGTAGTGCCCGTCAAGGTTTGCGATGCTCATGTTTTTGAAGAACTCGGCTGCGTCGCGGCCTATTGCGGGGTCGGCTGTGAGCAGTGCGAGGTCGGTGTACTGGGCTGCTGTCTTTTCATTAAAGTTGCCGGTGCCTGCGTAAGTGATGCAGCGTATCTCACCGCGCTCGCGCCGGGTGATGAGACAGAGCTTGGAGTGTATCTTGTAATCCTCAAAGCCGTAGATGACGGAGCACCCAGCCTCCTCGAGCCGCTCCGACCAGTCTATGTTGTTGAGCTCATCAAACCTGGCACGCAGCTCAATGATAACTGTAACGTCCTTGCCGCGCTCAGCTGCCTCGCACAGGTAGTCCACGAGCCGGGCTCTGCTTGCTAGGCGGTAGATGGTCATTTTTATGGATATGACGGCCGGGTCGCGGGCGGATTCCCTGAGCAGGCGCAGGAAAGGCTCCATGCTCTCGAAGGGATAGGCTAGCAGCAGGTCGCGCTTTTGTATCTGCCGTGTCATGCTGCGCACGGCAGAGATGCCGGCCGGTTCCTGAGGCTCGAAAGGCTCGAAGCAGAGCTCAGGGCGCCGCTGCATCAGCTCATAGGCGTGGCTGAGGCAGAGCGGCGCGGAGGTCACGAAGATCTGCTTTCCGCTGACGGGCAGACGTTCCTTGAGATAGTCGAGAAAGGAGGAACAAGGTTTTCGTGAAAGCTCAAGCCTGACCGGAGCCAGTCTCATGCGCTGCCTAACGGCCCTGCGCATTGCGACGCGGAAGTCGTCGCTGTCTATGTCGAAGGCCTCGTCTTCGGGGCTTATATCCGCGTTGCGCGTGACGCGAAAGACAGCCTTCTCGAGCACGCGATAGTTTTTGAAAATGCCGTCGACGCGCTCGAGCAGGATGTCCTCGGTGTGGATGTATCTAAGCTCCTGGCCGGGCAGAAAGAGCACGGACGGAAGCGCCTCGGGCATGGGTATGACGGCCAGCATTTCGCGGCCCTTGCGCTCGACCCACGCGCCGACGTGGAGCAGGTCATTTTTGAAGTGGGGGAAGGGGTGGAGATTGTCAACTATCTGCGGCGACACGACAGGCTCCATGCTGGCGGCGTAGTACCTGTCGCAGAACTCTTTTTCGTCCTGCCTGAGCTCGCGGGCGGAGAGCCTTACGATGCCCTCGGAGCGGAGCCTCTGTTCCAGCTGGGCGCAGATGTGCTCCCGCTTGCGGTATAGCGGCTTCACCGCCTCATAGATCGCGGAGAGCTGCTCTTTCGGTGTCATGCCGGAGCGGGAGTCCCTGGTATCGGGGTCGAGGTTCGCAAGGTCGTAGAGACTACCTACGCGGATCATGAAGAACTCGTCAAGGTTGCTCGTGAATATCGCGGCGAACTTCAGGCGTTCGAGCAGAGGGACGGTCTCGTCCATGGCCTCGGAGAGCACTCTGTCGTTGAAAGCGAGCCAGGAAAGCTCCCTGTCCTGCATGTAATTGTGCTCAGACATGAATGACGCCCTCCTTTTCGAGCATGTATTCGAGATAACCCTCGCGTACTCCGTAGCCACTGGTTACAACGGTGTTGGAGCCGCACAGCTCTGCAACGGCATTGAGCATGACAAGCCCGGGCACGAGCGTGTGCACACGTTCGGGGGCGATCTTGAGTATACGGCGCATGAGCTTGCGCGGGTTATCCTCGGCCTGGGCGAGCACCCTGCGGAGCCAGGCGACGGGATAACCGCCTGAGGCGGCAGGCGTCTGTTTTGAGGCGAGCCAGAGGGCGTTCACAGCCCTGGCCGTGCCGCCAACGCCGCAAAGCGGTTCAGAAACCAGCTGCGCTTTGCCTTCGGCGGGCGGCATGGCGCCGGAGATCAACCTCTCAGCCTCGGCGCGGATAGCACTCAGTTCCTGCCTGTCCGGGATGACCCCGGAGACGAAACGCGAAAAAAGGCTCAACGAGCCTGCGTCGATGCTTTTTGCTGAAATGATCTGCCTTGAGCGGAAGAAAACCAGTTCCGTACTGCCGCCGCCAATGTCCACGAGCAGGCCGGATTTTTCATCCATGCGCCCGATAGCGCCACGGTAGTCCAAGATCGCCTCCTCGCGACCAGTAATGACGTCGATGTCGAAGCCGGTCTCGCGCTTTACGCGCTCGAGTATGGCCGGAGTGTTCACCAGTCCCCGGAGCGAGGCCGTGGCAAAGGGAAAAACGCGGCAGCCGGGCAGGAGAGTCAGTACCCCACGGAAGCGTTCGAGCACGGAGAGCAGTCTGTCGATGCCCTCGGCAGAGAGCGCCCCGCTTTCTACGAAGCCGGCCAGCCCTGCCGTAGCCTTGCTGCTCAGGGCCTGACGCAGCTGCCCATCCTCGAGTGTGTAGACCACCAGCCTTATGGTGTTTGAGCCTATATCAATAACGCAGTACAAATGCATGCCTCCTGATTTTGAACAGTACATAGTATGATAGCCCGCGTATATAATATTTGCTCGAAATTTGCGTAAAATTACTGTAAACAGGCATAAAAAAATGGGCGCCCGGCCTTGCCGGACGCCCAAGCGTGATGCCTATCTGCCTCTGAGATCCTCTCCGGGGCCAAGCTCGCTGAACTATGCTGAATCCGACCAGATTTTCCTGCCCTGAGAGGCAAACGATACCGATACGGCAATGACGGCCCTTGACTTTACGCTTACTGCGAGTGCGCCTTTCCGCTTGTCGCTGAACGTTACGCCCTGATGCGAGACACCCCATTTCTTTTGGCAAGGGCAAAAGAAATGGGGTGTCTCTCAAAGGTGGACGAAACTGTCAACCGCGTGCGGAGCGCGCGGTTGCTCATGAAGCAGAAAAGCTCCGCCCGGGAAGGACGGAGCTTTTTGTCAGATCTCGTACCAGCGTATCTCATTGGCGTCGAGGCTCAGTTCGAAGCTGGAACCGTCGCCACGGTAGACGGTGGTGGCCTGCGGCTCGTAGGTGTTGTTCACGACGCAGTACTTGCCGTTTTTCACGAAGGCGTGGACTTCGACGTTGAAGTTCGTGGAGAACCACTTGTTCAGTTCGTCCTCGTCGTGAGCCGACCAGAGGATGGCCCTGTACAGCAGGCGGCTGTTCTCAAAGCTGTAGGGCAGGCCGCTGATATACACGCCGCGGCCTTCGCCGTAGCCGTTAACAGCAAGCTGGACTTCCTTCTCGCGCTGGACAAGTATCTCCGTCCCGGCCAGAGCGTACATGCTCTTTTTGCCCTCGCCGAAATTCACCGGTCCGGTGCAGTCGGCCAGAATGAAGTGGCCGGGATGCTCGTCCCAGTTGTACTTGTCGTAGCCGAGAGTGAAGCCGGTCTCCTTCTCGACGCCGAGGACCTGGGCCAGCTGGATGAAGCGGCCCTGATACTGGTGGCCGCTGGGCTCGCCGACGCCGATGAAGCCGCCGCCGTTCCAGACGAAGGACTTGATGGCAGAGCTTATCTCCGGGTCCTCCCAGATGGCGCCGCCGGTGTGGGCCGTGTCTCCGTCGCCGACGTTTATTATGACGTCGATGCCCTTCAGGCAGTCCGGGTCGGCCTTGATGTCGTCAAAGCTGATGAACTTCACGTCGAAAGGCGCGCCGGAGAGCGCCTCGATGACGCCGGCGTAGCTGTAATTCTGCTTCTGGTAGAGCGCGTGGTGCACCATGTGGCAGCCCCAGGAACGGGCCTTGCCCCAGGAGTTGAGTACAGCGACGGTCTTGACGCAGTAGGGAGTGGTGCCCTTGATGTTCCCGTACAGCTCGCGGAACTCATCGCAGACGGACTGGACGTAGTCGAGGAACTCGGGAAACTCGCAGGCGAGTTTGAGGTAGCCGCCGTAGCCGATGCGGTCAATGGGCTTGCGCAGGATCGCGCGGCGGGCGGTCACCCAATTCTCCTTTGCCTCGCGCACGGGGTCTCCGCCCTCGTGGAAGGTGTCGGGGAAGAAGTAGGGAAGGAAGCGGCCCTCGGTGTACTTGACGCCGGGAATGTCCGAGATGAGGCGGAGCGTAGAGCCGTTGCCCACGCTGCCGACCACGGCGTCGAGGCCGATGGTCTTGAACTCGTCCATGTACGGCTCAGTGCCTATCCAGTGGTCGCCGAGGAACATCATGGCCTCTTTGCCCAGCTCGTGGGTGATGTCTACCATTTCCTTGGCGAGCTTGGCGACCTCGCGGCGCTGGAAGGCCATGAAGTCCTTGAACTCCTTCGACGGCACGCGGTACTGGTTGTTGTAGTAGCCCTGGTCGATGATATATTCCGGCCGGAACTTGTAGCCGACTTCCTTTTCGAACTGCTCGAGGATGTACGGGCTGACGCTGGCGGAGTAGCCGTACCAGTCGACGTATTTCTCGCGCTTGAGCTCGTCAAACACCAGCGTGAACTGGTGGAAGAAGGTGGTGTAGCGGATGACGTTCACATAGGGATGCTCGGCGATGAACTTGCGCAGGCGCTCCATGGTGAACTTGTGCGTTTTGGGCTGACGCACGTCGAAGGTTATCTGGTGCTCGAAGTTGGTCCAGCCGTTGGTGACGGCGTTGTACATGTGCACCGGATCCCAGATGAGGTATGCGAGAAAGCTGACAGAGTAGTCGTGGAAGGGGGCAGGCTCAGGGATGACGACGCAGCCGCTCTCCTCGTCGTAGCTCCACTTCTCGGGTTCGACCGGTACGCCGAGCGTGCGGTCCATGACCTCCCACCAGCGCTTTATGTCGTCACGGGTGTTGACCTGCATCAGCTCGCGGCTGATGCCCTTCATGAGCTCTATCCTCAGCTCGCCGCCGTGGGCCGTGACGAAGCCGGTGGAGATGTAGCACTGCTGCACCTCGTCGGGGTTAGCCTTGGCCCATGCGTTGTCCTTGCGGGTGGTATAGTAGGTCGAATAGACCTTCGCGTCCACGCTCTTTAGCTCCTCGGGGTAGTCGGTGCCGTCGCAGTCGCGGATGGCGTCCGCGCCCCAGCGCTTCAGCAGCTCCATGGTCTCAGGCACGACGTCAACGTCCGTGGGTATGGTGACGCGGCCTCTCTTGAGTTCACTCTCGCTCATCATATTCTCCTTTGTCACTTCTTCGGGTCTTCGAAGGGCTTGTTGTAGAGCAGCAGCGCGGTCAGGATGAATATCACGCCGACTATCATGATGATCAGCCCGGACATTTGGCTTGTCAGCGTCCAGCCGTAGATGACCAGCGCCAGTCCGCCGATGGAGAATATCAGCATCAGCAGTGCCCTCAGGCCCATGTGTTCTTTCCAGAATCTCATATCCGCACCTTAACCTTTCAGACCGCCGACGGTCATGCCCTGGATGAGCTTCTTCTGTACGCAGATGTAGAGTATCAGCGTGGGCAGCATGACCAGGACGAGGCCGGCGTACTGCGGGCCGTAGTCCGCCGCCGACTGCTGCGCCTGCATCAGGTTCAGCAGGCCGACAGGCAGCGTCTTCGGGCCGTTTGCCGAGCTCATGAGGGTCATGGAGATGATGTACTCGTTCCAGAAGGAGAGGAAGTTGAACAGGATTATCGTAACTATCGAGGGCTGGGCCATGGGGAAGATGATGCTTATCATCGTGCGGCCGTAGCCCGCGCCGTCTATGTACGCAGCCTCCTCATAGTCGTGTGCCAGCGTCGCAAAGTAGCCGGACAGCAGGTAGATGGTGAAAGGCAGCGCTGTCGCAGCGTAGACTATCGAGAGCACCACGAGGTTGTTGAGCAGGAAACCGCTGCCGAAGACGTTCTTCAGCCAGGTGTCGCCGTCGCGCAGCATGAGGAAGATGGGCACGACGATGTAGTTCACGTTGATGAACAGGCCCGCCATGAACATCGTGTTCAAAAACTTGCTGGTGACAAACTTGAACCTGGACAGGCAGTAGCTGGCGGGCAGCGCCACGACCAGCAGTATCACCAGCGACAGCGCCGTCACGATGACGGAGTTGAGCATATAGTCGCCCATGCTGGCCTTGGTCCAGGCGTCCACGAAGTTCTGCCAGTAAAAGCCCGCGGGCAGCGCCCAGGGGTTGCCGTAGAACTCGCTGTTCTCCTTGATGGAGGCCATGAACACCCATGCCACGGGGACGACTATGCTGACTGCCAGGAGAATGAGGACGAGGTAAATGAAAAACTTGTAGAGCTTCTCACCGGAATTGCTGTTCTTCTTCAGGCTTTTAGTAGCTTCCATTATGACGTCCTCCTTTCTCAGAATTCAAGCGGCGTGCGCTTCGTGACCTTGTTCACCAGAGCCGAGAGGATGAAGGAGAACAGGAATATCACGACGCCGATGGCCATGGAGTAGCCGTAGAGGCCGGCGTCCTTCTGGCCGTACATATAGGACAGCGCGACCTCGGATGCGCCGTTGGGGCCGCCGCTGGTCATGGCCTTGACGAACAGGAAGGCCATGTTTATCGTCGAGATTATGAAGAAGGTCAGGGTCGTGCGGATGTTCGTCCAGATGAGCGGGATGGTTATCTGGAAGAACTGCTTCACCCTGCCAGCACCGTCGAGGCCCGCAGACTCGTACAGGCTCTGCGGCACGGCGGCCATGGAGGCCATGTACATGACCATGTAGTAGCCTATCGCCTGCCACACCATTGCGATTATGAGGCTCAACATGACCAGATTCTCGCCCTTCCAGAGCGTCGTGACCTGATGACCGGCAAACAGCGAGAGGATGCTGTTGAGCATGCCGTTCTCCGGCTTGTAGATGGCGGAAAAGATGCCCGAAATGACGACGATGGACAGAATGTTCGGTATGTAGAAGATAACGCGCAGCAGCTCCTTGCCCCTTACCTTCTCGCGGGTCAGGATGCCCGCAAACACCAGGGCAAAGGCAAAGGTGATGATGGTGACCACCACGATGAGAAGTATCGTGTTCTGCATCGCGCGGATGAAGTATGCGTCGCTCGCAAGCGACTTGAAGTTCTGAAAGCCGACAAAGGTCTCCGTCGGAGAGTATGCGCCCCTCTCGAACAGGGACATACGGAAGACGTTCAGCGTGGGATAGACCATGAATATCAGGAAGAGTATGACTGCAGGGGCCACGCACAGCACGATGAAACGGCTGCGCGCCTTGTTCTTTTCCACGTGCTCAGCTCCTTTCCGAGCGGAAT
>URDJ01000039.1 GCA_900546615.1 uncultured Eubacteriales bacterium | reverse complement strand
AGAAGTGCACGCAGCTGGGCGGCAAGGTCGTTGCGATGTGCGACTCGAACGGCTATGTGTACGACCCGAACGGCATCGATCTTGCGAAGATCATCGACATCAAGCAGAAGCGGCGCGCGAGGATCAAGGTGTATGCGGACGAGGTGCCGGGCAGTGAGTATCACGAGGGCTGCCACGGCATCTGGACGGTGAAGTGCGACATAGCGCTGCCCTGCGCGACGCAGAACGAGATGGATCTTGAGGGTGCGAAGGCGCTCATCGCGAACGGTTGCATGGGCGTATTCGAGGGCGCGAACATGCCGCTGACGCCGGAGGCTATAGCGGCGGTACAGGGCGCGGGCCTTATGTACTCTCCGGGCAAGGCGTCGAACGCCGGCGGCGTTGCGACGAGCGGACTCGAGATGACGCAGAACAGCATGAGGCTGTCGTGGAGCTTCGAGGAGGTGGACGAGAAGCTGCAGGGCATCATGAACAACATCTTCCACGCGGCCTACGACGCGTCCGTCGAGGTCGGCAAGCCCGGCGACCTCATGGTAGGCGCCAACGTCGCCGGCTTCCTCAAGGTCGCCGCCGCAATGATGGCTCAGGGCGTGTAAGTGAAGCAAGAAATAATATGAACGGAAACCGGCATGACCAAAGCGGTCATGCCGGTTATTCTCTATCTATTTACAGGCTTTACAGATTGCCGGTGGCGTACATGACGGCGCTCACGGCTATGACGGGGGCGGTCTCGCATCTGAGTATCCGCTCGCCCATGGAGCACAGCCTCATGCCGCAGACCTTCGCCATTTTTGCCTCAGCCTCTGTGAAGCCGCCCTCGGGGCCTGTGACCACCGACGCCGTTTTGAAGTCTCCCGCCGTCTCGATGGCCTCCTTCATCGGCAACCTGTCCTCGCCCGTCTCGTACATGAACAGGCGCAGCTCGGCCTTTATAGCGCGGTTTATCGTCTCCACGTAGTTGTGCTGGTACTCGACCGTCGGTATCTTCCCGCGTCCAGACTGCTGGGCAGCTGACTCCGCTATGCGGGCAAAACGCTCCAGCTTCTTTTCCATGCTCCGGCCGTCTGGCTTTGCCACGCAGCGCTCGCAGTTGAAAAACACTATGCCCGACGCGCCGGCCTCCACGCATTTCTGCACCAGAAAGTCCGCGCGCTCGCCCTTCGGCAGGCCCGCGTACACAGTGACCTCCACGCTCGGCTCGCCCCGGCAGGGCACCACCTCGAGCACCTCAGCCTCGGCCTCCTCCGGCCCGGAACTCACCAGCCGGCAGCGGTAGTCCGTCCCGGCACCGTCGCAGATCACCACGTCCTCGCCCGGGCGCATCCTCAGCACTCTGATATGCTCCGCGTCCTGCCCGCGTATTATAGCACGGCCGCCCTTTATATTGCTCCCGGCCATGAAAAATCTTGCCATATTCTCTGCCTCCCGCTCTCTTTGCAACATTATCGCACATCCGTCACGCCTTTTCAAGCGCCGCATACCATGTAACAGGAACATAGTGGAGGTATGGCACATGGATGCTGACACCCGAGCCGCGCTCGAGGGCTTTCCCGAGGTCTGGCGGCGGGTCTGCGGCGAACCCGCCGCGGAGGAACCGGCCACCGCGCTCGAGAGCCTGCGCGGTTTTATCGCAGACGAGACCTGCGCCGCCGCCTTTTACGAGGCCTGCGCCGCAAGATTTACACCTTATTCCACCCGGCTGAAGCAGCTGGCCCGCGACGAGCGCGGCCATCTGCGGGCGCTCCAGACCGAGTACTTTCTGCTCACCGGCGAGCGGTATATCCCCCCGAAGACCTGTCCTCTGCCCAGAGGGGGCCTCAGGGCGCTCAGAGCCGCATACTGCGACGAGCTCTCCGCCGTCCTCGCCTACAGAAAGGCCGCCGACGCTGCGAATGACGAGGTCCTTGCCGGGATATACCGTAAAAATGCCTCCGATGAGGAGCGACATGCCGGTATCCTCAGAGAGATTATCTTCTGTGCGCTGTAATTTCAAGTTTCTCTTGACTTTATGGAGAATATCATTTATTATATGTGGGCGTCAACTGGATATTGACAGTTCGGGCAGCGCGTGGAGATGTCGCGTAGTTGGTCGAGCGCGCACGATTGGAAATCGTGTAAGGGTCAAAAGCCCTTCGAGAGTTCGAATCTCTCCATCTCCGCCACATTCCCGCATCTATTCGGTGCGGGAATTTTTATTTATACGGAGGCGAGACTCATGCGGTACACATTCTATCACTTCAATTTCAATGTGCTCGACCTCGAGCGGAGCGTGAGGTTCTACGACGAGGCCCTCGGCCTCAAGCCCGTTCGCGAGAAGTCCGCCGACGACGGTTCGTACAAGCTCATCTTCCTCGGCGACGGCGTAACTGGCTTCCAGCTCGAGCTGACCTGGCTGCGCGACCACAAGGAGCCCTATGACCTCGGCGAAGGGGAAATACACCTCGCCATGCGCGTGGACGACATCGAGGCCGCGCGTAAAAAGCACGAGGAGATGGGCTGCGTCTGCTTCGTGAACGAGAAAATGGGCGTCTACTTCATCGAGGACCCCGACGGATACTGGATAGAGATCCTGCCGGAGAAAAAATAGGCCGAAGGCTCCGGTGTCCCGGAGCCTTTTTGTTGCATATGTAAATCTGTATGCTATAATAATCAGGTTATGAAGATACGACAGCTTTCATACGTCCAGACTATTGCTCTGGGCTTTCTCACCGTTATAGCGGCGGGAACCATATTGCTCATGCTGCCCGCGGCCTCGCAGAGCGGCGAAGCCACAGGCCTCGTGACCGCGCTCTTTACCTCGGTCAGCGCCTCCTGCGTCACCGGGCTGGTTCTGGTGGACACAGCCACCTACTGGTCCGGCTTCGGGCAGGCAGTCATCATCGTGCTCATACAGCTCGGCGGCCTCGGTTTCATGACCATCGCCACGCTCTTTTCCCGGCTCCTGCGCCGGAGGATGAGCATGCGTGAGCGCGGCGTCATGGCCGAGAGCATCAACACCGTCAGGGTCGGCCGCATTATGGAGATCACCTCCACCATCGGCCTCGGGACTCTTATCTTTGAGCTTGCCGGAGCAGTGCTCCTCTCCATACGCTTCATACCCGAGTTCGGGCTTGGGCGCGGGCTGTGGTACTCCGTCTTCCACTCCATCTCCGCCTTCTGCAACGCCGGCTTCGACCTTATGGGTGTGAAAGAGCCGTTCTCGTCGCTGGTGTCGTATTCGGACGACGCGCTCGTGAGCATAACCATCATGCTGCTCATCATTTTCGGCGGCATAGGCTTCCTCGTCTGGGACGACGTAAGGCAGAAGGGCCTCAAGTGGCGAAGATACGATCTGCAGACCAAGCTCGTCATCCTGACGACGCTCGTGCTCATCTTCGGCGGAGCACTGCTGTTCTTCGTCATTGAGCGGAACAGGATGAATGCGGACATGCCCCTCGGCGAGCAGATACTGGTGAGTTTTTTCTCGGCTGTGACGCCGAGGACCGCTGGCTTCAACAGCGTGGACACTGCCGCGCTCTCGGACGCCTCGAAGCTGCTGACCGTAATACTTATGTTCATAGGCGGCAGCCCCGGCTCCACCGCCGGCGGCATAAAGACCACCTCGGTGGCAGTGGTGCTCATTTTTCTGTTCTCAGGTATCCGGGGCAGGCGGGGTGCCTATGTGTTCGGGCGCAGGATACCCGACGACGCCATGAAACGCTCAGGCATGATAGTCAGCACGAACCTGATGCTGGCGTTGTTCGGCGCCCTGGTGCTCTGCGGCACCCAGTCGCTGCCGCTGGCTGACGTGCTCATCGAAGTCTTTTCCGCCATCGGTACGGTGGGCATGTCCACCGGCATCACGAGGGAGCTTTCCACTCTCTCGGCGCTCGTCATAGCCCTGCTCATGTACTGCGGCAGGGTAGGGAGCGTATCCTTTGCTATGGCGCTGCTCGAGCGGCGCTCCGACCCGCCAGTGACCTATCCCGAGGAACAGGTCACCGTCGGCTGACAAGGAGGTCTAAAACATGAAATCCTTTCTCATAATCGGAATGGGCACCTTCGGCCACCATCTTTGCCGCGCCCTGTGCAAAAACAAGTGCGAGGTCATGATCGCAGACCAAAACGGCGAGGCGCTTGAGGACATGCTGCCCTACGTCACTTCCGCCAAGATCTGCGACTGCGCCAACATAGAAGTGCTCCGCTCCTTCGGCGTGCAGAACTTCGACGCCTGCTTCGTCTGCGTCAACAAAAACTTCCAGGCCTGCCTCGAAATAACCGACCAGCTCAAGGAACTCGGCGCAAAGCGCGTCTACAGCAAAGCCGACCGCGACCTTGAAGCCAAGTTCCTCATGCGCTGCGGCGCGGATTTTATCATCTATCCCGAACGCGACGCCGCGGAGCGCATCGCCGTGCGCGAGTCCTCCAGCCGCATCTTCGACTTCATCGGCCTGTCCGAGGGCTGCGCCATCTGTGAGATCGAGGCCCCGGACGAGTGGATAGGCCGCTCCGTGGCCGAGGTCGGGCTGCGCAGCAAGTACAGCCTCAACCTGATAGCCTCCAAGCGCGGAGAGAGCCTGCACCCCGTGCTCGACCCCGCCTACATCTTCGTCAAGGACGAGCATGTCTTGGTGCTCGGCAGCCTTGTCGATATCCGCAAAGTCACCCGGGACTGAACCGCCCGTACCCAGAAAGGATCTGTATAAAACTTGCTCACACTCAAGAACATCACCAAGGACTACCTCGCCGGCGACATGAGCGTCCACGCGCTGCGCGGCGTCAGCATCAGCTTCAGGCAGAGCGAATTCGTCTGCGTGCTCGGCCCATCCGGCTGCGGCAAGACCACGCTTCTGAACATCATAGGCGGCCTCGACAAGTACACCGAGGGCGACCTCATCATCAACGGCCGCTCGACTAAGGAGTACGGCGACAAGGACTGGGACACCTACCGCAACCACTCCATAGGCTTCGTCTTCCAGACCTACAACCTCATCCCGCACCAGTCTGTGCTCGCGAACGTCGAACTCGCGCTCACCATCTCCGGCGTCTCGAGGACGGAGAGGCGCGAGAGAGCGGTGAAAGTGCTCGAAAAAGTCGGGCTGGGCGACCAGCTGAACAAGAAGCCCAACCAGATGTCCGGAGGCCAGATGCAGCGCGTCGCCATAGCCCGCGCGCTCATCAACGACCCCGATATCCTCCTTGCCGACGAGCCGACCGGCGCGCTCGACTCCGAGACCAGCGTGCAGATAATGGGGCTGCTCAAGGAGATCGCCCAGGACAAGCTCGTCATCATGGTCACGCACAACCCCGACCTCGCCGAGCGCTACTCCACCCGCATCGTCCGCCTGCTCGACGGCGAGATAAAGGGCGACACTGACCCCTTCGACCCGGGCAGTGTGCCTGTAAGGGCCGCAGAAACGGACAAAAAACGCCCCTCGATGAGCTTCCTCACCGCGTTGTCCCTCTCGCTTAACAACCTCATGACCAAGAAGGCCCGCACCATCCTCACGGCCTTCGCCGGCAGCATAGGCATAATCGGCATAGCGCTCATCCTTTCACTCTCGAACGGTATACAGACCTACATCGACCGCGTGCAGGAGGACACACTCTCGTCCTACCCGCTCACGATAGAGGCAGAGGCCGCCGACCTCGGCTCCATGGTCGAGGCCCTCAGCGGCGCGCATGACGAGGCGTCCTCCGGCAGTCAGCACGAGCTCGACGCCGTCTACTCCAACGTCGTCATGTACGACCTCATGGACAGCCTCAACACCATGGACGTTAACACAAACAACCTCAAGGCCTTCAAGGAGTTCATCGAGTCCGGCGCCAGCGGCCTCGAGGACTACGTCAGCGCCATTCAGTACGGCTACGACCTCGGCTTCGACGTCTACACGAAGGACGCGGACGGGAACATAGTGAAGTCCGACGTCGTCACCCTTCTCAACGAGATGATGGGCAGCGTCTACGGAGGCGACTACTCCAGCTACTTCAGCACAATGGGCGACTTTTACTCCAGCTTCGAGGTATGGCAGGAAATGCTGCCCGGGGACGGGGACAGCCTCATTGACGAGACGCTCGAGGGCCAGTACGATGTCATCTACGGCTCCTGGCCCCAGAGCTACGATGAGGTAGTCCTCATCGTGGACAAGAACAACGAGGTCAGCGACCTCGTGCTCTACTCCCTCGGCCTGCGCACTGAGGAGCAGATGGCCGATGGCTTCGAGGCCAGCATGTCCGGCGAGACCCTCAACGCCGAGGTCGAGAGCTGGAGCTATGAGGAACTCTGCGGCCTCTCCTTCAAGCTCATATCCAGGCCCGAATACTACGTCTGGGACGAGGCCACAGGCAAGTACACCGACCTCACCAGCTCCAGCGCGGGCATGGAATACCTCTACGACTCCAAAGACACCGGCATCACCCTTAAGATAAGCGGCATCGTCCGTCAGAACGAGGACGCCGTCTCCGGCATGATGACCGGCGCCATAGGCTACACCTCGGCGCTGACCGACAAGATAATCGAACTGTCGAACGATTCGGATATCGTTCAAGCACAGCTCGCCGACCCCGAGACCGACGCCATTCTCGGTCTGCCCTTTGCAACAGGCGACGAACCGGAGCCGACCATGGACGAGATAAAATCCGACGTCGACGCCTACATCGAGGGCCTCGACGTCTCCGGCCGCGCCGCGCTCTACTCCGACATCACCGAGCGCGCGCCCGAGGACTACGTGACGCTCACCGTCGAGCAGGCCATGGAGGGCATGACCCGCGAGTACATTGAGGAGATGATGCTCGAGGGCTACGCCGTGGAGATGGGCGTCGACCCTGAGACCATACGCGACTATATCGCGGACATGGACGACGAGACGCTCATGAGCTATGTGCGTGACATGACCGCCGAAGCCGTGCGCGAGCAGTACGCCGAGGCCGCGAAGGCCCAGCTCGCCTCCATGAGCGCCGATCAGCTGGCTATGGCCCTCTCAATGACCCCGCTCACCGACGAGCAGTACGAGTACTTCTACGAGGAAAAGCTTCCGCCTAAGTACTCTGAGAGCACGTATGAGGAGAACCTCGAGCTTCTCGGCTACGTCGACAAGGACAGCCCCAGCTCCATAAACCTCTACGCCGCGAGCTTCGCCGACAAAGACGAGATAGCCCGCATCATCTCCGAGTACAACGCCTCCGTCGAGAATGAGGACGACGAGATAAGCTACACGGACTACGTTGCCATACTCATGAGCTCGGTGTCCACCATTATAAACGCCATCAGCTATGTGCTCATAGCCTTCGTGGCCATCTCTCTCGTGGTTTCCTCCATAATGATCGGCATCATCACCTATATCTCCGTGCTTGAGAGGACCAAGGAGATAGGCATACTCCGCTCCATCGGCGCGTCGAAGCGGGACGTGTCGAACGTCTTCAACGCGGAGACGCTCATCGAGGGCTTTGCAGCCGGCGTCATAGGCATAGGCATAACGCTGCTGCTCATCATACCCATCAACGCCATCGTACAGAACCTTACCGGCATCGAGAGCCTGCGTGCCATCCTGCCCGCTTCCGGCGGGATTGCGCTCGTGCTCATATCCATGATTCTGACCTTCATCGCGGGTCTCATTCCCTCCGGCTTCGCCGCAAGGCGCGACCCTGTGGAGGCACTAAGGACTGAATAAAATGCACTACCTGAGACAGGGCCGGGGCTTTTACAGGAGCGCCATAGCCCTGATGCTCCCGATGATACTGCAAAACTTCGTCACGAATTTCATGGCGCTTGCCGATACCTTCATGGTAGGCGCGCTGGGCGAGACCGAGATCGCCGCCGTATCCATGGCAAACTCCGTGTTTTTTGTACTGTCGCTCGTCATCTTCGGCATTCAGAGCGGGACCGGAGTGCTCGTCGCCCAATATTACGGCAAGGGCAGGTTCGATGCTATAAACCGGATAATGGGCATGGGCTACTATGTCTCCATCGGGCTGACCTCCCTCATCGCCCTGCTGGCATTTTTCTTCCCGATGCAGATGATGCGCATAGTAACGAACAACCCCGACCTCTGGGAGCCGGGAGCTGAGTATGCGCGGATAGTCGGCTTTTCCTATGTCTGCATGTCCTTTTCGGGCGTGTATATAGCTGTGCAGCGAAGCATGGAGAATCCCGGGCTGGGAGCATTCCTGCTCACCGCGTCGGGTGCGCTGAACATCCTGCTCAACTACATGTTCATCTTCGGCAAGTGGGGCGCGCCCGCGCTCGGCTGCGCCGGCGCCGCCGTCGCTACGCTCCTGAGCCGCGTGTTCGAGGTCGTCGTGGTGCTCGGCTGCATGCTGTGGAGCAAGCGCCTGCCGATAAACGCCGCGCTTATGGCAAGGCCCGGGCGTATAATCGCCGGAGACTTCATCAAGTACTCCCTGCCAGTCGTTCTCAACGAAGGCCTCTGGAGCCTCGCCATGTCGCTGTTTTCCATCATCATGGCGCATATGCCGAACAACACGCCCATCGTCGCCGCGTACACGATCGCCGGCAACATAGACAGGCTCGCGGCCGTGGCGCTGTTTGCCGCCGGCAATACCACGGCGGTCATCATAGGCCGCGACATCGGCTGCGGCGAGACCGGGGATATCTACGGCAAGGGAGTGGCGCTCAACTTCGTCTGCTTCACGACCGGTATCGTGAGCATGGGTATCCTGCTGCTCATACGGGCTACCCTGCTGGACAGCTTCATCTTCCCGCTCATGGACATCTCCGCTGAATCAGGGGAAATCGCCAAAATGATGCTGGCATTCATAGCGGTCGTAATGCCTATACGCTCGCTGAACCTCTGCAACATAGTCGGAGTGTTCCGCGGAGGCGGGGACGTGCGCTACGCTCTCTTGTGCGACGTTGTGCCGCTTTACTGCGTATGCCTGCCCGCAGCCGCCCTCTGTGGTCTGGTCTTCGGCCTTGGCATCACTGCCGTTTACATCTGCATCTGTCTGGACGACATCTGCAAGGTCTTCCTCTGCCTGCCGAGGCTCCGTTCCGGCAAATGGATAAACTCCGTCACACGAGAAAATATCTGAAACAAAGCCGCCCCGCACCCGATCAAATCGGGCGCGGGGCAGTTCCTTTTTCATTTTACAGCCTTTACATAGCAGAGCGGCATCAGGGCGCTGCCCATCATCTCCCGCTCCGTGATATTGAACCCGGCGTCGGCCACGGTCTGGCACAGGCCCTCGCTGTCGTAGTTGTGGAAGACCTTCAACCCCATCAGCCGGATCAGCCTCGTCCTCAGCTTGTTGCTCTTTGTCACGCCCTTTACAAAGGTCGGCACGTACAGCGCTCCGTCGTCCTTGAGGACCCTCCGACACTCCGCCAGCGCCTTCTCCGGGTACGGCATGATATGAAGCGCGTTCGCCATGACCACCGCGTCAAAGCTCCCGTCCGGATAGCTGATCGCCGTGGCATCCTGCGGCTCAAAGCAAAGCCCCTCCGGCCAGGGACCGCCGCCCCTTGCCTTCTGCAGCATCATGCTCGAAAAATCGCTCGCTATCCACCTCCGCACACGGCCGGCCAGAGGATAGCTCAGCTGCCCCGTCCCGCAGGCCAGCTCCAGCACCTCCATCCCGGAGTCCAGCTCCGGCCCGATCCTCTCGCACACCGCTTTATACGTTGGTTCAGCCCCGCTCATGAATTTCGCGTAGATCAGAGACATCCTCTGCCAGAAACTGCGATTGTCGCCCTTCATGACCACCATCTCCATACTTTATCGCCCCGCAGGGTCTCCTTGTATGGAGCGTAAACCCTTCCTCCCTTTTTGTCAAGCACCCGCTTCCCCTTTACTTTTTCTCTATATGTGCTATACTTGATATGTCAATCATTGATTTGTCAATTATAGGAGGCAATGCTGTTGGAACGCAGATTTCACATGATGCTCTACCGGCTGTTCCACGCCCAAAGGACGGAGCTGCGGCGCGAGGGGGCGGCGCTCGGCCTCGGCGCCGGCCAACCGAAGCTCCTGAGCTATTTGCTGGCACACGGCAGCTGTATGCAGAAAGAACTGGCCGACTACTTCGAGATCGACCCGGCGGCAGTCTCGCGGATGCTGCTCCCACTCGAACGCGATGGCTTTATAACCCGCGAAGCGGGCTCACCGCGCAAACGCTGCGGTATAGTCGAGCTGACTGAAAAGGGCCGGCAGGCCGCCCTCGCCTGGTCTGAATGCGGCGCGCGCTTCGACGAGCGGCTGCTCCGCGGCTTTTCCGACGAGGAAAGGGAACTGTTCGCCTCCTTCCTCCGCCGCGCGTACCGGAACCTTCGCTCGGAGGAGGTCTGCCCGGATGCCTGAACTCAGACGTATCTTCTCCTGCCTTCGGGAATACAGGCGATATATGCTGCTCGGCATGTTCCTCGTGCTGGTCGAGACCTTTTTCGAGCTGGTCATACCCGTGCTTATGGCCGACCTCATAGATGTCGGCGTTGCCAACCGCGACGTGCACTATATCCTCATGAAAGGCGTACAAATGGGAGTCTGCGCAATCCTCGCCCTCATCAGCGGGCTGCTGCACGCCCGCTTCGGCGCGCGCGCGGCCTATGGTCTCGGGGCCAACATCCGCAAAGAGGAGTTCCGCAGAGTGCAGGACTACGCCTTCCAGAACCTCGACCACTTCGAGGTCTCGAGCCTCGTCACAAGGATGACCACCGACGTCACGGTCATACAGAATGCCGTGATCTCCGGCATGCGCCCGCTGGTGCGCAGCCCGGTCATGCTCATAATGGGCATCGGGCTGTCGATCATGATGAACGCAAGGCTAGCCCTCGTCTTCATCGTCTGCACTCCCGTACTCGGGGGCATCATGTTCTTCATAGTCCGCAGCGTAGCGCCCCGCTACTCGATACTCCAGAAGGCGGTCGACCGGCTCAACGCCGTCGTACAGGAAAACCTCACCGCCATCCGAGCAGTCAAGGCCTTCGTGCGCGGAGAGTACGAGGAAGGCAAGTTCGGCGAGGTAAATTCCTCGCTCATGGGCACGAGCCTCGGCACCTTCAGAAGGGCCCTGCTGAACCTTCCCTCCTTCCAGCTGGCAATGTACAGCGCCATCGTGGGCATCATGTGGTTCGGCGGCGGCATGATCTCGAGGTCCGAGCTGCAGGTCGGCGAGCTGACCGGCTTTTTGAGTTATGTTTTGCAGGTGATGAACTCCATGATGTTCATCTCCAACGTATTCCTGCTGCTCACCCGCTCCCTCGCCAGCGCCCGGCGCATAGCCGAGGTGCTCGACGAGCAGCCCGCCCTCTCCTCCCCCGACGACGCCGTCATGCAGGTGCGCGACGGGGAGATCCAGTTCGAGAACGTCTCCTTCAAGTACAGGGCCGACGCCTCCGAGTATGCGCTCTCCGACGTAAACCTGCACATAGGCGCCGGCGAGACCGTGGGCATACTCGGCGGCACCGGCTCGGCCAAGACAACGCTCGTACAGCTCATCCCCCGGCTCTACGACGCAACGGAGGGTTCGGTAAAGGTGGGCGGACTCGACGTGCGCTCCTACGACCTCGCCGCCCTGCGCGACGCCGTCGCCATGGTACTGCAGAAGAACGTGCTCTTTTCCGGCACGATACGCGAAAACCTGCTCTGGGGCGACGCCAGCGCCGACGATGAAAATCTCATGGCCGCCTGCCGCATAGCCTGCGCCGACGAGTTCATCGAGCGCATGCCGAAGGGCCTGGACACCGACCTCGGACAGGGCGGTGTAAACGTCTCCGGCGGCCAGAAGCAGCGCCTGTGCATCGCACGCGCGCTGCTCAAAGACCCGAAGGTGCTGATTTTCGACGACTCCACCTCCGCCGTGGACACGGCCACCGAGGCCAGGATACGCTCGGCGCTCGCGCAGCTTCGCGGTGTGACCAAGATCGTCATAGCGCAGAGGATATCCTCCGTCATGAACACCGATAAGATCGTCATACTCGACGACGGCCGCATCCACGCCGTCGGCACGCATACGCAGCTCCTCGCGGAGGACCCGATTTATCAGGAAATCTATGCCTCGCAGATGAAGGGAGGTGAGGCCGATGGCGCGTCCGCTCAGCGGTAAAAAGCCCAAACATCTCTGGCAGACGGTCCGGCGGCTGCTCAGCTATATGGGACATTACCGGACGCTGCTCTTTGCCGTTGCACTGCTCGTCACCGTGAGCGCCATTGCCAACCTCGTCGGGACGTACATGATACGCCCCGTTGTCAACAGCCTCACCGGCGGGGACTGGGGCAGTTTTGTTGCGGGTGTCATATTTACCGCCTGCGTCTACGGCCTTGGCGTGCTCTGCGCACTGGGCTACACCCAGTGCATGGTCACGATGGCGCAGAGGTCGCTCTTTGACATCCGCCGCGACCTCTTTGCCCACCTCCAGACCTTGCCGCTTCAGTATTTCGACAGCCGTAACCGCGGCGATGTCATGAGCTACTTCACAAACGACATCGACACCATCGCCGACGCCCTCAACAACAGCTTCGCAATGGTCATACAGAGCTTTATCCAGATGGCGGGCACGCTCATCCTGCTCTTTGTGCTCAACTGGCAGCTCTCGCTGGTTGTGGCCGTCTGCTACGCCGCAATGTTCCTCTACATAAGGTACAGCGGGAAGCGGAGCAAGATGTACTACAACAAACAGCAACGCTGCCTCGGCGAGCTGGACGGATACATCGAGGAGATGGTAAACGGCCAGAAGGTCGTCAAGGTCTTCAACCACGAGAGCATATGCATGGAGGACTTTGAAGCAAAAAACGACGCGCTCAGGAGGGCCGGTACCAGCGCCCAGAGCTACGCCTCAACGATGGTCCCCGCCGTCGTGAGCATCTCGTACATAAACTATGCCATCGTCGCCGTGCTCGGTGGCATCATGGCGCTCACGGGCATGACTGACGCGGGCAGTCTTGCGAGCTACCTCGTGTTTGTCCGTCAGGCAGCAGCGCCGATAAACCAGTTCACACAGCAGTCGAACTTCCTGCTCGCGGCGCTTGCCGGGGCCGAGAGGGTCTTCGAGGTCATGGACGAGAAGCCGGAGATCGACGAGGGCAGGACCGTGTTGGTGAACGTGGAGGAGACCGGCGGGCAGCTGAAAGAGAGCGGGAAAAAGACAGGCAAATGGGCCTGGCGCAGCCCGGACGGGACGCTCAGGCCCCTGCGCGGGGACGTCCGCTTCGAGAATGTGGACTTCGGCTACGAGAAGGGACATCCGGTACTGCACGGCATAAGCCTCTACGCGCGTCCCGGCCAGAAGATAGCCTTCGTCGGCTCAACCGGCGCCGGAAAGACAACGATAACGAACCTCATAAACCGCTTCTACGAGGTGGAGAGCGGCCGGGTCACCTATGACGGGCTGGACGTACGCGAGATCAGCAAGGAGTCGCTGAGGCGCTCACTGGGCATGGTGCTGCAGGATACGCACCTGTTCACGGGAACGATTGCGGACAACATCCGCTTCGGCAGGCTGGACGCGAGCCGGGAGGAGATCGAGGCTGCGGCGAAAGTGGCGAACGCTGACTCGTTCATAAGGAGGCTGCCGCAGGGCTATGATACGATGGTGACCTCGGACGGAGCGAACCTCTCGCAGGGGCAAAGGCAGCTGCTGGCGATAGCGAGGGCGGCGGTAGCGGACCCTCCGGTTCTCATTCTGGATGAGGCCACCAGCTCGGTCGACACGCGCACGGAGGCTCTGATAGAGAGGGCTATGGACCGACTGATGGAGGGCCGAACGGTGTTCGTCATAGCGCACCGGCTCTCGACCGTGCGGAATTCCAACGCCATCATGGTGCTGGAGCACGGTCGAATAGCCGAGCGCGGCGACCACGACGACCTGCTCGAGCAGCGGGGGCTATATTATAAACTGTATAACGGTATGTTCGAGCTGAGCTGAAAAGCGGCGGCCTGCCCCCTGTCGGAGGCAGGCCGTTTTGTTGTCAGCTTTCCATCTGCTTGCCGAGGAAAGCGGCGACGGTTTGGGCGAGTTTGAGCTCCACCTCGCCGGAGGGCGGGGAGTTTTTGGCCGAAGCGAAGATGACGCAGCCCATGAGGTCGCCCTCGGAGATGACCGGGGCGGCGACGGAGACGCAGAAGCCGCTTTCGGAGTCGGTTACAGGCATCGCAGCGCCTCCGGACTCGTGGCGGTAGACGCGGCGGGACTCCATGATCTGCTCGAGCTCGGGTGAGACGCGCTTTTCAAAGAGCTCGCGGCGTCCTCCGCCGGCGACGGCGATGATGGAGTCGCGGTCGCAGACGGCGGCTATGCAGTCCGTGGACTTGTGCAGCGAGTCGCATATCTGCGCCGCAAAGTCGGAGAGCTCGCCGATGGGCGAATACTTTTTAAAGATGACCTCCCCATCCTTATCCGTAAAAATCTCCAGCGGGTCGCCCTCATTGACAACATTGGCGCTGATGGTCCTGTCCGGGTGGTGGGTCGAGGTCTGCAGCACCGTCACGGGCTCCGTGTCCGGCTCCGGCAGCTCGCCGCGGCGCAGCAGGGTGTCTATGTCGGCCTTGAGCTGTATTTCAACGTGGTCCTCGTAGACCTTGATGCGCTCGATTATGAGTTCCAAATCCTGCTTTTCGAGCTTTTCCTTTCCTATGATGTCGTCAAAGACCTCCATCGCCGTCTTTGCGGCGCGGTTTGCGCGGATCATCGTGTTGCGCCTGTCCGTGACGTGCTCTATCTGGCTCTGCAGTCCCTCTATCTTCCGCAGGAGGTCGGCTTCCAACTCGTCATAGGTCGCCTCGAGCACGGCCTCGTTTTCCGGGTGGCGCATGATGTCCCGCACGCGCTGGCGCTTCGTGGCCTTGAGCTCCTCCTGAGCGTCGAGCAGCACGTCCTCAAGGTTCGCCGCGCTGCGCTCCGTTTCCGCCACGTCCTCGGGCTCGCGGGCGAGCTCGGCGTTGAGCCGCTCGAGCATCTCCGCGGAGTTGTCGCGCACCTTCCGGACGTAGAGCTTCACGAGCTCGTCGAGCTTGTCCACGCGGATGTGGTGGGTGGTGCAGCCCGCGGTGCCGCGCCGGTGATAGGTGCCGCAGGTGTAGGCGGGCTTGAGGTCGCGCCGGCTGAGCGCGAACATCGGCGCGCCGCAGTCGCCGCACTCGAGGAAGCCGGAGTAGACGTTCTCGTTTATCTTGACGCCGCGGTAGTTGTACTTCGCGCGCTTCTCGCGCAGGGCGCGGACTGCGGCGAAGGTGCGGTAGTCCATGATGGGCTGGTGGTGGTTTTCGATGACGATCTGCTCCACCTCGTCGCGCAGGATGTCCCGGCCGTTTATCTTGGCGCGGGTGTACTTGCCCTGGCGCAGCGTGCCGATGTAGAAGTCGTTGTCGAGTATGCCCTGGACGGTGGCGATGCTCCACGCGCTCTTGACGCTGCGGCGGTAGTCCTCGCCCTCGGCGAGCTTGCGCTCGCGCTCGGCCATGCGCGGCGTGGGTATGCCCTCGTCGGTGAGGGCGTTCGCGATCTTCTTGTAGCCCCAGCCGTCGATGTACATACGGTAGATGCGGCGAACGATGTCGGCCTCGACCGGCACGACCTCGAACTGCTGCTTCTTGTTGATGATGTAGCCGTAGGGCGCGGCGCAGATCCACTTGCCGTCCTCCTGACGGCGGCGGATGACGCTTTTGACCTTCTTGCTCGTGTCGGTGACGGGCATCTCGTTTATGAGGAACTGGAACTGTATCTTGAGCCAGTCGTCGTCGTTCGGGAAGTCGATGCCGTCTCCGATGGAGATTATGCGCGCACCTGCGTCGCGCAGGTCCTCGAGCTCGACGAGGCCCCGGCTGTTGCGGCGGGAGAAGCGTGAGAAGTCCTTGATGACGAGGATGTCCAGCCTGTGCGCCACAAGCTCCCGCCGCATGGCCTGATAGCCCTCGCGCTGCTCAAAGGTGTAGCCCGACCTGTCCCTGTCCTCGAAAAACACGAGCTCCGCGCCGGGGAACTTGCGCCCCACGAAGTCGGAGATGATGGCCTTCTGGTTCTCGATGGACACATTGTCCCTGTCCAGCTCGTCGTCCACCGAGATGCGGCAGTACCCGGCGATATTTAATGCTTCGCTCATCATATACCTTCCTGTGTCAATGGAATCTTGAGAAATCCGTCGCTATGTATTTCTTGTACCGCTCTTTGCAGTACTCTTTCCTCTCCCCGGTCTCCGGGTCTATGCGGTTCCCGTTGAACCATATGCTCCGTTTTCCGGTGTTCTTGCCAGTCTTGTTCGTCACACATTCGTTCAAAAATTCCTCCGAGGACAGTATCCACATCGTGTTGTCCAGGCGCTCGGAGTAAAAAACGAAATAGAAGTTCGGCCTGTAATCGTGCGTGATCGCAGAGAACAAAGCCGCATCCCCGTCGTTAACATTGTTTGAGCGGGCCTTTATCTGTATCTCTATAAACGTCCCATCGCTCTTCTTGATGACGCAGTCCACACCGTGGTCGTCCACCAAGGGGACATAGCAGTCAAGCCCTTCCATCAGCATTTTGCCTATCAGGTTGTACTCCATCCGCTTCCCAAACCCCGCCGAATGTCGAAACGCGATACCCATTTGCCTCACCCCTTTCCTATGAATACCTTATGTGCGTCCTCGCAGCCGAGAGCAGCTTTTCTATGAACTGCCGAGATTATCTCGGGTGTTGCTTTCTATCAATGTAATTTAGATACTGCGTGTTAATAATTGATATCATTGTACCATACCCCGCGGCATTCCGCAAGGGGCATTGTCATCATATTTTTGTTCTCCAATGCACAAACCTGTCGAATTTTAAAAGTTTTTGCACTCCAGTGCACAAACTCGCAGACTTTAAGAAGTTTTTGCATTCCAGTGCATAAACTTGATTCCGTAGAGGCAGCATTTGCAGCGAGCGTAACGCAGCCAAAGCGCCCGCCGGTGAGTGGTGAACCGGCGGGCTTCTTCTTATCTTATCTTACCTCTCCTGCGCGGAGTGCTCCGCTTTGGCGGCGGCCTTCTCGCGCTGGACCTGCAGCTCGGCGGCGCGGCGCTTGTTGTAGGCCAGCAGGTCGAGGACGCTCGTGTGCAGGTCGCCGCTGCCGGAATGGTACTCGGCAACAGTATATTTCTTGGCCTTGTACTCGGACCGCAGTGAGCGCAGCCGCGCCATGACTGATTCGTCATCGCGTTCCGCCCTCGTCAGCCACACAGCCACGATTTTTTGATTATCCAATATATCTATTTGCAAGCGCAAATCAGCTCCTTTTGGCAATAGTTTCCGCATCCTGAGCGGGGTTTATACCTTGATCTGGATTGATACCTTCAGATTTGGCTTCTTCAGGTTTCTTCAAAAAATCGTTACTGAGTTGTTTTCCCGTGTACGAGCGTACATATGTACGCTTGTACGCAATGTTTGAACTCGAATTCACATCGCGCGCTGGAGCAGCTCCACACCCATAAACCCGCGCACGCGGCGGCCGCCGGGCAGATAGATCTTGTTCGTAGGTTCGAGTCCGTAGACCTCCTGGTTCTCGATGAGATGCGCGCTGAGGCTGCGCGGTGACAGCGGATTGAGTGCATTGTCCTCACACCAGAGCTTGTACACGGCGTAGATGTCCCGGCTGCTTGCCTCCGCATCGGCCTTGAGCCGTATGTAGCCCTCAGATCTCATGAAATCCACCGCGTTATTGCCATCGATCACCGCCTCGGCCATGTTCTCGCGTGCACGCTCGCTGAGCGTGAAGCTGTAGTTGTTCGCGATGAGTCGCCGCAGCCCCTCAAGGCACCAGAGGAATATGCCCTCCGCCTCGGCGCACATCTTCTCGGCGATGAACGGATCGTCCGTGCGGCTCGCGTCTTTCGGCCTCGTTGTGAGGATGATCTGCCGCCGGAAAAAGCCCTCGCTGCGGTCGTAGAGCGCCTTGAGCGAGCCGTTGCCGAAGCCGAGAAAGCGGACGTACAGGTCGCCCTGGTAGCTCTGCCGGCCCTTGCGCTCGAGGTCCATGGGCAGCTCGGCGGTGACGATGGCCTTGATGTAGTTCGTCTGGGGCAGGGCCTCGAGCTTCATGTCGTCGTCGAGCATCACCAGCTCGTGCTCCAGGTCGGCGCGGGCGAAGCGGCTGGTTTCGATCTTTGAGATGCTGCCCGTCGCCATGTTCGTGCCGAGCAGCGCTCGCAGCACCAGCCCGATGCGGCTCTTGCCCTCGCCGCCGCGCCCGATGAGCATCAGTAGCTTCTGCCCCTTCGTCGTAGGCAGCAGGCAGTAGCCCATGAACTCCTGCAGCGTCGGGATGTCCTCGGGGTAGAGCAGCTCCGAGAGAAAGCGCAGCCAGGTCTCCGGCGCGGCCGCGCCCTCGTTGTAGGCCACCGGCAGCCGGTTGCGGCAGAACTCGCGCTCCGCGCTGAAGCGCCCGTCGAGGAAGAGCGTGCCGTTTGCGACGTGGATGCGGTCGCGCTGGATGGGCAGGTCGGGCGCGTAGGCCTCGAGCCTCAGGGCTTCGAGCAGGTTCGCCACGCGCTTCGTGAGCCCGGTCTGGAAGAAGGGCTTGAGCTCCTCGTAGATCTCGCGCCGCAGCGCGTCCTCGTCCGTGACCCGGCCCTCGACGGTGAAGAAGGTGCCGTTCACGCTCTTCATCGGGTGGGTCTTGAGGAATTCTTCGCAGAATTTGGCCTCGCTCACCGTCTTGCCATCGTACCATTCGGGAAACTCAACCACAGCAGACCTCCATGAGCCGCGCGGTCTCACGCTCGACGCTCCGGGTCTCCGCTCCGCTCGCGCCGGCCTCGAGCAGATGCCCTGTCCACTCGCCGAGCCGGCAGGCCTCGGCGTATTCTTCCCTGGGCTCCTCGCCCATCGTCCTCGGTGCGAGCGCCGCCCGGCAGCGTGAGAGCTCCCGCCTGCAGGCCGCGAGCCCTCGAGGGTGAGCCGCGCCTTGGCCGAAGTCCTCCAAGAGCCGCCGCGCCGCCTCGGCCTTCGAGCAGCCGAGCAGCCCAGCCGTGAGGTCCACCACGTCCCCGTGCGCGCCGCAGCCGAAGCAGTGGAAGTGGTCGTCGTAGAGCTTCAGGCTCGGCACCCTGTCCTCATGGAACGGGCAGCGCATAAAGCCGCGCCGCACCGTCCCATAGCGCCGCGCCGCCTCCCCGAGCGGCGCCGCGTGTCTCAGCACGCTGTAGTTTGTCATTCGCATTCCTCCAATTTTGTTGTAAGGGCCATGCCCTCCACCAGTAATATGAGGAATACGCGAAAAACACGGCAAACAGCGTGACAGGCCGTTTTCAAAAAACATGACATATGGTACAATGAGAAAAAATCCCATGGAGGGCGCTATGGAACACGAACTGCTGACTCTCGAATTCGGGCGCGGCACTGTGGCATATGAGGGACGCACGGCTCCGGCGGGCACGCTCGGCTGCGAGGCGCTGAACATTCCCGACACCGTGATCGCGGCGCTCAATGAGCCGTGCGCTGTGCTCAACGAGTTCATCGCGGCGCTCGGGATGCTGAGCGTGACGGATGAGCTTCTGGAGAGGGCGTGCGGGGCCGCGCTTCAACTACTCAATACCATGCTTGAGATGGAGCCGTTTTCGCACCTGGACCGTGACTTTTACGCGCCAGGCATAGCGGACGCTTTCACGCCGGAGGCCATTGAACAGGTGCGCGCGCTCAACATGGCCATGCTCACACGGGGCCTTGCGGCGGCGCAGGAGCCGGGCCTGCGCAAGGGCGCGCTGCTGAGCAAGATAGCGCCGGTCTTCGCGCAGCTTGCGTTCTCGCTCGCTGAGTACAAGCGGGCCATGACAGCACTGGCCGAGGCAATAAACGCGGACGATGTGGAGCGAACGCCGGACGGCCTCGCTGCAGCGTTCAGTGCGCATTTCTCCGCTTCAAACGACAGCCTGATGGCGCTGGCCAACGCCTCTGTGCAGTACGCCTCGGCAGGCGAGCCGCCGCAGCTGCTTCGCCGGATGAACTATGTCTCGTTCGTCGGGCTGCTGCGCTCGGACCTTTACGAGGGTCTCATCATCGGCCATGCGCCGCGAAAGTGCGCCGTCTGCGGGCGCTGGTTCCTCACGCTCGACGCACGCCGCACGAAGTATTGCGGCGGGTTCGCCCCCGGCGACGCCCGCGGCAGAACGTGCCGCCAGGTCGGGGCCATGCGCGGGCGTGAGCAGCGCGAGCTCGCCGGCGACCACCCGCTGAAGGCGATATACAACCGACGGCTCAACACCATTTTGCAGAGCCAGCGCCGCGGTAGGCTCGACGAGGCCACGGCGGACGCCATGCGCAAGCTGGCCAAGGACAAGCTCCAGCGTGCGCTGTCCGACGCGAATTACGCACGTGCGGCCTATGAGCCCGAGATGACCCAGGAGGCGCTTCGCGCCGAAGCAGAGCGAAAATGCTGACGCTCAGGGAAGCAGAGCGGGCATTTCAACTCGACCCGCCGCCGGAGCCTGAGAGCGAGGGCTTCGCGGCATTCCTGCACTTCTACGAGCCGTCGCTCAACGAGCGCATGCGCAGATTTCTCGGCAAACGGGCATTTGACGCGGAGACGCTCTTGGAGTACAAGCTCGCCTGCGCCGCCGCGATGCTCGAGCGCTGGGAGAGATTTGATCCGCGCATAGGGTCGCGTTTTGAGACCTTTGTCCACCATGACGTGCAAAATGCGCTGCTCAGAGCGCGAATGCTCGAGGAGGCCGGCTCGTTTTCGGGCCTTGACGAGTACAAGGCTGTGCGGCAGATGGCCGCGCTCATGTATGGCTCGACGCAGGGAGATTCGCAAAGGGAGTTAATAAAAAAACGCGGCTGCTCGGAAGCGGCCGCGGGGAGATTTCTGAAGACGGCGCAGCTCGCGTTGAATGTCTCATCTCTTGAAAACGACGCCGAGGCGAGCTGCACCTGGGACTATGTGAGCATACTTCATGGCGGGATACTGACTGAGAAGGTGAGAGCGGCGTTTGCAGAGCTGAGCTTCCGGGAGCAGACGCTCCTGGAAAAGCGCTGCGCCATATGCATGACCTGCGGGCGGGTCGCGCCGCTGAGCGAGCGCTTGAGCTTTGAGGAGCTGGCAATAGCGTTCGAGGCTTCCAGCCCGCGCACGGCAGAGCGTGCATACCGCCGCGCCGTGGAAAAGCTCACGCTGGGGCTGGTCGAGCTCGGTGCCTTGCACGCGGTACGCATCGAGCGCACGACGCAGGGTACTTACCGCTACCAGGCCGATGGCGATGGCGACTGGGGCGAGTTCGCCCTCGACCCTGACGGCGAGCTCAGGATCATAGCTCTCGCTGAGCTGGATACCGTCAAAACACACCGCTTCGCCGAGCGCGCCGCAAGCTATCTTCGCGCCCACGCAGGCGAGCGGCTGGCGAAGAAACTGCTGGTGGCGTTTGAATAGGTTTGGAGGGATAGAGCTTGCTTGAAAACCAGATAAACAAATTGGCAGCTTTGATAAAAGACGAGGATTTGAAAAAATACGCCGGCGATGGTTTCTGGGACCTGATGCAAGCGGTGATTTTTTCAGACCCGGTTTCAGCAATTGGGGCGACCAAAAACGCTATAGAACTTGCGGTTCATATGCCGACGTATTTGTTTTGGAATAAAATGAAGCGATACCTGACAGGCACCTTTTATAGTTATGGAGATCAGGTCAAGATGGCCGCAAAATTTAATGATGATAACAAGAAATACAATAAATTCGTAAAGAGGCTTATACATCTTCTTGACCAGCTCGACGACGACCAAAAGGTGGACTACTTCGCTGCTCTGACACGGGCGTTCCTATTGACTGATCTTGACAAATACCTGTTTTTCAAGCTGAGCAAGTATCTGGAGATGTGCATACCCGAGGAGCTGGAGTTCGTCAGAGAATTGCCTTATGACTATAGAAGCGACAACACGGCAATGATCTCGTCGCTTTACCAGTACGGGCTGTTCACGGTGCAGAGTCCAACGCAGTTGTCCGCAAACTTTGTTCTATCCGACTTCGGCAAGGCCTTGAAACAAAACTGCCTGAACTTCAATGATGAGTTGACTGCGAAAAGAATAGCTGCCTTTGATGAAGTATCACCATTAAACATTCTGGAAACAGCAAGCAATGAGGCAATCGAAGAAATGTTGAATACTCTGTGAAAAGATTTAAGCTCCCGCCGCGGCGCACAGCTGCAAAACTCTCCCAGCCAAAAGGCCGGGAGAGTTTTTGCTCTCATGGGTTTGGGACGGAGTCTCAACAAACGCTTTTGCAAAACGGGACCCTCTTTGCCCTGCTTGCAAAAGCGAGGGCTACTGCGAAACGCAGTAGCCCTCGCAAATTATTTTACTCCTCATCCCTGAACCGCAGCAGCTTGTAGGCCGGGATGTCCAGCACATCTGCGATGTTGAACAGCAGCTCCAGCGAGATCGGACGCACCAGATTCGGCGCTTCAATCGCGCCGAGATGCTGTCGGCTGATGCCGACGCGCTCGGCAAGCTGCTCCTGCGTCAGACCCGCGTGCTTGCGGTAGTATGCGATGTTGTAGCCGAGCTCGATGAACTTGTCCCGGTTATCAAATTCGCGCTGAGTCTTATTCATCAAACTCACCTCGGCTTAATTTTACCCCGTGAGCCGAAAAATCAAATTAGATGATACAAGACTATTGATATATTACACATAACAATCTATAATTGCCCCATGTAATTTGTTATGTGGAGGCGCGAATATGACGGCCTGCACCTTTTTCGGACACGGCCAGTGCCCCGACCTCAGAGGCGAACTTAGGGATGCCGTCATGCGGCTGGCCGGTGACGGCGTTGATATGTTTTATGTGGGCGACAATGGCCGCTTCGATGCCCAGGTGCGCAGCGTACTCAGCGAGCTGGGCCTGCGATACGGCGTCGTGCTCGCGTATCTGCCCAAGGGCGGCGGGGCCGGCTTTGACGACATGATGTTCCCGGAAGAACTGGAGCTCGTCCATCCCCGCTACGCCATCGAACGGCGCAACCGCTGGATGCTCGAGCGCTCGGATTATGTCGTGACCTATGTGCATCACAGCTGGGGCGGCGCAGCCAAGTTCGCCGCGCTGGCCGAGGGGCAGGGAAAACGGATGATACGATTGTGAGGGTCGTCAGCCTTCAAGCTCTTGCATAAGCTCGATGCGCCGCTGTTCGGCACCCGAACACAGCTCATCCAGCTCCTTGGGTGAGAGGATGGATGCAAGCATGGTCAAAAACTCAAGGTATGCTGCCATGGACTGGGCCTTCGGCAGCTGAGAGAAACACATAGCGACCCGCTCGCTGGCAAGGACAGCCGCAGTCTCCTTGTCACGCGGCATCATTTGCAGGGCGAGCCTGTCTATGACTTCACCAATCGTCAGCTGCGTGCCCTCCATCATCCGCTTTAATGCCGCCTCGGTTTGAACCATTACCGTCGCAGTGATCTCTGTTACGGCTGGATTGTCAGAGCCAATGTGGTCCACTTGAACGCCTCCAATCCTTATTATAAACTGATTTTACTATACGCAGTCAAATAATACAATACCGGTATTTTTGTAAATCACAGTGTTTAGGCCATAATCTCCATGAGAGGAGGCTTGACCTGAGATGTTTGCGACACGCATAAAATATCTGCGCCAGTCGGCTGGTATTAATCAAGTTCAGCTTGCCGAAAAGCTTGGTGTTTCTAAACAGAGTATTAGCAACTGGGAGAACGACAACATCATGCCGTCAATAGACATGCTGGTGAAGATCGCCGACTTTTTTGCTGTTACAACAGACTATTTACTCGGACGCAGCATACAGGAACCTTCTTTTCCTCAAATGCTCGATTTGTCTGGATTGACGCCAGGCCAGGCGGAGCATATAAAAAACATCGTTGATGATCTGAGGACCGCAGCGGACAGATAAATAAATCTGAAAAGTTCATAGCAAGGAAGTTCACGCCGAAGTATAATAAACGCAATAACACAGCAGCGGGTGGGCTTATGAAAGACATTCTTGCAGAGATCACAAGGCTCCGGCTTCAGCGAGGGTGGTCGGAATACGACCTCGCCAAGAACAGCGGGCTGACACAATCGACGATTTCTACTTGGTATCGAAAGAACCAGACGCCGACGATACAGACGCTTGACAAGGTATGCAGGGGCTTCTGCATTACGCTGTCACAGTTTTTCGACGAAGGCGGCGAGGCCGTATCGCTTACCAATGACCAGCGCGAAATGCTGGACCATTGGTCGGCGCTGACTCCGAAGCAGCGCGAGGCTGTCTTGCAGCTGCTGGAGAATATGTGAAATTAGGTGCGTTCCAATTCGGAACGCGCCGATGGGGTCGCGTTTCGCGACCCCATCGGTAAATACTAGGGTCCGTTGCAAAACAAGCCCATAAAAAACAAGCGAGGTTTGGAGCCCGAAAG